>CAKUGU010000042.1 GCA_934654815.1 uncultured Ellagibacter sp.
GCACCCGATCGGACCGAACGGCGCCGCTGCCGATGAAGACGAGTTCATGATGGCCGTCGCCGAAGCCGGCGGAGACGACTACGAGGACGCCGACGAGGAATGGATCGTCTACACCTCCCCGTCCGACCTCATGGCTGTGAAGGGCGGTCTCGAAGAGCAGGGCGTTCAGGTCAAGGGCGCTGAGCTGACGATGATCCCGACCACGCCGTCCGAGGTCTCCGTCGCCGACGCCAAGAAGGTCATGCGCCTCATCGATCGCCTCGAAGAGCTCGAAGACCTCCAGAACGTCTACCACACCATGGACATCACCGACGAAATCGCTGCAGCTTTGGAAGAGGAATAGCCCTGTGGGCTATTCCTTCCCCAATTTCTGCGCCCGAGCGGGCGCGTGGCCGAACGCGCGAAGCGTCGGTCGGCCACAGGAAATAGCCCAGCGGGCTATTCTTTCCCCAACTAGGCGCCCGAGCGGGCGCGCCTTGCTCGCGCGAAGCGTCGAGCAGGGCTTTTAGCCCTGCGGGCTACTCCTTGCTATGCTAGGTGCCCGAGCGGTTGTGCTTGGTCAATCGACCCCTGCGATTCGCAGGGGTCGATTTTTTTGCGTTTCTCGATAACCGTTTCGAAAGTTTGTTCGCGTTTCTCTTGACTATGGTATTATTACGAACAAACGTTTGATTATTGCGAAGGAGCGAAGTGGCTACACGAAATCGCGTCATTTTGGGCATCGATCCGGGTTTGGCGAACACGGGTTGGGGCATCGTGTCGCAGCATGGCGCGAAGATGACGTGTCTGGCGTACGGGTGCGTATCGACGCCTCCCGGGGTCGAGCTTTCGCAGCGTCTTCGCAAGATACACGAGCAGATCGGCGCGGTGATCAACCGGTTCAATCCGGTCTGCGTCGGCATCGAGACGATCTGGTTCGGGCAGAACGTCACGGCGGCGTTCGACACGGGGCAGGCCCGCGGCGCAGCGCTCGTCGCCTGCGCGGAAAGCAATCTCGCCGTGGGGGAATTCACCCCGCGACAAATAAAGCTTGCCGTGGTGGGCACGGGCACGGCTGAGAAGGACCAGGTGCAGTACATGGTGAAACAACTGCTCTCTCTCGACGTCGTGCCGAGCCCCGATCACGCCGCCGACGCGTTGGCGGCGGCGATCTGCTATACCACGCACGAGGGCTTCGCCTCCCTCGGCTAGGCAGCGCGCTTGCGGTTGATACGAGCGCGCAACGGTTCGTCGCCCACCTCGATGAAGAAGGAGTACGGGATGATCGCTTTTCTGAAGGGCAAGCTTGCAGGGAAAACGCCTACCCTCGCATATGTCGATGTGAACGGCGTGGGGTACGCGGTCTTCATGTCGAGCGTTGCGCTCTCAAAGCTGCCTGAGACGGGTTCGAGTGTTCAGATTCTCACGTATCTGCAGGTCAGCGACTCGGGAATCGCTCTCTACGGCTTTCTTTCCGAAGAGGAGAAGGCGATGTTCGAGCGGCTCATCGGGGTATCGGGCGTCGGGCCGAAAGTCGCGCTCGCCGCACTGTCCACCTTCGCGCCCCGCGCGCTCGCTGACGCCATCGCCGCGCAGGACGTCGCCCTCGTCCAGAAGATTCCCGGCGTCGGGAAGAAAAGCGCTTCTCGCATCATCCTCGAGCTGAAAGGTTCGTTCGACGCCAGCTTCGAAAGCCTTCTCTCGGGCGCATCTGAGCAGCCTGCGGTCGATGCCAACCTGAAGGGCGCGACGGAAGCCCTGCTCTCGATGGGCTTCACCTCGGCGGAAGCCGAGCTTGCGTTGAAGGGCGCCGCCGAAGGCGCGACGGAGACGGCGCTGCTACAATATGCGCTGAAGAGACTGGGAACGACTAACTGACCTGCGAGGAGCCAATGGCTGACGGTGTTCAAATAGAGGGAATGGTTTTCGAGGCGTCGGGTGTCGCGGCGGCACCGGCGAGCACCCGCGACGCTGCGCCGACCGGACGCGATCGTGCGGTCGCGCCCGACCTTCAGGAAGACGACCTCGCGCTCGACCGAAGCCTGAGGCCGAAGCGCTTGGGCGATTACTTGGGGCAAACGAAGGTCAAGGAGTCGCTCGCCATCTTGATCGAGGCGGCGGAGCAGCGCAAGGAATGTCCCGACCACATTCTTTTCTCGGGGCCCCCGGGCCTTGGCAAGACGACGCTCGCTACTGTGGTGGCGAACGAGCTCGGTGCGAACATCCGCACCACGAGCGGCCCTGCCATCGAGCGAACGGGCGATCTTGCTGCGATCCTCACCAACCTCGAAGAAGGCGACGTGCTTTTCATCGACGAGATCCACCGTCTGAACCGCATGGTCGAAGAGGTGCTCTATCCCGCTCTTGAAGACTTCGCGCTCGACATCGTGGTGGGGAAGGGGCCGGCCGCGCGCTCCATCAGGCTCGATCTCCCGCACTTCACGCTTATCGGCGCCACGACGCGAACGGGCCTGCTCACGGGCCCGTTGCGCGACCGCTTCGGTATCGCGTTCCGTCTGCAGTACTACACTCCCGAAGAGCTTGCCGCCATCGTGTCGCGCTCGGCCGCCATTCTCGACGTGCCCATCACCGAAGACGGCGCGCTCGAGATCGCACGGAGGAGCCGCGGCACCCCGCGTCTGGCGAACCGCATGCTCAAGCGCGTGCGCGATTGGGCCCAGGTCCGCGGCAATGGGGAAATCAGCGAGGACGTGGCGGCCCAGGCGCTCAGCTTCTTCGAGGTCGACGAGCTCGGGCTCGACGCGGTGGACAACCGCATTCTCGAGCTTCTCGCCGTCCAGTTCGGCGGCCGCCCGGTGGGTCTTACCACGCTCGCTTCGGCGCTGTCAGAGGACACCGACACGATCGAGGACGTCTACGAGCCCTACCTGATGCAGCAGGGCCTTATCGTGCGTACCCCGAAAGGGCGCCAGGCGACCGACCGGGCGTACGAGCATCTGGGGATGGTGCCACCGCGGGCGAACGAAGGGAATGCGTGATGTTCGAACAAGATTATCTCATGCGCCTGCTCATGCAATTCATGGAGGCGATGCGCCGCAGCATCGAGCGCGCCGACGACGGTCGCGACCCGGCCGGCGCGGCCGATATGCTCGAGGCGGCGATCGGCGATGCGACCGATCTCGACGGGTCGATGCTGCTCTCGCTCGCGCCCGAATCGATGGCTCAGGTCATGCAGGTTTCGGGCGTCGACCCTCATGTCACCGAGTACGTCGCGAACAGCCTAAGCCTCGAGGCGGAGTTCCTTCGTAGCGCCGGAAATCCTGAACTTGCCGACATTCGGGCAGGTCAGGCCGATGCCATCGCCGCAGCATACGAGTTCGATCTCGGCAGCGGCACGCCACGGGAACGAATCGAGTCGCTCGAATCGTGAAAGATTCCCCCTTGACGGAACGTGCTTCGCATGCTTATCGTCCGCTTGCGAAAAATGCCCCGAAATCCTTCGACTTTCGGCCCGTTTTTCGAATGCGATAGCGTATAGTAGTCATGTGCTCTCGAGGTGAGAGCGAGTGTTGCCGCCATGCAACGCGCAGTGTTACCTCCCCGGCAAACGGGGAAGAGAAGAGGATTTTAAAATGGCGGAAGGTACTGTTAAGTGGTTCAACCCGGAAAAGGGCTACGGCTTCATCTCTCAGAAGGATGGCGAAGACCTTTTCGTCCATTTCTCTGAGATCAAGATGGACGGCTTCAAGACGCTCGACGAAGGCCAGGCTGTTTCCTTCGACGTGACCACGGGCCAGAACGGCAAGCTCCAGGCGAGCAATGTGGTGAAGCTGTAAATCCGATTCACTTTCATGCATGCCGAACGACCTCGCATACGCGGGGTCGTTTTTTTCGCCCCTTTCCCGTTTTTTTCGCCCCTTTATCCTCTGGACGGGCATTGCTCGGTCGGCCTCTTGTCGAAACGCCTAGAATAGCGACTCATTATGATTGAACTTTTGAACACCATCGACTCCATCGTGTGGGGTCCCGCAATGATTGTGCTCCTTCTGGGCACGCACATCTTCCTCACCTTCCGAACCGGCTTCATCCAGCGCAAGCTGCCGCAGGCGCTTCGCATGTCGCTCGGCGGCGGACATTCGAAGGGCGAGGGCGACATCTCGAACTTCGGCGCGCTCGCGACCGCCCTCGCGGCGACGATCGGCACCGGCTCCATCGTGGGCGTGGCGACCGCCATCCTGGCGGGCGGGCCGGGTGCTGTGTTCTGGATGTGGATCACCGGCGTGTTCGGCATGGCCACGAAGTACGTCGAGGTGTACGCCTCGGTCCGCTACCGCGTGCGCGACCACGCCGGCAACATGCTCGGCGGCGCCATGTACGTGTGGGAGCGCGCGTTCACGCGCAAGGACGGATCGCGCCCCTGGTGGGCGAAGCTCGGCGGCGTCGCGTTCGCCGCGTTCGCCGTCGTGGCGACGATCGGCACGGGCTCGGCTGTTCAGGCCACCTCGATGACCGGCATCATCACGTCGAGCATCCCGGGCATTCCCGACTGGGCTGTCGGCATCGCGATCGTGGTGCTCGTCGGCGTCGTCATCTTCGGCGGCGTTCAGTCGATCTCGCACGTGTGCGAAAAGCTCGTCCCCATCATGGCGGTCGCGTACGCCGGCGGCTGCATCGTGATCCTCCTCATGAACGCGCCGGTGCTCGGCGACGCCATCGGGCTCATCTTCGAATGCGCCTTCACCCCGAAGGCGGCCTTCGGCGGCGCGGTCGGATCGGGCTTGCTCATGGCGCTCCAGTTCGGGTGCGCCCGCGGCCTGTTCTCGAACGAGTCCGGTTTGGGCTCGGCACCCATCATCGCCGCTGCGGCGAAGACGAAGAACCCGGCCGAGCAGGCGCTCATCGCGATGACCGGCACGTTCTGGTCGACCGTCGTCATCTGCGCGCTCACGGGCATCGTGCTCGTCTCGACCATGATCGCGCATCCCGACATCCAGGCGGAAGTGCTTGCCGACCCGACGTTCTACACGGGTGCGCAGCTCGCGTCGACCGCATTCGCAACCATCCCCTACGTGGGCACGCCGATCCTCGTCATCGGCATGGTGTCGTTCTCCTACTCGACGATTCTCGGTTGGTCGTACTACGGCAACCGCTGCGCCGCCTACCTCTTCGGCAAGCGCGCGATCCTTCCGTACCACATCGTGTACGTGATCGTGGCGTTCCTCGGCGCAATCGGCGTCGGCAACGTGGTCTGGACCATTTCCGACATCGGCAACGCGCTCATGGCCATTCCCAACATCATCGCCATCCTGCTCCTGTCAGGGCTGATCTCGCGCGAGACGAAACACTACGTCTACGACGGGAACCTCGACGAGGAAGACGGGCGGGAGATACCCGTCGTCGCGTCGAAGTAGGCGGGTTCCCAACGGTGCAGCAAGCGGTCGCGTTGTGCGGCCGCTTTTCGTATGAAGCGCGCGATAACGCCTTCCCAAGTCCGCGTCTTCGCGCCGCATCGCCTATACTTTCGGGTATGAAAACGATTGCCATCATAGGCGGCGGGGCTGCGGGTCTTGCCGCCGCCATCTCAGCAGGGGAAGCCGTTGCACGCGAAGGACGCGGCGACGTGCGCGTCGTGCTCTACGAGGCCGACGACGAACGCGTGGGAAGGTCGATCCTTGCCACGGGAAACGGCCGCTGCAACTTCTCGAATGCGCGCATCGATCCTGCGCTCTATCGCAACGAGGCCTTCGTCGAGGCCGCGCTTACCGCGCTCGCGGTGAGCGAATCCGCTTCGTCTGCATCCGATTCGCCGCATGGTTGTCTCGTCGACGTCGTCGATGCGGGGGAGCGCTTCGAGCCCTCGGGCCTCGAAGCGCCGGTGCACCGCTTCTTCTCGCAGCTCGGTTTGGTGTGGAGGCAGGAAGCGCAGGGGCGGCTTTACCCGCTTGCGAACAAGGCCTCGTCGGTCGTCGACGTGCTTCGCGCGGCTGTTCGGGCTGCCGGAGTCGAGGAGCGCTTCGGGCGCGAGTTCGCGCGCGTCGATGCCGAAGGGCCGCGCGGGCGCATCCACCTTCGCTTCCGCGACGGTTCCATCGAGCATGCCGATGCGGCGATCGTCGCCGTCGGCGGGCGGGCCATTGCCGGAATCGAGCTGCCCGCCGATGTGCCCAGCCTTCCATGCCGCCCTGTTCTCGGGCCCTTGCGGGCCGACCCGCGCATCGCCCGTCAGCTGAACAACATCCGTGTGAAGTGCGTAGTCAAGCTTGCGCGCGCGTCCCGCGTCATCGCGCGCGAACAGGGCGAACTCCTCTTCCGCGACTACGGGGTGTCGGGGGTGTGCGTGTTCAACCTCTCGCGTTTCGCACGAAAGGGCGACGTGCTCTCGATCGATCTTCTGCCCCACATCGGCGAGAGCGACCGCGAAGCGTGGCTGTTCTCTCGCCGCAAGCACCTCCAGGTGCGCCTCGGCGCGGGCTCTCCGCTTTCGGCCGAGGACGTGCTGCGCGGCGCCGTGCTTCCGCAGGTCGCCCGCGTCGCGTGCAAGTGCGCGGGCGTCAACCCAGACGCCCCGCTCGCGAAACGCGACGTACCGGCGCTCGCGGGTATCCTCGGTGGGCTGAAGCTTTCCGTCGAAGGGGTGGGGGACGCGAAGCAATGCCAGGTCACGCGCGGGGGCGTCGACGTCTCCGCGGTTTGCGCGAGCACGATGGAGGCGGCGGCGCATCCCGGGCTCTTCTTCGCGGGCGAGGCGCTTGACGTCGACGCCCCCTGCGGCGGGTACAACCTTCACTGGGCATGGGCGTCGGGCATCCTCGCCGGCCGTTCGGCTGCCGCGCGCACTCTCGATAGCGGCCTCTCGTAAACGATAGGAATCGAACAATGTCGCAACAAGGAAAAGGCAACGATCGCGAACGGTCCTCGAAGCCGGGTCGCTCCGGCCGAAGGCGTGCGCACGGTGGGAAGGCGCGCTCTGCGGGCGGCGCTCGCTCGTCGCACGCACGTGGCGGGAAGCGAGCGCATTCCGCAGGCAATGCGCTCGACCTTGCGGCGCTTGCCGGTGCTCCCGCCTTCGAGGTCTCAAGCGTGCCCCTCTCGCTCGATGCGGGGTGCGCGGGCGGCGAGCCTTCGGAGCCCGTGCGCCGCGAGCTCGCGCGCGCCCTTGGCCTCAGTCCGGAGGATATCGCGTCGTTTTCCCTGGTGAAACGCAGCGTCGACGCGCGTAAGAAGAACAACGTCCACTTCAACGCGACGTTTCGCGTCGAGCTCGCCGACGGCGCCTTGGAAAAGGCCTGCCCGCTGCGCGGCGTCCGCGTGGGCATATGGAACCCTCCTGCGGCGCTTGAGATCCCCGACCTTTCCGGCGCGTTCCGGGAAGGCGGCCCTCGCATCGTCGTCGCCGGCATCGGTCCTGCGGGCCTGTTCTGCGCGCTCTACCTGGCCGAGGCGGGTTTGCGCCCGCTCGTGGTGGAGCGGGGCGCCGCGGTCGAGGAGCGCATGGCGGCCATCGAGGCGTTCAACGAGGGCGGCCCGCTCGATGTGCGCACGAACGTGCAGTTCGGCGAAGGGGGAGCGGGAACATTCTCCGACGGCAAGCTCACCACGGGCACGAAAAGCCCCCACATCAGGCACGTGCTTGAGGCGTTCGCCGCCGCCGGCGCGCCCAAGGAAATCCTCTGGCAGGCGAAGCCGCACATCGGCACCGACAGGCTGCCTGCAATCGTTAAGAACCTGCGCGAGCGCATCGTCTCCGCGGGCGGGGAGGTCCGGTTCTCGTCGCGCCTTTCCGGCATCGTCATGCGGGATGGCTCGCTTTCCGCCGTGCGAATCGAGGACGGGAAAACGAGCGAGGTCTCGGAGGTTCTCGCGAGTCGGCTCGTGGTCGCCTGCGGGCATTCGGCTCGCGACGTGTTCGAGTTCATGTGCGAAGGGGGCTTCCTCCTCGAGCGCAAGCCGTTCTCGATGGGCGTGCGCATCGAGCATCGCCAGGCGCTCATCAACCGTGCGCAGTACGGCGCGGCCGCAAGCCACCCCGCGCTCGGTGCCGCCGACTACAAGATGGCCGTGCACGTGCCTGCGGGGAAAGCCGCGGACGGCGAGCCGATCACGCGCGGCGTCTACACGTTCTGCATGTGCCCGGGCGGAGAAGTCGTCGCTGCGGCGAGCGAAGAGGGCGGCGTGGTCGTGAACGGCATGAGCCGATTCGCCCGCGACGGGAAAAACTCCAACAGCGCGCTGCTCGCCGACGTCCGTCCCGACGATTTGCCGGGCGACGACGTGCTCGCCGGTGTCGCGCTTCAGCGCCGCGTCGAGCAGGCGGCTTTCAAGCTCGCCGCAAGAAACGGCGACACCTCGTATTCCGCGCCCGCCCAGACGGTCGGCGATTTTCTTGCTCGCCATCCGTCCCGCGCCAGCCAGGTGGATGCGCGTCCGGCTGTTCGACCGACGTACCCGCGCGGCGTCGCGTGGTGCGACCTCGCCGAATGCCTCCCCGACTTCGTCTGCGACGCGCTCAGGCGGGGCCTTCCCCTACTCGACGCGAAGCTCCGTGGGTTCGCCGACCCCGGCGCGGTGATGACCGCTCCCGAAACGCGCAGCTCGAGCCCGGTGCGGATGGTTCGCGGGAAGAACTTCCAGGCGCGGCTTTCTTCCGACGTCGTGCCTGATGCGGAGCCCGACACGCACGTCTACCCGTGCGGGGAGGGCGCGGGGTACGCGGGCGGCATCATGAGCGCGGCGGTCGACGGCCTGCGCGTCGCCGAGGCGATCGCCCGCGCTTACGAGGTCGCTGCCGAGCGTCGCTAGCCGCCGCCGGCTGCGTTATTCCTCCGCGAGCTCGCGTTCCCAGTCGAAGTCGGCCGGCGGAGCGGTCGGGGCGCCTTCGGGCATGCCTTCGCGGTCGGCAAGGCCGCTCGTGCGCCCGTCCCACAGGCATGCGTCCATGTCGACGTGGGTCTCGTCGGCGAAGACGACGCCCTCTTCCTCCAAAAGCCGGCGCTGCACTTCGGGCCCGCCGAACGCGTAGCCCTCGCAGATGCGCCCGTCCTTGAACACGACGCGATGGCAGGGAATGCCCGTGTTCTCGTCCGCGTTCCACGGCCGGGGGTTGCCGTGCATCGCGTACCCGACGAAGCGGGCTTTCCGCGGCGCCCCGACTAGGCGCGCGATCAGGCCATATGACGCGACCTTGCCTTTCGGGATGTGCTCCACGGCCGCATACACCTTTTCCTGGAACTCGCCCATAAGGCACCTGCCTTCCGTCATCGACCCTTCGCCATCGGAAATGATAGCCAACTTGCCCGAGTGATACAATTTCGGTGCAGGGCGCCGCAACGCGTCCCTTCATCCCAATGCGAAAGGCGGGCTTTCCCATGTCCCATGCTTCCGACACGTTCGAAGCGACTGCGTCCGCGCTCAAACGCGGTGAGGTCGCGGTCTTCCCGACGGAAACGGTGTACGGCGTAGGCGTTGCCGTCGCGTGCGCCCCTTCCCCCGACGTCCTCTTCGAGGTGAAGCGGCGGGAAAAGCGAAAGCCCATTTCATGGCTCGTTTCCGAGCGCGACGACCTTCTGCGCTACGGCGCCGGCGTGCCCGAGTTCGCCCGCGTGCTCGCGCGCACGTTCTGGCCGGGGCCGCTCACGCTCGTGGTGAAGGCGTCGTCGCTCGTGCCTTCCGCCTTCATGTCGAGCGCGGGGACCATCGGCCTTCGCATGCCGAACAACGACTGCGCGCTTTCCCTCATAAAGGCCGTCGGGTACCCTCTCGCCACCACGTCGGCGAACGTGTCGGGGCTTTCCCCGACGTGCTCGTTCGACAAGCTCGACGAGCGGATCCTCTCGCAGGTCGCCGCTGTCCTCTCCGACGGGGACGACTCGGCGAAAAGCGGCGTGTCGTCCACCGTGGTCGACTGCACGGGCGACCATCCGCAGATCATGCGCGAGGGAGCCATCACCATCGCCGATATCAGAGCCCTTTCATAGCGTTCCCCCTTCGAAGGGCGGCATGAGGGCGGAAGAAGGAGGAAGCGGACATGGCAAAGCCGGTTGAGAAATCATCGGTCGGATTCAAATCGCACGACGGATCTTCCCAGATAAAAGGCGTGTTGTGGCAGCCGGTCCCGGGCGCGGGGCCGGGAGCGCGCCCAAACGCACCCCGCGTGCGCGGCATCGTGCAGATCGTCCACGGGATGGCGGAGCATTCGGGTCGCTATGAGGACTTCGCGCGCTTCCTTGTCGATCGCGGGTTCGCCGTGTGCGCGCACGACCACATCGGGCACGGGCGAAGCGCCGCCTCGCCAGCCGATTTGGGGCACATGCCGCTCGAAGGCGGTAAGGACGTCCTCGTCGAAGACGTCCATGAGATGCGCCGGGTCGTCTCAGCGCGCTTTCCTCGTCAGGTTCCTTACTTCATATTCGGGCATTCCATGGGAAGCTACGTCACCCGCGCGTACCTGTCGCGCCATGCGCAGGGGCTTTCCGGCGCCGTCATCTGCGGCACGGGAAACGAGCCGGTCGCGAAATCGAAGGCGGGGCACGCGCTTGCGCGCCGCATCGCGCGCCGCCAGGGGGAGCGCACGCGCAGCAAGCTGCTCCACGGGCTTGCCGACGGCGCGTTCTCGAAGTCGGTGAAGAAGGCGCGGACCCCGCTCGACTGGCTTTCGACCGACCCCGCCGTGGTCGACGCCTACCTGGCCGACGACCTGTGCGGGCAGATGTTCACGGCCGGCGCCTACGCCACGCTCACGAGCCTCACCGCCGAGGTCGCCACGCTCGATTCGGCGCTCGCGGTGCCGAGCGAGCTCCCCGTGCTCTTCATCGCCGGTGCGCTCGACCCGGTCGGCAACAAGGGCAAGGGCGTGAAAAGCGCCGCCGCGCTCTTCGAGAAGGCCGGGATCCGCGACGTGGAGGTCAAGCTCTACCCGGGTATGCGCCACGAGATCTTGAACGAGCCCGGCAAGCGCCAGGTGTACGACGACGTGCTCGCCTGGATCGAGCAGCGCATCAACTAACGGGCGCGAAAGCGTCCGGCGATCGGGAAGGAAACCCATGCCGAAGAAATACATCGTCGCGCTCGACCAAGGGACGACCTCGTCGCGCGCCTTGCTCATCGACCACGACGGCCGGGTCGCCGATATGGTGCAGAACCCGTTTCCCCAGCTGTTCCCCAAGCCCGGCTGGGTGGAGCACGACCCGCGCGACATCCTGTCGTCGCAGCTCGGCGCGCTGACGGAGCTTCTGGTCTCAAACGGGCTCGGACCCGACGACATCGATTCGATCGGCATCACGAACCAGCGCGAGACGACCGTGGTGTGGGATCGCGAGACGGGCCAGCCGGTGGCGAACGCCATCGTGTGGCAGTGCCGCCGCACGGCGCCTCTTGTGGAGAAGCTGTGCGGGGACCCCGAGGTGGCGGCGGAGGTGACGCGCCGCACGGGACTCGTCCCCGACGCGTACTTCTCGGCGAGCAAGATCCGCTGGATCCTCGACAACGTCGAGGGCGCGCGGGAGCGGGCGCGGGCGGGCAAGCTCGCGTTCGGCACCGTCGACAGCTGGCTTCTCTGGTCGCTCACGCAGGGCGCGGTCCACGCGACCGACGTGACCAACGCGAGCCGCACCATGCTGTTCAACATCCATGACATGAAGTGGGACCCGTGGTTGCTCGATTTGTTCGGCGTCCCGGAGTCGATGCTTCCCGAGGTGCGCCCCTCGTCGGGCGATTTCGGGTGCACGGCGAACCCCGCGGCGGTGCCGGGCGTGCCCATACGCGGCGTCGCGGGCGACCAGCAGGCGGCGCTTTTCGGGCAATGCTGCTTTTCTCCCGGCCAGGCGAAGAACACCTACGGCACCGGCTGCTTTTTGCTCATGAACACCGGGCACGAAGCGTGCACGTCGAGAAACGGCCTGGTCGCGACCGTCGCGGCGAGCGCCCCGGGCGCCCAGGGCCCCGAATACGCGCTCGAGGGCAGCGTGTTCGTCGCCGGCGCGCTCCTGCAATGGCTGCGCGATGAACTCGGACTCATCGACGACGTCGCGGAAACCTCCGACATCGCGCGCAGCATCGAGGGGACGCAGGGGGTCTACGTCGTGCCGGCGTTCACGGGGCTCGGCGCGCCGTACTGGGACGCCGATGCGCGCGGCGCCATCTTAGGGCTCACCCGCGGCACGAGCCGCGCCCACATCGTCCGCGCGGCCTTGGAATCGCTTGCTTACCAGGTGCGCGACCTGGTCGTGGCGATGCAGGCCGATTCGGGCGTTCCGCTCTCCGAGCTCAACGTCGACGGGGGAGCGTCGAGAAACGACTTTCTCATGCAGTTCCAAAGCGACATCCTCGGCACCCCGATCCGCCGCCCGAAGAACACCGAGACGACCGCGCTCGGCGCGGCCTACCTCGCCGGCTTGGCGACCGGCTTCTGGGAAGGCCCCGACGAGCTTGCCCGCCTGCGCGCGACCGACGACGTGTATCGCCCCGAAATGGGGGCCGAGGCGCGCGCTGAGCTGCTTTCAGGGTGGAAGCGCGCCGTCGGCCGCGTGAAAACCAGGTGAGAAGCGGATAGAATAGCAGGACGTAGCCATCATGCGCCTTCGGCGCTTTTCGAAAGGACGAACCATGATCTTGAGCATCGCAAGCGACCACGCCGGATTCGAGCAGAAGCAGATTCTCGCCGACTACCTGCGCGAAAAGGGCTACGAGGTGCACGACCTCGGCCCCGACACCGACGACCGCGTCGACTACCCCGACTTCGCGGCGAAGGTGGCCCATGAGGTGGCCGACGGCGTGGCGACCTACGGCGTGCTCGTGTGCGGCACGGGCATCGGCATGGCGGTCGCCGCCAACAAGATCCACGGCATTCGCGCGGTGAACGCGATCAACACGCAGTTCGCCGAGCTGTGCCGCGAGCACAACGACGCCAACATCCTCACGCTTTCGGGGCGCTTCGTCGACGTCGAGGAGAACAAGCGCATCCTCGACACGTTCCTCTCGACCGACTTTGGCGGCGGGCGCCACGCCGGCCGCGTCGCGAAGATCATGGCGCTCGAGAATTAACGTGCGCGTTACTTTATTGTGCTAAAGTAGCCACCAAACCTATTTCGAGGCTCTGAAAGGAGCGGTTCACATGTCGTTGAAGTATGTAAGCGAATCCGACCCTGAGGTTGCGAGCGCCCTTGGCGCCGAGCTCGCCCGCCAGCGCGGCAGCGTCGAGCTCATCGCGTCCGAGAACTTCACGAGCTTGGCCGTCATGGAGGCCATGGGCAGCGTCCTCACCAACAAATACGCGGAAGGCTATCCCGGCAAGCGCTACTACGGCGGCTGCGAGAAGGTCGACATCGTCGAGAACCTCGCGCGCGACCGCGCCTGCGAGCTCTACGGCGCCAAGTTCGCGAACGTCCAGCCCCATTCGGGCGCGAACGCAAACCTGGCGGCATACTTCGCGCTCATCAAGCCCGGCGACACCATCATGGGCATGAGCCTCGACCACGGCGGGCACCTCACGCACGGCAGCCCCGCGAACTTCTCCGGCAAGCTCTACCATGTGGAGTCCTACGGCGTCGATCCCGAAACCGAGACGATCAACTACGACGAGCTCGAGAAGAAGGCCAAGGAGGTCCGCCCGAAGGTCATCGTCGGCGGCGCGTCGGCCTACCCGCGCATCATCGATTTCCCCCGCATGGCGGAAATCGCCCATGAGGTGGGCGCGTACCTCATGGTGGACATGGCCCATATTGCCGGCCTCGTCGCCGCGGGCCTGCACCCGAGCCCGGTTCCCTACGCCGACATCACCACGTCGACGAGTCACAAGACCCTGCGCGGCCCGCGCGGCGGCTTCATCCTCACCAACTCCGAGGAACTTTACAAGAAGATCAACTCCGCCGTGTTCCCGGGAAGCCAGGGCGGCCCGCTCATGCACGTCATCGCCGGCAAAGCGGTCGCGTTCGGCGAGGCGCTGAAGCCGGAATTCAAAACCTACATCGAGCACGTGCTCGAGAACGCCAAGGCGCTCGGGCAGGGCATGACCGACGGCGGCCTTCGCCTCGTGTCCGGCGGCACCGACAACCACCTGTGCCTCGTTGACCTCACGCCCGCCGACGTTACCGGCAAGGACGCCGAGAAGCTGCTCGAGAGCGTCGGCCTCACCGTCAACAAGAACACCATCCCGAACGAGACGCGCAGCCCCTTCGTCGCGAGCGGCATCCGCGTCGGCAGCGCGGCGGCGACCACGCGCGGCTTCACGAAAGACGACTTCTACGAGGTCGGCCAGTGCATCGCGCAGACCGTGTTCAACGCCGGCGACGAGAAGAAGCTCGCCGACGTGCGCCGTCGCGTCGACGCCATGCTCGAGGCGCACCCGCTCTATCCGGGTCTTACCTACTAGAAGCTTTTACGCGCGCCGATCGCGCGATGCTGCTAGAATGAACCGCAAAGCGAAGGGCCCGGCGCAAGTCGCTGGGCCCTTTCCATACCGCAAGGAAGCGCCTTGCCCGTTGCGAAAGAAGGACCGAATGGATACCACCCGCGTTACCGTAGTCGATCACCCCATGGTTCAGCACAAGCTGTCCATCCTGCGCGACAAGTCCACCTCGTGCAAGCAGTTCCGCGAACTCGTCCGCGAGCTCGCGCTGTTCGAAGGCTACGAAGCGACGCGCGATCTGCCCCTTTCCGACGTCGACGTGGAAACCCCCATCTGCACGGCGCACTGCAAGCAGGTGTCGGGCAAGAAGCTCGCGGTCGTACCGATCCTGCGCGCGGGCCTCGGCATGGTCGACGGCGTGCTTGACCTCATCCCTGCCGCGCGCGTGGGGCATCTGGGAATGTACCGCAACGAGGAAACGCACGAGCCGGTGCCGTACTACGACAAGATGCCCGAGGACATCGCCAACCGCGTCGTGCTCGTCGTCGACCCGATGCTCGCCACAGGTGGATCGATCATCTCGGCCGTCACCTATCTGCGCAAGTGCGGCGTCACGGGCACGATCAAGCTCATGGTGCTCGTCGCCGCCCCCGAAGGGCTCAAAGCCGTGCTCGACGCCGACGACAACGTGCACGTTTACACGTGCGCTATCGACGAGGGGCTGAACTCCGCCGCCTACATCGTCCCCGGCCTCGGTGACGCCGGCGACCGCATCTTCGGGACGAAATAACAGTCCAGCGGACTGTCGTTCTCCTACCTATACATCAAGTAGATACGTTAGAAAGTCATTGGGAATTGCGGTGGTGCTCACAAAGCGAGTTCCGCACGAGCCGAAAGCGCCAGTGGCGCTTTCGTGCGAGCAGGACTGTCGAGCGACTGAGCGCTACCGCAATTCCCATGCAAGGGACGGATTCTGATGACTCAAGACCATAGACCGAGCTGGGACGAGTACTTCATGACGCTCGCCAACCAGGTGGCGACCCGCACGACGTGCATGCGCCGCGGGGTGGGGGCCGTCATCGTGAAGGAGCGCCGCATCCTGGCGACGGGGTACAACGGCGTCCCGGCAGGGCTTGCGCACTGCCGGGAAACGGGGTGCCTGCGCTCTCAGCTCGGCGTGCCGTCCGGGCAGCGCCACGAGATCTGCCGCGGGCTCCATGCCGAGCAGAACGCCATCATCCAGGCCGCCCGCTACGGCATCAACATCGCCGGTGCGTCGATCTACGTGAACACCCAGCCGTGCGTCGTGTGCGCGAAGATGCTCATCAACGCCGATATTGAGGAGATCATCTACCAGAATCCCTATCCGGATGAGCTCGCGATGTCGATGCTCGAGGAGGCGGGGATCAAGCTGCGCGTCTTCGAGCCGGAGGGCGGCACGGATTCGGTGGGCGCGTAATCACACGCCTACGCGGCCGCGTAGGCCCTTGCGCATCATCGCGACGCCGAAAAATCCGCGACGTGCACGCTCGAAGCCGTGAACGGCGAAGCTTCTCGGCGAAGCGCGCGAGGGGTGCCGCTCACCCGAAAAAAGCGTGAATTCGAAACTGCGTCTGCGCGACTTCTTCACATTCGGCTATGATACGGAAGGCTTAAGAGGGCGCAGTATGCGCCAAGGACCAAGAAAGAAGGACATGGCTGTAGCAATCATCGTCGCCGTTCTGGTGGGCTTCGTGAGCGTCATCCCGTTCAACGTGGCCATCAAGAAGATTCGCACGGTCGATCCAACCAAGTCCTTGAATCTTCTCGGTCCGTTCTTGCTGACCATCGCCGCATCGTTCGTGATCCTCATCGCGGGCATGGTCATCTGCAAGTTTGCGGCGCCCGACGTCGTCGTTGCCTACTCCGTTGCGGAGCTTGTCGCTTTCGTCATCGGGGTAATCGTCTTCGGCGTGTTTTTGTCGAAGCGTCGATAGAGAAGGAAAAAGGAGAGGTACATGGCATTTGAACTTACGGGCAATCCCTTGAACGACATTGCCGCCCCGATCGAGGAGCTGAGCGAGTCCTTCAACTCCACGCTCGTCTTTGATTTCGGCAATGGCGTCGGAATCACCCAGTACACGTTTTGGATGATCATCATCTGCGCGATCGTGCTCATCGGCGTTCTGGTTGGCGTGCGCAAGATCAAGGTCGTTCCGGAAGGCAAGTTCGCCGGGCTCGTCGAATGGGGCTACGACGCCGTTCGACGCAACATGGGCGAAGGCGCTATCGGCCATGGCTACAAGAAGCACATGCCGTTCATCGCGACGATGTTCTTCTTCATCCTCATCTCCAACGTGATCGGCCTGATCCCGGGCGCTAAGACCCCGACGGGCACGCTTTCCGTCACGTTCGCGCTTGCACTGCTCTCGTTCATCTACTTCAACTTCTACGGCATCAAGGCCAAGGGCGGCTGGGGCTACATCAAGTCCATCGCCCCGTCCGGCCTGCCGAAGCCGATGGTTCCCATCATCTGGTTCTTCGAGTTCTTCTCGCTCGTCATCCGCCTGCTCACCCTCGCGGTTCGACTTTACGGCAACATGTTCGCGGGCCATATGATCCTCGGCATCTTCGCGATCATGTCCCAGTTCTTCATCCTCGACCTCATCTCGTTCGCGAACCCCGCGGGCGTTGCGGCCATCGCGTGGGCGGTCTTCCTGATCGCCATGTACGCGCTCGAATGCCTCGTCGCGTTCCTGCAGGCCTACGTGTTCTCCGTCCTCACGGCCGTGTACGTCGGCCTTGCCGAAGGCGAGCACTAAGAGGTAGGGCGCGCTTGCGTCCGTAAAGCACCACCGCGCCTCGAGCGCACATAAGGTTTCAGCGACGTCTCCCTTTAAGGAACGCCGAGAGACATAAGTAAGAGAAGTTTTTGAGAAACGCTCAGAAACGAAAAAAGGAGGAAAAGTGGAAACGACTCTCGTTATCGCAGCCCTGAAGGTTGTCGGCTACGGCCTTGGCACCATCGGCCCAGGCATCGGTCTTGGTCTTTGCGGCTACGGCCTCTGCGTTGGCTCTGCACGCCAGCCTGAGCTCGCCGGCAAGCTCTTCACCAACGCCCTGATCTTCGGCGCTCTGGCTGAGGCACTCGCCCTTATCGGCTTCGTCCTTACCTTCATCTTCTAAATCGGCTGTATCGTTTTAGAAATACAAGCTGAGAGAGAAGGTGGATGAGTGAAAGCAAAACTGAAGACGAAGTTGGCAAAGGCCGGTGTCGCAGCTGCATCTGCAGCAAGCCTTGCATGTGCTTTCCCCACCCTCGCGTTCGCCTCTGAGAAAGAAGGCATCGCGGTGCTCATTCCCGACATGAATGAGTTCATTCCGATGCTCGTTGCCTTCATCATCATTCTCATCGTGCTGGCCAAGTTCGGTTGGCCCGTGGTCGACAACATCATCACGAAGCGCGAGAGCACCATCAAGGAAGCCCTTAAGAAGTCTGAAGAGGCTCAGGCGGAAGCCGAGCGCACGCTTGCGGAATACAAGCGCCAGCTCGAGGAAGCCAAGGCCCAGTCGGCGCAGATCATCGCCGACGCGAAGACGACGGGCGAGGCTGTCAAGGCCGACATCACCAACAAGGCCCAGGCCGAGTCTGCCCAGATGATCGAGAAGGCTCGCGGCGCGATCGAAGCCGAGAAGAAGGCTGCGATCTCCGAGCTGCAGGGCTCTATCGCCGACCTGTCCGTCGATGTGGCGTCCCGCCTCATCGGCCAGGACCTGAACGACGACGAGCACCGCAAGATCATCGAGCATTACGTGACCGAGGCGGGCAGTTTCAATGCCTAACAACCGCCTCATCACCAAAGAGAAGATCGCCGCGTACGCATCGGTACTCCTCGATGCCGCGAACACTTCCGGCGGCCAAGACGCTGTTCTCGAAGTGCGCGAACAGGCGGAGAAGATCGTCTCCGTGATGCGGACGAATGTCGATCTTTCAGGCGCTCTGGAAGACGCGGCGTACACGCCCGAACAGAGGGCCCAAATCGCTCGCGCGGCATTTGCGCAGTGCAACCCGGCGTTCACCGAGGTTCTCGCCGTCATGGCGGAACGCGGTGACATCAAGTTGCTCCCGCAGGTCCGTGCAAGCTATGAAGACCAGGTGGAAAGCAAGCTCAAGCTGTGCATCCTCGATGTGACCACAGTCGTCGAGCTCGATGACCATCTGCGCGACATCATCAAGCAAAAAGCCGAATCCGAGCTGGGCATGAAGGTCGTTCTTCGCGAACGCATCGACAAGTCCATCTTGGGTGGCATTATCATGAGTGCGGGCAGCAAGCGCATCGATGCGAGCGTCATCAGCCAGCTCAACAATGCGCGCACCGTGCTCAAGAAGAAGACAGATGGAGGTGAATGCTAGTGACTGAAATTACCGCACAGTCCATTGACGAAGCGCTGCGTAAGCAGCTGGCCTCCCTTGAAGTGAGCGTTGATTCCCGCGAAGTCGGCACCGTCATCCAGGTCGGCGACGGCATCGCCCGCGTCGACGGCCTGAAGAACGCGATGGCTGGCGAGCTTCTCGAGTTCGTTGGATCCAACGGTAAGACCGTATACGGCTTGGCTCAGAACCTCGAAGAGGACGAAGTCGGCGCCGTTCTTCTCGGTGACGTCACCGCAATCAAGGAGAATGACCAGGTCCGTACCACGGGCCGCATCATGGAGGTTCCGTCCGGCAAGGGTCTTCTCGGCCGCGTCGTGAACCCGCTCGGCATGCCGATCGACGGCAAGGGTGAAATCGAAGCCGAAGGCACCCGTCCCGTCGAGTTCAAGGCTCCCGGCGTCATCAGCCGTAAGCCGGTGCATGAGCCTATGCAGACCGGTATCATGGCTATCGACTCCATGATTCCTATCGGCCGTGGCCAGCGCGAGCTCATCATCGGCGACCGCCAGACCGGTAAGACCGCTATCGCCATCGACGCCATCATCAACCAAAAAGACGAAGACATGATCTGCATCTACGTTGCGATCGGTCAGAAGGCTTCCACGGTTGCCGGCGTTATGGAAACCCTCGAGCGCTACGACGCCATGAAGTACACGATTATCGTGTCCGCAACGGCCGCCGATTCCGCTCCGCTCCAGTACATCGCTCCGATGGCTGGCGCTGCAATGGGCGAGTACTTCGTCTACAACGGCGAAGACGGCAAGCCCGCAGGCCCGGAGAACCCCGGACGCCACGTGCTCATCATCTATGATGACTTGTCCAAGCAGGCGGTGGCCTACCGCCAGATGTCGTTGACCCTTCGTCGTCCGCCGGGACGCGAAGCTTACCCGGGCGACATCTTCTACCTGCATTCTCGCCTGCTCGAGCGTGCGGTCAAGATGTCCGACGAGTACGGCTGCGGTTCCATGACGGCTCTGCCGATCATCGAAACCCAGGCTGGCGACGTTTCCGCATACATCCCGACCAACGTGATTTCCATTACCGACGGTCAGATCTTCCTGTCGACGGACCTGTTCTTCCAGGGCCAGCGACCGGCAGTCAACGTTGGTATCTCGGTTTCCCGCGTTGGTGGCTCCGCTCAGACCAAGGCCATGAAGTCCGTTGCCGGTACGCTCCGCCTCGACTTGGCCGCTTATCGCGAGCTGCAGGCGTTCACGCAGTTCGGCAGCGACCTCGACAAGGCGACGCAGGACCAGCTGAACCGCGGTGCTCACATGACCGAGCTTCTGAAGCAGGGTCGTTACGTGCCTATGTCGTTCTACGATCAGGCCATCGCGATCTATGCTGGCGGCAACGGCTACCTCGACGACATCCCGGTTGCCGACGTGGTTCGTTTCCGCAGCGAGCTCATCGAGTACCTGCATGCGTCGAAGCCGGCTATCGTGGAAAGCGTCAAGAACGAGAAGAAGTTCACCGACGAGACCAAGACCGAGCTGAATGCCGCCATCGAGGCGTTCAAGACCCAGTTTTCGCCTTCGGTGTAAGGTAGGTAGCACATGCCCAACCTTCACGACATAGAAAGGCGCATCAACTCCGTCACCTCGACGAAGCAGATTACGCGCACAATGGAGATGGTCGCGGCGGCGAAGATCCGCCGCGCCACCGACCGCGTGTTCAACGCGCTTCCGTGGGCTAACTGCATCTCGGACATGCTGATCAGCACGGCGAAGTACGCTCCGCTCGATTCCGAGCCGTTGCTGGTCACGCATGACGAGGTCAAGCGTGCTGTTGTCGTAGTGATCACGTCGGATCGTGGGCTTGCGGGCGGTTTCAACAGCAATGTGCTGCGCGAAGCCGAGAAGCTCATCAAGGCCAAGGAGAAGCAGGGCATTTCGGTTGACGTCATAGCTTGTGGCAAGAAGGCCATCGGCTATTTCACCTATCGTGGCATCAAGCCGATCTTCGAGTTCCGCGATCTGTCCGCAGATCCGACCTACGAAGAGGCGGCGGAGATTTCCGCTTACATCGGCGACGGATACCACATCGGTGGCGAGAAGGGCGTGATCGACGAGGTAACGATCGTCTTCAATCACGCTAAGAACGGCGCCGAGCAAACGCTCATCACGCAACAGGTTCTGCCTATCAACATGATGAGCTTTGCCGACGTCCTCGGTCTCGAGCCGAAGGAGGAAGACGTTCTCGAGCCGTATCGCGACGACGAGAAGAAGATTCCCGGCGACGTCGACTTCGAGCCCGATGCCGCAACCGTTATGCACCAGCTCATGGTGGCGTACCTGCGCAACACGTTCTACTACGCGCTGATCGATTCGGCCGCAGC
>CAKUGU010000043.1 GCA_934654815.1 uncultured Ellagibacter sp.
CCATCGACGGTCACAACTTGACGGTGAAGGGCCCGAAGGGAGAGCTGCATCGCAGCTTCAATCCCATGATGACCATCGCTCGCGAGGGCGATGAGATCATCGTCACCCGTCCGGATGATTCCCGCGAGGCCAAGAGCCTCCACGGTCTCACCCGTACGCTTATCCACAACATGATCGAGGGCGTCGAGAAGGGCTTCCAGAAGAAGCTCCAGCTCGTCGGCGTCGGCTACCGTGCTGCTCTCAAGGGCACGGACCTCGAGCTTTCCCTCGGTTACTCGCATCCGGTCATCATCGCTGCCCCCGAAGGCATCTCCTACGAGGTCCCCAGCCAGACCGAGATCATCGTTCATGGCGCAAGCAAAGAGCAGGTCGGCCAGGTTGCCGCCGACATCCGCAAGTGGCGCAAGCCGGAACCCTACAAGGGCAAGGGCATTCGCTACGAAGGCGAAGTTGTGCGTCGCAAGCTTGGCAAGGCTGCTAAGAGCGACTAGTGGGCTTAAGCGCTACGGAACATTACTGAAGGGATCATCATGAGAACCAATGATTTGAAGCATGAGAAAGGCTTGGCCCGCCGTCATCGTCGCGTGCGTGGCAAGATTTCCGGTACGCCTGAGCGTCCGCGCCTCTGCGTGACGCGCAGCAACTCCAACATCTACGCGCAGGTTATCGACGATGTGTCGCATACCACCATCTGCGGCGTTTCCACCCTCGGCCCCGAGTTCAAGGCAACGGGCAAGAAGGGCGGCACCGTCGAAGGCGCTGCTGAACTCGGCGCTATCATCGGCAAAATGGCTCAGGACAAAGGCGTGACGAAGGTCGTCTTCGACCGCGGCGGCCACCTGTACCACGGACGCGTCAAGGCTCTCGCCGACGCTGCCCGTGAAGCAGGCCTGGTATTCTAGAAGGGGTTAAGCGTATGGCTCGCAAACAGCAAGAAAACGCCGCCGTTCCTGAGCTCCAGGAGCGCGTCGTTTACATCAACCGCGTGTGCAAGGTCGTCAAGGGCGGCACGCGTTTCGCGCTCACCGCGCTCGTCGTCGTCGGCGACGGCAACGGCCGCGTGGGCATCGGCCTGGGCAAATCCAAGGAAGTGCCCGTGGCCATCAAGAAGGGCGTCGACGACGCGAAGAAGAACATGTTCTCCGTGCCCATCACCAAGGAAGGCACCGTTCCTCACGACATCGTGGGCGAGTTCGGCGCAGGCCGCGTGCTCATCATGCCGGCTGCCCCTGGTACCGGCGTCATCGCCGGCGGCCCGGCCCGTGCGGTCATGGAGCTCGCTGGCATCAAGAACGTGTTCGCCAAGTCTCTCGGCACCAACAACGCCATGAACGTCGTGAAGGCTGCCGCTGAGGGCCTCCAGAAGATGCAGAGCCCGGTCGAGGTTGCGGAGCGCCGCAACATGTCCGTCGCTCAGATCTTCGGCGGGAAGGAGAACTAGCAATGGCTGACGCTCAGAAGACCCTGCGTGTGACGCAGATCAAAAGCTCCATCGGCTACAAGAAGGACCAGGCTGCGACGCTTCGTGCTCTCGGCCTCGGCAAGATCGGCCGCTCCCACGACATCACGGACAACGAGTCCGTGCGCGGCATGATCTTCAAGGTCAAGCATCTCGTCAAGGTGGAGGAGCTGTAGTTTGGGCTTCTCCCGGCTACATATTCTCAATACGGTATAATCTTGGGTTGGCGCGCCGGATTCCGGTAGCGCCAACCTAGGTGTATAGGAAGTTTGCTGGCGGCGAGCTGCCAGCCCCGGGAAGCGTTTCCCGGAAGCGATTGTAAGGAGTTACAACAACATGGAACTTAAGGATCTCAAGCCGGCAGAGGGCTCTCGCAAGAACCGTAAGCGCGTCGGCCGCGGCAACGGCTCCGGCTACGGCAAGACCGCCGGCCGTGGTCTGAACGGCCAGCTTTCCCGCGCTGGCGGCGGCAAGCGCCCCGGCTTCGAAGGTGGCCAGACCCCGCTCGCGATGCGTCTGCCGAAGCTCCCCGGCTTCCGCAATTTCAATCGCGTGGAGTACCTGCCCGTCAATGTTTCCCGTCTCGAGGAGAAGTTCGAGGCCGGCGACGTCGTCAACGGCGAGTCCCTCAAGGAAAAGGGCATCATCAAGCACGCCGACGCCCTCGTGAAGGTTCTCGGCGACGGCGAGCTGACCAAGGCTCTCACCGTGTCCGTCGATAAGGTGTCTGCTTCCGCTAAGGCGAAGATCGAAGCAGCTGGAGGAAAGGTCGAAGAGCCTTGCTAAGCTCTATCATTGACGCGTTCAAGGTGCCGGAGCTTCGCAAGAAGATCCTCTTCACGCTTGGGATTTTGGCGCTGTACCGTTTCGGCGCCTACATCCCGGTTCCCGGCATTCCGTTCAACGAGTTCGCGAACTCCTTCGCGGGCTCGGGCGTATCGATGACCATGCTCGACCTCTTCACCGGCGGCGCGCTTTCGCACTTCTCGGTGTTCTCGCTCGGCATCATGCCCTACATCACCGCGTCGATCATCATGCAGCTCATGCAGGGTGTCATCCCCGCGGTGGGGCGTTGGGCGAAGGAAGGCGAGACTGGTCGTCGTAAGATCACTCAGGTCACGCGTTACCTCACGCTCGGTCTCGGCCTGATCAACGCAATCGGCTATCTGCTCTTGTTCAAGTCGTCCGCCTACGGCGTCGTCTTCACGGACCAGATCCCCGAGATCGTCACGGACATCATCGTCGTGTTCACGCTCGTGGCGGGCACCGCTTTCATCATGTGGATGGGCGAGCTCATCACCCAGCGCGGTATCGGCAACGGCATGTCGCTCATCATCTTCGTGAGCATCGTGTCGCGCGTTCCGTCTGCGATCTTCTCGTCGATCAACCTGCAGGCCGACATGGGCATGGGCATTGCCATCACGGTGTTGATCCTCGTCGTGGTGCTCGCGTGCATCCCGGCGATCATCTTCATCGAGCGTGCGCAGCGCCGCATCCCCGTGAACTACGCCAAGCGCGTCCAGGGTCGTAAGATGATGGGTGGCCAGTCCACCTACATCCCGCTGAAGGTGAACGCCGCGGGCGTTATCCCGATCATCTTCGCGAGCTGCATCATCTACTTCCCGGCTCAGCTTGCCGCGCTGTTCAACGTGGGTTGGCTCACCGCGTTCGCCGATGCGGTGTCGACCGGTTGGCTGAACTGGATCCTCACCGTGCTGCTCATCGTGTTCTTCGCCTACTTCTACACCTCCATGGTGTTCAACCCCGAAGACACGGCGGACAACCTGCGTAAGCAGGGCGGCTTCATCCCCGGTGTTCGCCCGGGCTCCGCTACGGTGACCTACATCAAGAACGTGATCCATCGCGTGACGCTTCCGGGCGCGATCTTCATCGCCTGCATCGCCGTCATCCCGACGATCATCTTCTACTTCAGCGGCAACCAGCTCATCCAGGCGTTCGGCGGCACATCGATCCTCATCATGATCGGCGTCGCGCTCGACACCATGAGCAAGGTGGAAAGCCAGCTCAAGATGCACAACTACGACGGCTTCTTCAAGTAGCCTCACCGTCGCATCCGATTTCAAAGCCGCAGGCGCGTCATGCCTGCGGCTTTTTCGTTTGCATGGAGTTTCACGCAGGGGCGTGGGCGTTTGATACAATGAAGTACACCGCTTTTATCCACATGGATTGAAAGGATATTCGAACATGAACATCGTGCTGTTAGGCGCTCCGGGCGCAGGCAAGGGCACGCAGGCCGCTAAGCTCGTTGAGGAATTCGGCACACCCCATATTTCCACGGGCGACATGCTCCGTGCCGCCGTGAAGGCCGGAACCGAGCTTGGCAAGAAGGCAAAGTCCTACATGGACGCCGGCGACCTTGTTCCCGACGACGTCATCATCGGACTCGTCACCGAGCGTCTGTCCGAACCCGACACCGAGAAGGGTTTCATCCTCGATGGCTTCCCGCGCACGTCCGCCCAAGCCGTCGCGCTCGACGCCGAGCTCTCGAAGCTCGAGCGCCCGCTCGACGCCGCGCTGCTCATCGACGTCGAGTCCGAGGTTATCGTCAAGCGCCTCACGTCGCGTCGCATGTGCAAGGAATGCGGTCACATCGGTTCCGAAGCCGACGCATCCTGCCCCAAGTGCGGCGGCGAGATGTACCAGCGCGACGATGACAACGAAGCCACCGTCCGCAATCGTCTCGATGTGTACGAGAAGTCGACGAGCCCGCTCATCGACTACTACCGCGGTTGCGATCTGCTCGTCTCCATCGACGGCGACCGCGACCCTGAGGTCGTTTACGCCGACGTCAAGAAGGCCCTCAACCTCTAACTGCGGTTTCTTCATCGAGAGCTGGCCTTATGAAGGGCTCCGATCAGGTATCGGGGCCCTTCTGCTGTATAATGACGAGTCATGCCAACGATACGCCGGAATATCAAGTACCTCTACGAATCGCGCGTCCTGCCGAGGCGCTCGCTGCTTGCGCACATCGGCAAGGTGGCCGCGACCATCCTGCTTATCGCGTTTCTGCTCGAGACGTTCGTGTTCAATATGAACTACTTCCTGTCGATGAATTACAACACGATCGACTTAAGCGATGCGCTCACCTTGCAGGAAACCTCCGACGAGCAGTACAAGATCACCGAGGTCGACAACGTCATCGAGTTCTCGAACCTCAACACCGAAGTCCACAACGTCCACTTGCAGTTCGACTGGACGCAGCCCGCGCAGAACCTTACGTTCAAGGTGCAGTTCACCGACGACGCGCACCACACCTACTTCGATTCCACCGAGTACACGGTGGGCGTTCCCGATGTCGACATCTCGACGATGGTGTCCGAAAGCCAGTACCTCAACCTGAAAACGTCGGGGCGCGTCGACAACCTGCGCATCGAGCTCGTGGGCAACGAGGACACGAGCTATCCCGTTCGCCTGACGCGGCTCGAGCTGAATGCGCACCGCGCTTTCACGTTCAACTTCCTCAGGTTCGGCGGCGTCGTGGGGATCCTCGCGCTGACCTACCTGTTCCGACCCGGGTCGAGCATCTACCGCGTGAGCATCACGCGCCGTCCGCGCGAATCGAAGGCGGGGATCATCACCGCGGTAGTCGTCGAAGTGGCGCTCGTGACGTCGTTCCTCTTCATGGGATCGAACCTCGTCGGTGTGGCGACGTCGAACTATAACTCCGGCTCGTGGGACGGGCACAGCCTCGTGAACACGTTCAAGGTCGGAGGAGACAACGCCCAGCAGTACGCGGAGCTTGCGAAGTCGATGGCCGAGGGGAAGCTCTACCTCGAGGAGGAGCCTCCCGAGTGGCTCCAGCAGATGGACGACCCCTACGACAAGGGCGCGCGCGACGAGCTTCAGAAGGAAACGGGCGAGCCCTACCTCTTCGACGTCGCGTACTACGACGGCCACTACTACGTGTACTTCGGCGTTGTCCCGGTGCTTTTGTTCTACCTGCCGTTTTACTTGGTCACAGGTGCGAATTTCCCGACGGCTATCGGCGTGCTTCTGGCCGCCATCGCGTTCATACTTGGCTGCTCGGCGCTGCTCGACCGCTTCGCCCGGTACCATTTCAAGCAGGTGAGCCTTGGGCTCTACCTACTGCTGCAGATCGTGCTCGTCACCTGTTGCGGCATCCTCTACCTCATCAAGTTCCCGACGTTCTACTCGCTGCCCATCATGTGCGGGCTCGCGTTCTCGGTGTGGGGACTCTACTTCTGGATGTGCGGGCGCGGATCGGCGCGCCCGTGCGGTTGGTATCTGGCGGGGTCTTTGTGCATGGCGCTTGTCGCTGGGTGCCGCCCGCAGCTGCTTGTGTTGTCGCTTCTGGCGTTTCCGCTGTTCTGGCGTACCTACATCACCGAACGCAAGCTCTTCACGAAGCGCGGCGTGCGCGAGTTCGCCTGCCTCATCGCGCCCTATCTCGTCGTCGCTGCGGGAATCATGCTGTACAACCATGCGCGTTTCGGGTCGATCACTGACTTCGGGGCGAACTACAACCTTACCGTGAACGACATGACGAAGCGCGGCGTGAACTTCGGCCGACTCGCGCCGGCGCTGTTCGCGTACTTCCTGCAGCCGCCGTGCGTCGTGGGCGCGTTCCCGTTTTTGCAGGCCGCGCCGTTCGACACGACGTATCTCGGGCAGACGATCAAGGAAGTCACCTTCGGCGGCGTGCTCGCGTGTCTTCCGGTGCTGTGGCTTCTGCCCTTCGCGCCGCGCATTTTGCGCCTGCGCATCTCGCAACGATCGACGCGCACCATCCTCGGCGTGATCGTCGTGTTGCTCGCGACGGGAGTTCTCGTCGCGCTCGTCGATGCGGAGATGGCGGGAATCCTCCAACGCTACTATGCTGATTTCAGCTTCATGTTCTTGGCGGCTGTTGTGCTGCTCGCCTTCATCGTGAACGAGAACCTCGCGCCCGGCTCGACCATGGCGCAGATCTTCACGAAGGTGCTGCTGGCGCTCGTCGCGATAAGCGTGCTGTACAGCGTGCTCGTGTGCTTCGTGCCCGAGACGGGGTGGTATTCCGATATCTACCCGTGGGCATACCAGAGCATCATCGAACTGGTGGAGTTCTGGACGTAAGGCCGCGACGCGCTTTGCCGAAGGAGAGGGAAGGGGCTTAGAGCCCCGTTCGAAAGGATGTATCGTGAACGTAGTGGTAACCGACAATTACGACGAGATGAGCAAGGCCGCCGCCGCGGTCATCGCCGACCAACTTAAGGCGAAGCCGGAAAGCGTGCTCGGCCTGGCGACGGGAACGACGCCGATCGGGCTGTACGCCGAGCTCGTGAAGGCGTGCGACGCGGGCGAGATCAGCTTCGCCGACGCGCAGTCGTTCAACCTCGACGAGTATCGTGGGCTTCCCGGCACCCATGACCAGAGCTACCGCTACTTCATGCAGAAGAACCTCTTCGACCATGTCGACATCGACGTTGCGAAGACTCACGTGCCCAACGGCGCGATGGACGACGCCGAAGCCGCCTGCGCCGCGTACGAGGACGCCATCGCCCAGGCCGGCGGCGTCGACCTGCAGCTTCTCGGCCTCGGGCACAACGGGCATATCGGCTTCAACGAGCCGTGCGACTCGTTCCCGGTCGCCACGCATTGCGTGAAGCTGACGGAGAGCACTATCGAGGCCAACAGCCGCCTGTTCGAATCCATCGACGACGTGCCGCGTGAGGCGTACACCATGGGCATCGGCACCATCATGAAAGCCCGCAAGATCCTGCTCGTGGTGAGCGGCGCGGGCAAGGCGGAGATTGTCCGCGACGTGGTAAACGGCCCGGTCGTCCCGCAGGTTCCAGCAAGCGTGCTGCAGCTGCACCCCGACGTCACCGTCGTGGTCGACAAGGAAGCCAGCGCGCTTCTGTAGACGATGAGGACACCTTGGCGCCGTTTGCTTGCGGGCGCCGGCGCTTCGCGGGGGATCGCGGTCGTTTCGGAGAGGTGCGCGGCGCTATTTCAGGCTTCGCCCCGCCTCCTTCCTCGAAAAAGGCTGCTCGCGGACAAAATCACGCGAAATGCGAGGCCGCTGCTGCGATGTAGGAGCGATGGCGCGTATTGAGCGAATCGTGACCAGGGGAAACGCTGTCGATAGCGTTTCCCCTTCTTTTTGCGGACGACGTGAGGCTCGCAAATCGGCTCTTTTTGTCCGTGGCGACGGAGAACAGCGGTATCGTATGCGGTATGAATGGTGCGAGGCGGGTTATGCCGAGCCGCGCCAGGGAGAAAACGAAGGGACGGCAATGATAGTTTCAGGTGGTAAGGTGTTCAGCGGCGCTGGATTCGAGGAGCGCGACGTGGCGATCGCGGGCGATATGTTCGCAGGCGAGGCGCAAGGGGAGCGCTCGCAGGAGGAAACGGTGGATGCGTCGGGCTGTTGGGTCATCCCGGGGCTCATTGACGTCCACTTCCACGGAGCGATGGGGCATGACTTCTGCGACGCCAACGATGAGGGCATCGCGGCGATCGCCCGTTACGAGGCGCGAGAGGGCGTCACAGCGATATTCCCGACCACGATGACGCTGCCGGAAGAGCGTCTGATCCCGATCGTGAGCGCGATCGCCGCGCATGCGGCAGCTCCCGACGAGGCGGCGATCGCCGGCATCAACATGGAAGGGCCGTTCATCGCGCCGGGCAAGGTCGGGGCGCAGAACCCGGCCTACGTGCGCGGCGCCACGGCAGCCGAGTTTGAGCGTTGGCAGAAGGCGGCGCAGGGGAAGATCAAGCTCGTCGACGTCGCGCCCGAAGAGGCTGGCAACCTCGACTTCATCCGTGAGGTCTCGGACAAGGTGCGCGTCTCCGTTGCCCACACCTGCGCGACCTACGATGACGCGCGCGCGGCGTTCGAAGCGGGCGCGCGCCACATGACGCACCTCTACAACGCCATGTCCTCGCTGCACCATCGCAACCCCGGGCCGATCGCGGCGGCCGCCGACCGCGACGACGTCACCTGTGAGATCATCGCCGACGGCGTGCATATCCATCCTGCGATGGTCCGCCTCGCGTTCAGGTTGTTCCCCGACCGCATGATCCTGATCAGCGACTCGCTGCGCGCCTGCGGCTTAGGCGACGGCACCTTCGAGCTCGGCGGGCAGGAGTTTACCGTGCATGGCAACCGCGCCACGATCGCGAACGGCTCGCTCGCGGGCAGCGTGAGCAACGTCATGGCATGCCTGCGCACCGCGGTGGCGAAGATGGGCATCCCGTTTGTCGATGCCGTGCGGGCCGCGACCATTACCCCGGCGCGGGCGCTCGGCGTGTACGGGGAGCGCGGCAGCATCGAGCCTGGCAAAGTCGCCGACTGCGTGGTGCTCGACGCCGATCTCAACGTGAAGCACGTCGTTCTGCGAGGGAAGCTGCTGAGGTAGCGAGGGGCTTTTGCCAAGGTCGCTTCGATGCGAAAGCGTTTCAACGCAAAAGAAGGCCGCCGTCCATGTGCATGAACGGCGGCCTTCGTCGTGATCGGGCGATTCGTCTCGGCTACTTCTCAACCGCCTCGACGAACCAGCTGGTGATGGAGGTGGGGTGGGTGATCGCCGTGCCCACGACGACCGCCCAGGCGCCTGCGTCCATGGCAGCCTTGGCGTCGGCCGGCGTGTGCACGCGGCCCTCGCAGATGACGGGCTTGTCGGGAAACTCCGACGTCGCCTGGCGCACGAGCGCCACGTCGGGACCGTCGGCCATGCCGCAGTCGATGGCGGCGCCGGGGTGGGAGAGCGTGGTCGAGGCGATGTCGCAGCCGATCGAGAAGGCGTGGCGGATGTCCTCGATGGTGGCGCAGTCGGCCATCACGAGCACGCCGTCCTCTTTGAGCGGGAGCACCGTGTCCTCGAGCGTCTTCCCGTCGGGGCGCGGCCGGTCGGTCGCGTCGACGGCCACGATGTCGGCGCCAGCCGCCACGCAGGCGCGCGCATGGCGCAGCGTCGGCGTGATGTAGACGCCCTCGTGACCTTCCTTCCAGATGCCGATCACGGGCACCTCGGTGCGGCCCTTGATGGCGGAGATGTCGGAAAGCCCCTGGCAGCGGATGCCGCCGGCGCCGCCGAGCTCGCACGCACGCGCCATCTGCGCCATCGTTTCGGGGTGGCGCAGCGGCTCGCCCATGTAGGCCTGGCAGCTCACGATGAGCTTGCCCTTGAGCTCTAGGATGATGGGGTCGATCATGATTGCTCCTTTGCGTGTGCGCAGGGCGGGAAACGGCGTGCAAGGCGCCTTGAGCCCGCTCTGCGCGGTGATGTTACAGGGTGTCGAGGAGATTCTCGGTCGCGCCGATGAGCGGCGCTGAGGCGCCGAGCGTGGCGTCGACGATGGGAAGGTCGCGCTGCGCCTCGGGGATCTGGCTCGCGAAGCCGCGCATCACCTCGGCGCGCCATTCGTCGCCCGCTTTCGTGACGGAGCCCGACAGGATGACGACCTCGGGGTCGAGGATGTTGGTGAGGCCCGCGATGGCCTGCCCGAGCGCGAGACCCGCCTCCTTGATGATGCGGCGCGCCGGCTGCTCGTTTTCGGCGGCGAGCTTCGAGATCTCGGCCCCGGTGAGGTGCTCCTCGGTCGCCTCGAGGTAGCGCGCCTCGATCCCGCTGCCGGCGGCGACGCTCTCCAGGTGCCCGCTGCCGCCGCAGACGCACGGGATGCCCGTCGCGGCAGCGGAGGCCATGTGCCCCACTTCGCCCGCGAACCCGTGCTTGCCTCGCACGACGCGGCCGTGCGCGATGATTGCGCCACCGACGCCGGTGCCGGCGGCGATGACCACGCAGGTGTCCGCCCCGCGCCCCGCGCCCCAGCGCGCCTCGCCGACGCCGTAGGCCTGGACGTCGTTCAGCACGGCTGCGGGAAGCCCTGTGCGCTCGCGAAGGGCGCTTGCGAGGGGCTGGCCGGTCCAGCCGGGCATGAGGTCGTTCGCGTAGGCGATTGACCCCGTCTTCGCGTCGACGCGGCCGGCGGTGCCGACGCCCACGCCGAGCGGTGTGCTCTCGCTTCCCGCGGCGAGCTCGGCGGCAAGCGAGCAGATCTTGTCGAGCACGCTCGTGCCGCCTTTCGCGGCCTCGGTGGGAACCGTCTTCGTTGTCTCGACGACAGGTGCGGCGTCTGCGGCGCCGTACGCGACGATGCCCCCCGTGATCTTGGTCGCTCCGACGTCGATGGCGACGACGCGGGCGGGGAAGGCGCACGTCGTGGGGAATGTGGCCATCTTTTCTCCTTCCGATAAGAAAAACGCGGCAGCGGGGGTGTGCCCTCGTGCCGCGTTTCGTGATGTCGCTCAAGCGAGCAAGGCCGCTACTTGCGAATGGGGGCGTCCTTGTCCATGAGGCCGGCCTTCTTGATGACCTCGACGATCGCCGCCACGTCTTCGCCTTCGAGTGCCTGAACCGGCTCGCGCATCTGGTTGGTGTTGAACACGCCCATCTGCCACAGCGCCGTCTTGAACGCGCCGACGCCGGCACCGAAGCCGACGGTCGCCTTCACGACGCGGGTGAGGAACATGAGGCGTGCGAGGTGGTCCTGCAGCTCCTTCACGCGTGCCCAGTCGCCGGCCTGGAACGCTTTGTACTGCTCGACGTAGCTGAACGGGTCGAGGTTCGCGAGCCCCGGAACCGAGCCGTCGGCGCCGCCGAGGTACGCGCCGTCGACGCAGACCTCGTGTCCGGTGAGCAGCTGGAGCGGATGGCCCGCGTCCTCGTTCTCGAGCACGAGCCAGCGGAACGACACGTCGTCGCCGGAAGAGTCCTTCACGCCCTGGAGCACGCCGTCCTTGCCGAGGCGCACGAGCATCGTGGGGTCGAGCTTGGTGTGCACGCACACGGGCAGGTCGTAGGCGAACAGCGGCAGGTCGGTGTTCTCGCGGATCTGGCGGAAGTGGCGCTCGACCTCGCGCGGGCCGCCGAGCGCGTAGAACGGCGCGGTCGCCACGAGGGCGTCGACGCCGTAGCCCTTGGCGCGCTTGCACTGGTCGATGACGCGCAGGGTCTCCATATCGATGACGCCGGCGAGCACGGGCACGCGGTGGTTCACGATGGCGACGGCCTCCTGCAGCACGTGGTAGCGCTGAGCGTCGGTCAGGAATGCCACCTCGCCCGAGGATCCGAGGAAGAACAGGCCGTTCACGCCTGCATCGATCATGCGGTTGATGGAGCGCTCGAAGGATTCGAGATCGAGCTGCTTCTTTTCGTTCAGGGGGATTACCACGGGAGGGATAACGCCGTGGAACTCTTTGGTGTCCATGCCTGACCTTTCAGTTGACTTGCATTTACCTCAAACGCAAAAAGGATAGCACGCGGGCATATCGCGTCAAGGAAAACGGCGCCGTGAACATGAAAAAGCCGCCTCGGACGAGGCGGCTTTCCGTGCTTGAATCGGTTTTGCGCGAAAGGGCGTGAAGCTTGCGACCTACTTCCCCAGATCGGGGTGGAGCAGCGAGGGTGCCGCTCCCAGAAGCAGGCGGGTGTAGTCGTCTTTCGGGTGGTTGAAGACTTCTTCGGCCGTGCCGCGCTCGACCGCCTGGCCGTGGTTCATGACGATGATCCGGTCGGAGATGTAGCGCACTGTCTGGATGTCGTGGCTGATGAACACCATGGCCAGCCCGAGCTGCTTCTTGAGGTCCATGAGCAGGTTCAGGATCTGCGCGCGGACCGACACGTCGAGGGCCGAGGTGGGCTCGTCGGCGATGATGGCGTCGGGCTTGAGCGCGAGGGCGCGGGCGATGGCCACACGCTGGCGCTGGCCGCCGGACATCTGGCCGGGCAGGGCGTCGAGCACCGATTCCGGCAGGCCGACCATCTCGATGAGCTCGTGCACGCGGGCGTCGCGGGACGCCTCGTCGCCCACCTTGTGCACGATCATCGGGTCGGTCAGCTGGTCGCGCACGCTCATGCGGGCGTTTAGAGCAGTCGCCGGGTCCTGGAACACCACCGAGATGACGCGGCCGATGATGCGGCGCTGGGCGGCGGTGCGCTTCGTGACGTCGGTTCCCTTGAAGTACACGTGCCCCGACGTCGGGGTCTGCAGGCCGCACATGACGTTGGCGGTGGTGGACTTGCCGCAGCCGGACTCGCCGACGATGCCGATGGTCTCGCCGGGCATGAGCTTGAGGGACAGGCCGTTCACCGCGTGCACCTTGTTGGGGTGCAGAAGCGACCCCGTGCGCGTCTTGAACACGACGTGCACGTCGTCGAGGAAGATGATGGGCGTCTCGTCGCCGTCCTTCTGGGGCGCGTGCCCGCTTTCCGTGCCGTCTTTGCGCTCGGTCTTGAGGTCGCGGCCCTTGGCCGTTGCGATGTCTTCCGCGGCAACCGTGTCCTCAGCTGCGGCGATGGCGTCTTTCTCGGCGATTTCAGCCTTCTTAAGGTTCTTCTCGGTCATTTATTCCGCACCTCCCGCAAGGTAGGGTTCGATGCCGACGCGCTTGAGCTCGCTGTCAGGCAGCTCGGCGTAGTAATGATCGGTGCCCTTCACACGCTTGAGCATGGGGCGCACGTTCGACGTCTTGTCGGGGTGGCTCGAGCGCGGGCAGAAGCGGTCGCCCTCGGGGAAGTCCTTCGGCGAGGGGACGCTGCCCGGAACCTGGTGCAGGCGGTCGCCGCCGGCCTCGATGGAAAGCACCGAGCCCAGAAGGCCGCGCGTGTACTCGTGGATGGGGTTGGTGAGGATCTCCTTCACCGGGCCCTGCTCCACGACCTGGCCTGCGTACATGACGGTGATCGAGTTCGCGACCTCGGCGACGAGCGCGAGGTCGTGGCTCACGAACACCATCGCGAAGCCGAGCTCGTGCTGCAGCTTGTTGAGCAGGTCGATGACCTGCTTCTGCACGGTGACGTCGAGGGCGGTCGTCGGCTCGTCGGCGATGACGAGCTTCGGGTCGCGGGTGAGCGCCATGGCGATGAGCACGCGCTGGCGTTGGCCGCCGGAAAGCTCATGCGGGTAGGAGTCGAGCGTGCGCTTCGGGTCGAGGCCCACGAGTTCCAAGAGCTCCTCGGCCGAGCGGGTGCCGCCGCGCTTGGTGAGCTGCTTCATCTGAGCCTTGATGAGCATGGACGGGTTCAGCGAGGACAGGGCGTCCTGGTAGATCATGGCGATCTCGCGGCCGCGCAGCTCGTTCATCTCCTTCTCGGAGAGGGAAAGCAGGTTCTTGCCGTCGTAGAGAACCTCGCCGGAGATCTGGGCCTTCTTGTCGAGCAGACCCATGATGGTGAGGCTCGTGATGGACTTGCCGCAGCCGGACTCGCCGACAAGGCCCATGGTCTGGCGCGGGCGCACGACGAAGCTCACGTGGTCGACGACGTTCACGTCGCCGTGGCGCGGGAACTTGATGCAGAGGTCCTTCACTTCCAGGATCGGCGGCACGTCGGTGCGCGCCTCGAAGCGGTCGGTGCGGGTGAGCTCGACTTCGCGCAGGCGCGCGAGGCGCTTGTTGAGCATGTCGGCCTGGGCGGCATAGGCGACCTTGGGGTCGGCGACCATGCGGTCGGCCTCGCGATTGCCCTTAAGGGCGGAGTCGCTCGCCTTCACGGGCGCCTTGGGTGCGGCGGCCATGGCGTCGGTGATGCCCTCGGACAGGATGTTCAGGCACAGCACCGTGATCATGATGGCGAGGCCGGGGAACATCGCCTGCCACCAGCGGCCGGCGAGCACGCCCGCGCGGGCGTCTGCCAGGATGTTGCCCCACGTCGGGGTGGGCTCCTGGATGCCGGCGGAGATGAACGACAGCGACGCCTCGAACACGATGGCGTCGGCGACGAGCACGATGGTGAACACCATGACCGGCGCCAGGCAGTTGCGCACGACGTGCTTCACGAGGATCCACGGGGCGCGGGCGCCCGACACGATGACGGCGCGCACGTAGTCCTGGCCGTACTCGCTCACCACGTTCGCACGGACGACGCGGGCGATCTGCGGGATGTAGAGGAAGCCGATCGCGAAGATGAGCGAGGGGATGGATGCTCCGAAGGAGAGCACGAAGGTCGCGGCGAGCGCGATGCCCGGGAACGACATGATGATGTCGCAGATGCGCATGATCACTTCGGATACCCACTTGCGCGAAACCGCGGCGATGGCGCCCACGATCGAGCCGATGATGAGGGCGAACGCGGTGGCGCCGAGGCCGATGGTGAGCGAGTAGCGGGCGCCGTACATCATGCGCGACAAAACGTCGCGGCCCTTGTCGTCGGTGCCGAAGAGGAACTCGCCGTCGGGAGCCTGGCGCGCGGTGAAGATGGCGTAGGGGTCGTACGGTGCGATGAACTGCGCGAACACCGCGATGAGCACGATGAGCGCGATGACGATGATGGAGATGCGGGAGCCGATGGTCATCGCCTTCCAGCGGCGGAAGCGGACGCGGCCCGCATTGTCCTCCATTTTCTTGGTGAGGTTGCCTCGAAGTTGTACCATGCTACACCGTCCTGATTCGCGGATCGATCAGGATATAAAGCATATCCACGATGATGTTGATGAAGATGAACGTGATGGCCACGACCAAAACGACGCCTTGCACGAGCATGACGTAGTTCGACTGGATGCCCGAGAGGATGGCCATGCCCATGCCCGGCAGGTTGAAGATGACCTCGATGACGACGGCGCCGCCGATGAGGTAGCCGATGCGCAGGCCGAGGACGGTGACAGGCGTGATGAGCGCGTTGCGCAGCACGTTGCGCGCGATGACGACGCTCTTCGGGATGCCGGCGCCGAGGGCGGTGCGGACGTAGTCCTTGTCGAGCTCCTCGACCATCGAGGTGCGGATGACGCGCGTGAGCTGGCCGGTCACGGGAACGGCCAGCGCGATGGCGGGCATCGCCATGCGCCTTATCCACCCGACGGGGTCGTCGCCGAACGCGGGGAGCTGGCCGGATGCCGGCAGCACGTGGAGCATCGACGAGAACAGAAGGATCATGAGGACTGCGAGCCAGAACGACGGTGTCGCGATGCAGGCGATCGACACGACGCGGATCACCTGGTCGGGCCAGCGATCACGGTACAGCGCCGAGATGACGCCCAGGATCGTCGCCAGGACGACGGCGATGATGAGGCCCATGAACGTGAGCTGCAGCGTGATGGGCAGTGCGCTCGCGATGCGCTCGCCGACCGACGCGTTGTTGGCGCCGTAGCTGCCCAGGTCGCCCTGGAACAGGCCGAGCATGTAGTTGCCGTACTGCACGATGATGGGGTCGTTCAATCCGTGCTCGGCGCGGTACGCTTCTGCCTGGGCGACGGTGGCGTTTTCACCTAGAACCTGGTAGGCCTGATCGATAGGGGAAAGCGCCATGATGAAGAACACGAGGATGGTGACACCGAATATCATGATCGGCAGCGCTATGAGGCGTCGGCCGATCAGGCGTAAAAGGTTGCTCACCGGACCCTCCTTTCGGTTGTTGGGCGATGAGCCCACCTTCACATGACTGTATGCGCGCAGACGCTTCAAGCACAGGCGCGTCTGCGCGCATACCAACACGCCATTGTATATGACGCGAGGCGACAAGGCGGCCGACTATGGCGGATCGGACGCGCGAAGGGCGAAAAAAGCCCCGTTTACGCACATTTGACGTGACGAAACGGGGTCTTCCTGCGCATGAAAAGGGCCGCCTCCTTCAGGAAGCGGCCCTCGATGCGCGGTGCGTTATGCGAAAAGCGCAGCCAGGTTTACTTGTTGGAAGCGCCGAGGAACACGAGGCCCGTCGTCGCGATGGGCTCGAAGCCGGCGATCTTGTCGGGCTGGTAGCCGGTAGCGAGCTCGCGATGGAACAGCGGGTACAGCGGCACCTGCTCGGCGAGGATGTCGAAGCACTTGTTCCACAGCTCCTGCTGCTTGGAGGCGTCCGCCTCGCGGGCCTGCTGCATGAGGTCGGCGAGTTCCTTCCACTTGCCGTCGGTGGCCTTCTGCCAGCAGGTGCGGCCCTGGGTCCACACGTTGTCGCCGTACCACCAGGACATGAGCAGGTCGGGGTCGTTGCCGAAGCAGGTCGGGTCGCCCGGCGTGAGCATGACGTCGTAGGGAAGCTCGGAGTCAGACGGGGCGAGCTTGGCCCAGTCGATCTTCGTCTCGTTGATGGTGCAGTTCAGGCCGACCGCGTCGAGGTCGTTCTTGATCTGGGCGGAGAGGTTCTTCACCCAGTTGTTGTTGACCATGAGCTCGAAGGAGGTGCCGGTAGCGCCCGCCTCCTCGAGCAGCTTCTTGGCCTTCTCGGGGTCGTAGGTGTAGACGGTCGCGGCCTCATGGTAATTGGCGTGGTTCTTCGGCAGGAAGCTCGTGACGGCGGACGCATGGCCGTTCATCGCGTTGGTGATGAGCTTGTCGATGTCGATGGCGTAGAAGAACGCCTGGCGCACGCGGTAGTCGTCGAAGGGCTTCTTCACCGTGTTGAACATGAGGAACGGCAGGCTGAAGCCCTGGATGTAGTCGACGGTGGCGCCGGCAGCGGTGAGCTGGTCGGCGTTGGCGTCGGGCACGTTCTCCATGACCTCGACGGTGCCTTCCTGCAGGTGCGTGGTGCGCGAGGTGTCGTCGAGTAGGACGTCCCAGTGCATCTTGTCGGCGGTTGCCGGGTACTGGCCGTTGTAATGCTCGTTCGGCACGAACTCGATCGCGCCGCCGTCATCGCCGTTGATGGTGTCGTATGCCCAGGGGCCGGAGCCGATCGGCTTGGTCTTGAGCTGGTCGTCGGAAAGGGAGGCGGGGAACACCTTCACCACGGACAGGCGAGCTTCGAGCAGGGACTCGAAGGGGTACTTCAGCTTGATGGTGACGGTCTTGTCGTCTTTGGCCTCGACCGAGGAGATGAACTCGAGGAAGGCGCCGTAGGTGGCGTCGGCCATGTTCTTGTCGAACGCGTTCTTCACGTCGGCGGCGGTCACGTCGGAGCCGTCGGAGAACTTGGCGCCGTCGCGCAGGGCGACTTCGTACTCGGTGTCGGAGACCTTCGTCGGCTTGTCGGCGGCAAGCGCGTTGTAGGTCTTGTAGGTGTGCAGGTCGAGGTCGTAGAGGCCCTCGAAGACATGCCACGTCGCCGCGAGCATGAGCGCGGAGCTGTTGCCAACCGGGTTCACGTTGGTGGAGCTGTAGGCGCAAGCGCCGGTGAGCGTGCCGCCCTTCTTGGCTTCATCGGAAGAGGACGCGCTGTCCTTCTTCTCGGACGAGCCCGAGTTGCTGCTGCAGCCTGCCAGGCCGAGCGCGGCGAGCGCACCCGCGGCAGCCGTGCCCGCGACAAACGAGCGACGAGTCAGTTTCACTTGTTCCATAAGATCAACCCTTCAACTTTGGTTAACCGGGGCGTCCAACCCCGCTTGCGCGTGCGCCTTCCTGTGCACACGCACGCTACACATTATCTTTGAAAGTCGCTCATAAATAAAGGTCTTGTAAAAGATACGTTGATTGGTATGGGGCCTGCGGGCGAAGTTTAACGCGCTCGAATCACGGGCGAATCACGTTCGAAACACGGCGCGCGGCCGCGCAGCGCGGGCGGGGGAGCAGCCCATTTACCGAAGACATGGAACCTCGCGGGCGCTCAAGGCGCGCTTTGGGCGGGTGGAGTGCCGCGGGGCTGCTACCATGGTCTGCGTCTTCATTTTCAGACGAGACTCTAACGCGAGGGTGCTTCAAGGTGGGTTCCCTTGGCACCTTTGCCCCTAACCTTATTAAGAGGAGAGTGAGCATGGCACGAGAATTCAAGTCGATGGACGGCAACTCCGCGGCGGCGTACGTTTCCTATGCGTTCACCGAAGTGGCGGGCATTTACCCCATCACGCCTTCGAGCCCCATGGCTGACCTGGTCGATCAGTGGTCGGCGCAGGGCAAGAAGAACATTTTCGGCACGCAGGTCAAGGTTTGCGAGATGCAGTCCGAAGGCGGTGCGTCGGGCACGATGCACGGTTCGCTCGCGGCGGGCGCGCTCACCACGTCCTACACCGCGTCCCAGGGCCTGCTCCTCATGATCCCCAACATGTACAAGATGGCCGGCGAGCTGCTCCCCGGCGTGCTCCATGTGTCGGCGCGCACCGTGGCCACCCAGGCGCTCAACATCTTCGGCGACCACTCCGACGTCATGGCGTGCCGCCAGACCGGCTTCGCCATGCTCGCCGAGGGCAATGTGCAGGAAATCATGGACTTGGCGCCGGTCGCGCACCTGGCCGCCATCAAGGGGCGTGTGCCGTTTTTGAACTTCTTCGACGGCTTCCGCACCTCGCATGAGATTCAGAAGGTCGCGTGCTGGGACTACGCCGATCTGGCCGACATGTGCGACATGGACGCCGTGCAGGCGTTCCGCGACCACTCGCTCAACCCCAACCGCCCCTCCATGCGCGGCTCGCATGAGAACGGCGACATCTTCTTCCAGCACCGCGAGGCGTGCAACTCCTTCTACGACGCGCTTCCCGCCATCGTGGAAGACTACATGCACCAGATCAACGCTAAGCTCGGCACGAACTACGAGCTGTTCAACTACTACGGCGCGCCCGACGCCGACCGCGTGATCGTGGCCATGGGTTCGTTCTGCGACGTCGCCGAGGAGGTCATCGACTACCTGAACGCCCACGGCGAGAAGGTGGGCCTCGTGAAGGTGCGCCTGTACCGCCCGTTCGTGACGAGCAAGTTCGTCGAGGCGCTTCCCGCCACGGTGAAGAAGATCGCCGTGCTCGACCGCACCAAGGAGCCGGGCAGCGTCGGCGAGCCTCTGTACATGGACGTGCTGAACGCGCTTTCCATCGAGGGCCGCTCGGGCATCACCGTCGTCGGCGGCCGCTACGGCCTCGGCAGCAAGGACACCCCGCCTGCGTCCGCGTTCGCGGTGTACGCCGAGCTCGCCAAGGACAACCCGCGCCGCCAGTTCACGCTCGGCATCGTCGATGACGTGACGAACCTGTCGCTTCCCGAGGATCCGAACTGCCCGAACACCGCCGCGGCCGGCACCATCGAATGCAAGTTCTGGGGCTTGGGCGGCGACGGCACGGTCGGCGCGAACAAGAACTCCATCAAGATCATCGGCGACCACAC
>CAKUGU010000044.1 GCA_934654815.1 uncultured Ellagibacter sp.
GTGCTCGGCACCTGCGCGGTGAGCATCACCTACACGCTGTTCTACCTGCTCGGGACTTGGTCGCTTTCCTACGGCACCTCGACACTCGGGTTTTCCCAGCCGCAGTACCTCGGCTTCGAGCTCGTCGCCGTGTTCTTCTTCGCGGCGTTCATCCTCGTCGGGTGCCTTTCCGCCGATCGCTACGGCCGCAAGCCCGTGCTCGTGGTGGCGACGGTGGCGACGCTTCTGTTCGGCCTTGCCGCGCCTGCCCTTCTCGGCAGCGGGACCGTTCCGGGCGTGATGGCGTTCCTCTGCATCGGGTTCGTGTGCATGGGCGCGGTGTTCGGCCCGTGCGGGTCGTACCTGCCCGAGCTCTTCCCGGCGAACGTACGCTACTCGGGAGCCGGCCTTTCCTACAACCTGGCCGCGATTCTCGGCGGCGCGTTCGCCCCGACCATCGCGAGCGCTCTCGTCATGAACTTCGGCTTGGGCGCTGTGGGCTGCTACCTCGCCGGCATGGCGGTGCTCGCCCTCGTCGCGCTCGCGTTCTTCAAGGAAAGCAAGCACGTCGACTACGAGAAGTAAGAGTTTCGCGAAAGCGGGCGTTTGCTCGGGGAGTCTGCGAACGGGTAGGCTCCCCCTTTTTTTGCTCCCTCGTCGCGCCCGCGTGGCCTCTCCCGTTAGTTGGGGTTGTCGGGCCTTGGCGCAACCGGTTGTTGCTAGGAATTCGTTGCGCGGTGGGATAGGCTTGTTCGAGGAAGAGCCGGTGGGCGGTGGGTTTTGCCTGACCTGGCTTCGCTTGGCTCGGTTCGGCGTGACGCGGCTGGGTTGCTGTGGGCGGTAAGCTCGCGCGGGCCCAAGGCGGGGTATTGCAAGGGCTCAAGGCGGGGCATCCAAAATATGCCATTGCGTGAAAGGGGAGTGCGGTGAGCTTCGGGAAAACGTTGGTTGAAATGCGGAAACGCAAAGGAATCACCCAGGAGGCCCTTGCGGCGAAACTGTATGTGACGCGGCAGGCGGTGTCGCGGTGGGAGCGCGGCGAGGTGGTGCCGGGCATCGACATGATCAAGCTCATCGCGAACGTGCTCGACGAGTCGGTCATCCGCCTGATCGATGTGCCCGAGCGGCTTTGCGAAAGCTGCGGCATGCTGCTCACGCCCGAAGACTACGGCACCCAAGCGGACGGCGCGCCCGACGAGCGCTACTGCAAATGGTGCTACGAGCAGGGAAAATACACATGCGAGACTACGATGGAGGACATGATAGAGGATTGCGCTCCCCGGTTGGCCGAAAATACGGGCATGTCGCGGGACGAGGCGGTGTCGCTCATGGGTGCGGTGCTGCCGCACCTCGCGCGCTGGAGTGCGACACGCAGGGACGAGCTGCACGACGACGGCGAGAATAGTTAGGGGATTGCGGCGGGTCAGAGGATGCAGCGCCTGCGTCCTTTCGCTGCCGTCGTGGAGGTTGGGGCTGAAGCCTTCGCCATGCCCCGCGGCGGGGTCCTACCGCTCCCCGCGCCATCGCCGCAGGGGCGCAGGGGGATATTGAGGTTTGCCCAGGCGTCGGGTACCATGAAGATTTGCAAACGACCAAGGCAGCTTATGCCCGAACCTCAAGAAGGAACGCGACGATGCCCGATTCCCCCTACCCAAACGACGCGCCGAGCGGCGCGCGCCCTCCCATCCAGGGCGGCGGTTCCGCGCCCGCCGAGCCTGCCCGGCCCGCTCCTCTGACCGACGACGACCTCGCGTCGATGATGCGCGGCCACGAGCCGAGCTTCCGGGAGCGCAATTCGGGGCGCGTGGTCACGCTTGCGCTCATCGCCGTGAACGTGGTCGTCTACCTGGTTGAAGTCCTGCTCTCGGGCACGGGACAGGAAATCTCCCTACGCACGCTCGTCGAGATGGGCGCCATGTGTGCGCCGTTCGTTCAGGGACCTGACGACCTGTACAGGTTCGTCTCGCCGATGTTCCTCCACATGGACCTCATGCACCTCCTGTTCAACATGGTGGCGCTCTACAGCGTGGGCGAGCTTCTGGAACGCGTGCTCGGTAGGACCAGCTTCGTCATCCTGTACTTCGTCGCGGGCATCACCGGCAACGCGGTGTCGTACGCGACCTCGCTTGTAGAGGGCGGCCTTTCGGTGTCGGCGGGCGCCTCGACGAGCGTGTTCGGCCTGTTCGTCGCCGTGGCGCTGCTCTGCGTGCTCGTGCGCGGCGACCGTGCGATCTTCCGCGAGTTCAGCCGCGGCATGCTCTCCGTCATCGCGATCAACGTCGTCTACACGCTGCTCGTCCCGAGCGTCTCGATCAGCGGGCACTTGGGCGGCGCCGTGGGCGGCGCCATCGCCATGCTCATGGTTCCTGCGGCGAGTTTGCGCACGCCGCGCGCGGTGCGTATCGTCGTGGCCGTCGCGTGGGTCGCGGCGCTTGCGGGCGTCCTCGTGTGGGGAGGCGTTTTCTAAGGTGCCGAGCAATCGCGCGCAAAGCATGCCAACCACCACGGGCCGCACGCTGCATTACTATTGGCTCGTCACGCGCAAGCACTTCGGGCTGTTCGCCGGGCTCGTGGTCGCGACCCTTGCGTACGTGGCGCTGCTTTCCTACGCGAACCCCTACCTCATGAGCCTCGTCGTCGACGAGGTGAGCGCGAACCCCGTCGCCGCCGACGAGGTTCTCTCTGCGTTCGGTCCCTTCGCCGTCGCGCTCATCGTGGTGAACGTGGCGGGGCAGGCGGCGAGCAAGCTGCAGGACTATTGCATGTACCGCCTGCAGATCGCGGCGTCCTACGACCTTGCGACCATGAGCTTCGACGCGCTCAGCAACCAGTCGATGTCGTTCCACTCCAACCGCTTCGGCGGCACGCTCGTCTCCCAAACCTCGAAGTTCATGAGCGCCTACCAGCTTATCCTGGAGACGCTCGCGTTCCCGTTTCTGCCGGTCATCTGCTCGGTCGTGTTCACGTGCGCGGTGCTTATTCCCCGCGTGCCGGTGTACGTGGCGGTGCTCATGGTGCTGCTCGCCGTGTACGCGTGCGTGTCCTACCTTATGTACAAGCGCATCCTCGGGCTGAACGAGAAGGCGGCGAGCGCCCAAAACCAGCTGTCGGGCGAGCTGTCCGACTCGGTGGCGAATATCCTCGCCGTGAAAACCTACGGGCGCGAGGACTACGAGCGCGGGCTGTTCGACGAGGCGAACCGCCAGGTGGTCGAGCGCGACAACCGCCGCATGCGCGCCTCGCTCGTCCGCGGCATCGTGACCGCGTGCATCGCCGTCGTCATCATGAGCGCGGTGACGATGTTCATCATCGGCGGCAACGCCTGGTTCGGCATCACGCCGGGTACGCTCGTGCTCATGTTCACGTACACTTATACGGTCACTAACCAATTTAATTTTATAAATAACGGCCTGCAGAAGTTCAATCGCGCGTTCGGCGACGCGAGCGGCATGATGCAGGTCCTCGACGAGCCCCGGCTCGTGGCCGACCTTCCCGGCGCGCCCGACTTGAAGGTGGAAAGCGGCGCGATCGACTTTTGCGACATCGGGTTCTGGTATACCGACGGCAACGTAAGAACGCGCGTGTTCGAGGGCTTCAACCTGCATATTTCCGCAGGTGAGCGCGTCGGTCTCGTCGGCATGAGCGGGGCGGGGAAGACCACGCTCACGAAGCTTCTGCTGCGTTTGTCCGACATTCAGGAGGGACGCATCCTCGTGGACGGGCAGGACATCGCGAAGTGCACCCAGCAGTCGCTTCGCCGTCAGATCGCCTACGTCCCGCAGGAGTCGCTTCTGTTCCACCGCACCATCGCCGAGAACATCGCCTACGGCCGCCCCGAGGCCACGATGGGGGAAATCCGCGAGGCGGCACGGCTCGCCAATGCGCTCGGGTTCATCGAGCGGCTGCCGCAGGGCTTCGACACCGTCACGGGCGAGCGCGGCGTGAAGCTTTCCGGCGGGCAGCGCCAGCGCATCTCCATTGCCCGCGCGCTTCTGGCCGACTGCCCCGTGCTCGTGCTCGACGAGGCCACAAGCGCGCTCGACTCCGAAAGCGAGCAGCTTGTGCAGGACGCGCTCTCCACGCTCATGCGTGGGCGCACCTGCATCGTGGTGGCGCACCGCCTGTCCACCGTGGCGAGCCTCGACCGCATCGTCGTGCTCGACGGCGGGCGCATCGTGGAAGACGGCCCGCACGACGAGCTCGTTGCGCGCGGCGGCGAGTACGCGAACCTGTGGAGTCGCCAGACCGGGGCCTACCTGGAATAGCGGCAGTGCGCTTCCGCGCGATTCTGCCGACTCACTGTTTTTTGGCCGCGAGGGCCCGGTTGCGTGCCAGAATCGAGGAAACGACCGTGCGCTCTCGAATCTGGGCGCATAAGAATATGGAAGGGACTTCCCATGAGCGAAGACAGACCGCACCGCCCGATGCGCCTCGCCGGGCGCGAGGTGAAGGGGCCGGCGCAGTTGCACGACATCGTCGAGGCGTGCCAGACGGTGCGCATCGGCGCCATCGACGCCGAGGGCATGTTCGTCGTCCCCATGAGCTTCGGCTACGACTGGGCCGATCCGGCCGAGCTCGACGGGGCCGTGTGCCCGCGGCTCGCGCTTTGGGTCCATTCGGCGTGTGAAGGCCGCAAGGCCGACCTGTTCGACACCGAGCCTGTCGTCGCGATCGAGATGGACGTGCAGGAAGGCGTCATCGAGGGCAGCTACGCCTGCGCGTACTCCTACGCCTACCGCTCCATCATGGGAACAGGCACGGTGCATCGCATCCAGTCGCCCGAGATGAAGCGCTATGGGCTCGAACGGATCATGGCGCACCTCGCGCCGGAAGCGTCCGCCGGCTTCACCGACCAGGCGCTCGCTCGCACGAAGATCTACTGCATCGACGTGGAGGAATTCACCGGCAAGCAGCGCATGTAGCTGCCCGCGGGGAAGCAGGAGCTGCCGACCGCGCCGGGTGCCCCCGTGCGCCTTGCGAAGGCGGCACCCGCCTGCGAGGCGAGCGCCTTGCGGGGCCCTGCGACGGAGGCCCTATGCCGAAACCGGCGTGGGGGGGGGAGACCCCGCGACAAAACAAGAAGAGCGAAGGAGTTTACAACCTTATGTTTCGCGTGAACCACGCCATCCTGCACGTTTTCGACTTCGTGAGCTGCGTCAACGTGCTTTCGGAAGAGGAGCTCGACCTTTCGAGCAAGAACGTCAAGTCCTACGTCATGCGCATCGCGAAGCACGCGCTCGGCAACCTTGACAACAAGCGCGGCGAGTTCGCGGAAGACTCCGGCTTCAAAGGCGAGCTCGACGACTATCTTTCAGGCAACCTGCCCTTCGTCGACCTGTCGCGCCAGATCGCGGAGTTCGTCGGGAGTGAGCTCGGGCGCATGGAGGACCCCTCGTCGTGCGATCTGCTCGTTGTCGACTTCGAGGACGAGCCCCGCGCCCCGAAGGTTGCCGCGGAGGATGCCGCCGGCATGGCCGAAGACGAGGCCGCTGCCGCGCAGGCGTCGCTCAACGCGGCCTATGCCGATCGCGCGGCGCGCTACTTCGGGCTCATGCTGCTCGAAAGCCGCCCGGCGTTCATGCACGAGGTAGGGCGCTCGGATGCGGGCGCCACGGTGAACAGCATCGAGCGCCACCACGCCATCCTGCCGAGCCCCTCACAGAAGATCGCGTCGTTCGCGCTTGTAGACGTGCGCACGATGGCGGTGCAGTTCGTCGACAAGCCGCGCACGATCGCCGGCGAGGAACGCTGGCTCATCCCGGAAGGCCTTCTGCAGTGCTCGATGGAGGCGTCGAGCAAGGAGGTCTTCGACACGACGATGCGCATCGTCGAGGAAGTCGCCGAGGAATACGGTGCGAACGCGGCGGTGGCGGTGGGGCGCGCGAAGGCGTACGTCGCCGAGAACGCCGACGAGTCGGACGAGGTGCCCTTCGACGAGCTCGCGAGCGAGGTGTTCGAAGACGACGCCCCGCGCCGGCGCATGGTGGAGGCCGCTGCCGAGGAGGCGCTGCCCGAGTGCGCACGCGTCGAGCGCGACGTCGCGAAGCGCGTGACGCGCAACCACAAGATCCGCACCGACACGGGGATCGAGATCACGTTCCCCGCCGAGTACTCGCAGAACCCCGAGTTCATCGAGTTCACGAGCGCGCCGAACGGCCTTATCCAGATCGAGCTGAAGAACATCGGCAAGATAGAGAACCGCTGATAGAGGCGGCGTGCGGGCGGCTCGCGCCTATCAGCGCGCCTGCTCGCGCAAGCATGCGGACCTCGGCCTCCGTATGCTTGGCGCGGGGCTCCTTCGCGCCCGCCATCGCCTTAGCGGCACAGCGAGAGCAGCGCCTCTTCCATGATGGGGCCCGCGACTTCGCCGAGCGTTCGGCGAAGCGTCCCCACCTCGTTCAAGGTGAGCCTGCCGGGATGCTGCTCGAGCTCGCAATACGTCGCTATCGGCTGGCAGAGCGCGATCGCGCACTCCTCCTCGGTTTTGCCCGCGGCGCGCCGCGCCCGGACGAGCCAGTTTTCCATAGCAACCTCCCTTTCTTCGATTATTAGTTTAACTGATATCGCTCGGTTGCGCGCGTTTTCGGGAGATTCGTTTGCTAGCATGGGCGCATGAGGAAAACGGAAACAGCAAACGCGAGCGCGATCGGCGAGAACATCCACGCCATCAGGGACGATTCCGGCTACAGCCAGGACGACTTCGGTCGGCTCGTCGGCGTGAGCCAGGGTACGGTATCGATGTGGGAGCGGGGAGACTCCACCCCGCGCCAGGTCAACGTCGACCGCATGCTCGAAGCGTTTCCCGATCTCACGCCCGACGACATCTACAGCGACGAGTACGGTTTCGCACGGCGGACCAACAAGAACGGCCGCACGCTTTCCGGAGACTTCCTCCCGCTTTACGGCGCGATCGCGGCCGGCATGCCCCTGAACATGTTCCCCGTCGAGGACCACGTGGCGGTTTCCCGCAAGCTGCGCAACCGCTTCCCGCGGGCGTTCTTCCTCCGAGTGCGCGGGAAATCCATGAACCGCGTACTGCCCGACGGGTGCCTTGCGCTCGTGAACCCGACGAGCGAGCTCGAAGACGGCGCCGTGTACGCGGTAAGCGTGGGCGACTCCGCCGCGACGGTGAAGCGCGTGCACATGCTGCCGGGGAGAATCGAGCTCCTTCCCGACTCCGACGACCCGAGCTTCGAGCCGATGACCTTCGACATCTCGAACCCCTACACCGTCCCGCGCGTCCTCGGGCGCGTGGTGTGGTTCACCATGCCCGACGACTTCACGCTGTAGTGGTTTTCCGACTGCCGTCCGTCTTCGCCCTTATGGGCGAGGGGTGAAAGGTTGGGCGCCCGGGCGCGCGCACCGCGTTGCCGGGGCTATACTAAAGCGCATGACTCAAGACCAGCAAAACTACGACCCGTTCGAACCGGGCCATTCCACCCCGGAGTTCGAACAGTTCGCCCGCGAAAACTCCAAGTACGCAACCGCCTCTCGCCGCACAGCGTCCGGCGCGCACTCGCGCAGCGCCGGCGGCCAGCGCGCTCGTCGGGGGCAAGCGCAGGCGCCTTCTCGCCGCGCGCAGCAGCCTAAGGCCGCACCTCGCGCCTCGCACGCCCGCGCTTCCCGGGCATCCGCCCCGCGCGCGCGTGCGAACGTGCCCGAGTCCTCCTACACCGACTCGCTGCAGGCGATGGCGCCGGCCGAGCGCCGCCGCTTCGCGATCAGCAACGCGCTCGGCGTGCTCATCTGCGTCCTGCTCGCCATCGCGATCGAGGTGTTCGGCTACAACTTCCAGTTCTTCTATTCCATGACCTATCCCGAGGTCGGCAGCTACCTCGTGAACGGCGCGCAGCCGGCGAGTGCGGGGACGATCGCGCTTTCTTCCGACTCGAGCTCCTTCGAGATCACGGGGCTTAACGCGACGGTGCGCAGCATCCACTTCACGCCGACGCTTTCCGACGCGGCGACGGCGGCGCAGAAGACCGACAGCAAGATCCAGGTGGTCATCGCGCTCGCCGACGAGGGCAACGCGAACTACTACAACAACCCGGCCGTGTCGGTCGACCCGAAGAACCCCGCGAGCACCTACATCTCGCTCGACCCGGCCGGCAAGTGCCACTCCATCAAGGTGACGTTCACCAACCTGGCCGACGTGGGTCCGTGCACGGTGAGCGGCATCTCGCTCAACGAGAAGGTGCCGTTCAGCCTCGACGTCGTGCGCATGGCGTCGGTGCTCGCCATCCTGCTCGTGCTGTTCGCGCTGCGCCCGCAGTCGGGGCTCTACAGCCACGTGCTCGACAAGCGCCCCGCTCGCCACCGGATCGCCATCGTCACGCTCGTCGCCGTGCAGTGCGTGGTCGTGTTCGCGCTCGTCCTTTCCAACACGCACTACGTCTCCATGACGCAGACCGCGTCGTATGAGAACCAGTTCCAGTACCAGAAGCTCGCCGTGGCGCTTACCGAGGGGCATCTGTATCTGAACGACGTGCCCTCCGACGCGCTTCAGGCGATGGCGAACCCCTACGACACGCAGGCGCGCGTGGCGGGCGGCGTGCCGTATCTGTGGGATCACGCGTACTTCCACGGCAAGTATTACGTGTACTTCGGCATCCTGCCGTGTCTGGTGTTCTACGTGCCGTGGCTTTTGGTGACGCATACCGGTTTCCCCACGTGGCTCGGCGTGGCCATCTGCGACTGCGTGTACGCGGCGGGGCTCATGTACCTGCTGTCCCGCGTGTGCAAGCGCTGGTTCCCGCGCACCTCGATCGGCGTGTTCCTCGTGCTCGACGTGATGCTGTTCGTCGCGGGCGGCGGCATCATCCTGGCGCGCACGCCGTCCATGTACTTCATGCCCGAGGCGATGGGGCTCGCGCTCATCTCGTGGGGCCTGGGGCTGTGGGTGAGCGGCACCTCGCGCGGCTATATCGAGCGCGGGAAGGTCGTTTTCGGCGCGCTGCTCATCGCGCTCACCATGGCGGCTCGTCCGCAGATGGTGCTTGCGGCGGTGTTCGGGCTTGTGCTGTTCTGGCCGTTTCTGCGCGAATCGAAGGGCGACCGTCGGGCGCGCAAGTCGGTCATGCGGTCGTTCCGCGTCGCGCTCGCGCCGTTTGCGGTGGTGGCGGTGGCCGTGCTCGCGTACAACGCGGCGCGTTTCGGCTCGCCGTTCGACTTCGGCGCGAACTACAACCTCACGACCAACGACATGACGCATCGCGGGTTCCACCTCGACCGCATTCCGTTCGGCTTGTACGCGTACCTGTTCCAGCCGCCGGTGTTCGGTAGCCAGTTCCCGTTCTTGCGCCAGGCGTACCTCGACCCGTCGTACCAGGGCATCACCATCTACGAGCCCATGTTCGGCGGCTACTTCTTCCTGTATCCCATGGCCGTGGCCGTGCTCGGCATCGCGATCAGGAGCGTTCGCGCGCAGATCAAGGACAAGGGGCTCATGCCGCTGTTCGCGTGCCTTGTCGTGATCGGTTTCGCGCTGTGCATCTTCGATCTGCAGGGCGCGGGCATCCTCATGCGCTACGTGTGCGACTTCGGGCTGTACTTCGCGCTGGCGGGCGCGCTCGTGTTCCTGTCGCTTCTGCAGGTGAAGAGCCCCCGGCCGCTGTCGAGGGATTGGACGACGCAGATGAACGCCGTCGGCGCGGGCGCGCGTCGCGCGGCGTACCCGGACGCGGCCTACGGTGCGGCATCTGTGGGCGAGGGGTCGGCGGAGACGGTGTCGGTGTACCGTATCGCGTTGTACTTCCTGTTCATCACGCTCGTGCTGATGGTGGTCATGAACGTGCTTCTGTGGAACGCCTTCGGCATGTACTAGGGTCGCGAAAAGCTGGCAAGAACGGGCCTTATTCGATTTTCGAGTGTCGACCTTCTGTCCCTCTGAGCGAGATTTCGCTTGCGTATACCCCAGGTGGGTATATAATGCGCTCGTCAACAAGATACCTCCAGGGGGTATGCAAGGGAAAGGCGGTCGCGATGGCTGAAGCGAACGAAACGCGCAAGGCGCAAGCCGTGTGCGAATGCGAGGCGTGCGAGCCGGCCGATGCGGGCGATGTGCCCGAAAGCGACATGCCGGCGGGTGCGTCGGGCTGCTGCTGCCACCACAAGGCCACACCGCGCACCGAGGCGTTCCAACGCGACTTGCAAAAGCGCCTCAACCGCGCGATCGGCCAGCTCAACGGCGTGAAGGCCATGATCGACGACAACCGCTACTGCGGCGACGTCCTCACCCAGCTCGCCGCCGCGGAAAGCGCGGTCCACCGCGTGTCGGCCATGCTCTTGCAGAACCACCTGGAGACCTGCGTCGTCGAGCAGATCGAGGCGGGCAACACCGCCATCATCGACGAGGCGATGCAGCTCATCAAGAAATTCGCGAGGTAACGACATGTCTCAAAAGCAAACCTTCGACGTGACCGGCATGACCTGCGCGGCGTGCTCGGCGCGTGTCGAGAAGGCGGCAAGCGGCGTGGAAGGCGTCGAACATGCCGCCGTGAACCTGCTCAAGAACTCGATGGAAGTGGAATACGACGGCGATTCCGCCACCCTCGCGCGCATCGTCGCCGCGGTGGAGAAGGCGGGCTACGGCGCTGCCCCGCGCATCGCGCAAACGGTCGGGGCGCCCGGCAGCGCGCCTGCGGCACGCGAGAACGCCGCCGCGAAGGAGGCCGCGCACGTGCGCATGCGCCTCATCGTGTCGTTCGTCTTCACGATCCCTCTGTTCTACCTGTCTATGGGGCATATGTTCGGCTGGCCCCTGCCCGGCTTCTTCTTGGGCCACGAGAACATGATGACGTTCGCGTTCACACAGTTCCTGCTGCTTCTGCCCGTCATCTTCGTCAACTTCAAGTTCTTCCGCGTCGGTTTCAAGACGCTCTTCCACGGCGCGCCGAACATGGACTCGCTCATTGCGCTCGGCTCGACCGCGTCGACCGTGTACGGCATCGTGGCGATCTACCGCATCGGGTGGGGCATGGGGCACGGCGACGTCTCCTTCGCCCACGCGGCGGCGATGGATTTGTACTTCGAGTCCGCCGCGATGATCCTCACCCTCATCACGCTGGGGAAGTACTTCGAGGCGCGCGCGAAGGGCAAGACGACCGACGCCATCTCCAAGCTCATGGACCTTTCCCCCAAGACCGCCATCAGGCGAAACGCCGCGGGCGCAGAAGAAGAGATCCCCGCCGATCAGGTACGGCCGGGCGATATCCTCATCGTGCGCGCCGGCGCGGGCGTGCCGGTTGACGGCGTGGTCGTGGAAGGCGCGGGCACGGTGGACGAGTCGGTCATCACGGGCGAGAGCGTGCCGGTCGAGAAGGCGGTGGGCTCGGTCGTGACGGGCGCGACGGTGAACCGCACCGGCTGGTTCGCCATGCGCGCCGAGCACGTGGGTGCGGACACCGTGCTCGCGGGGATCGTGCGCATGGTCGACGAAGCCACGAGCTCTAAGGCCCCTATCGAGAAGCTCGCGGACAAGATCTCGGGCGTGTTCGTGCCGGCCGTCATCGCGATCGCCGTCGTCACGTTCGCCATCTGGATGCTCGTGGGCGCCGGCGCGACCACGGCGCTCTCGCACGCCATCAGCGTGCTCGTCATCTCGTGCCCGTGTGCGCTCGGCTTGGCCACGCCGACCGCCATCATGGTGGGGACGGGTCGCGGCGCGACGTGCGGCATCCTCGTGAAGTCGGCCGAGGCGCTCCAGACCGCCCACGGCGTGAAGACCGTTGTGCTCGACAAGACGGGCACCATCACGAAGGGCGCGCCCGAGGTTACCGACGTCATCGTCGCGGACGGCGGCGACAGGGCGCGGCTGCTTTCGCTCGCGTACTCGATCGAGGCGCGCTCGGAGCACCCGCTGGCGCAGGCCATTGTGGCGTACGCGAAGGCGCAGGGCGCGACGGCGCAGGACATCGGCAGCTTCGAGCAGATTCCCGGCGGCGGCGTCCGCGGCGTGGTCGCAGGAAGCGAGTGCCTCGCGGGCAACGCGCGCCTCATGGAGGCGCACGCGATTGACGTCGCCGCGTTCGCGAGCCGCGCCGAGGTGCTCGCCGACGAGGGCAAGACGGTTCTGTACTTCGCCGCCGACGGCAAGCTTGCCGGCATGGTCGCGCTCGCCGACGTGGTGAAGCCGACGAGCGCCGCGGCCGTGGCCGAGCTTTCCCGCATGGGGATATCCACCGTCATGCTCACGGGCGACAACGAGCGCACGGCCGCCGCCATCCAGCGCGAGGTCGGGGTCGGGCGCGTTATCGCGGGCGTGCTGCCCGACGGCAAGGAGGAAGTGGTTCGCGACCTGCAGAAACAGGGCGCGGTTGCCATGGTCGGCGACGGCATCAACGACGCGCCCGCGCTCGCGCGCGCCGATGTGGGCATCGCGATCGGCGCCGGCACCGACATCGCCATCGAGTCGGCCGACATCGTGCTCATGCGAAGCGACCTCGCCGACGTGCCAGCGGCCATCTCGCTTTCGCGCGCCACGCTGCGCAACATCAAGCAGAACCTGTTCTGGGCGCTCATCTACAACGTCATCTGCATCCCCGTCGCGGCGGGCGCGCTCGCGTTCGCGGGTGTGGTCCTGAACCCGATGATCGCCGCGGCGGCCATGTCGTGCAGCTCGGTGTGCGTGGTGTCGAACGCGCTGCGCCTGCGCGGTTGGAAGCCGGCCGCGCTTAAGGGCGCGGCAGACGGGCGCTCTGCGGCCGAAGAGGCGCCAGCGGGCGCGCCGGGCGCGGCCGAACACGACGGACCCACTGCGGACACGGACGAAGGCGTTCCCGTCTCCGCTGGTCAAGATAGCGAAATGCAGGAAGATGAACAGAAGGAGATCATCATGGAGAAGAAGCTTTCCGTCGAGGGAATGATGTGCCAGCACTGCGTCGCCCATGTGAAGAAGGCGCTCGAGGGCGTGGACGGCGTGGAGGAGGCCGTCGTCGACCTCGATGCGAAGTCGGCAGTTGCCAAGCTTTCCGCCGACGTCGCGGACGAGGCGCTTGTGGGCGCGGTGGTCGACGCCGGCTACGAGGCGAAGGTCGTCGCGTAACGCGCCCCTCAACCCGAGTGGCATGGTATGATTTCAAGCGCTCCGAGATTCTCTCGGGGCGCTTCGCATATCGAAAGGAACCTCGTTATGACTGAACATAAGGAACCTACCGAAAACATCGGGGCCGACGGCTTGCCGCTCGTCGCGCGCACGTCCCCCGAGGAGTCGTCGTGGAACCGGCTCGAGATCGTGTTCGGGCACGAGGGCGTGGAAAAGCTCCATGCGTCGAAGGTCCTTCTGTTCGGCCTCGGCGGCGTGGGGTCGAACTGTCTCGAGGCGCTCGCCCGCGGCGGCGTGGGGAACCTCGTGCTCGTCGACTGCGACGTGGTGCAGCCATCGAACGTGAACCGCCAGGCGGTCGCGTGGGCTGACACCGTCGGGCGCCGCAAGACCGACGTCGCGCGCAACATGGTGCTCGCCATCAACCCCGACGCAAAGGTCGAGGTCGTCGACGAGTTCGTGCTGCCCGAGAACTTGCAGGGCTTCCTTGCCGCGCATGCCGACGTGGATTACGTGATCGACGCGATCGACACGGTCTCGGCGAAGCTGTCGCTCGCGAAGATATGCGAGGACCTGGGGCTTCCGCTCGTGTGCAGCGCCGGCGCGGCCGACCGCATCCTCCCCGAGCGGCTGCAATTCGCCAACGTGTACGACACGCATGACTGCGGGCTGTGCCGCATCCTGCGCAAGGAGGCGCGCAAGCGGGGAATCAAGCGCTGGATGATCCTCTTCTCCGACGAGCCTTCCGCCCGCGAGCGCCTCGGCGTGCCGCGCGCGCCCGAGCCCGAGCAGGTTCCCGGCGAGCGCCGTAAGAAGGCGCCGCTCGGCACGACGTCGTGGATGCCGCCCATCATGGGGCAGATGATCGCGGGCTACGTGATAAGCGCGCTTCTGGGCCTCGAGAACGGCGGCCGCGAGCTGTGAGCACGCAGGCGGGGGAAGATGGGGCACGCGGCGCGATCTGCCGGCTCGACGACGAGGCTGCGCGTGAGGGGCGCGAGGCTGCTTGTGCCCCTTGGGAAGGTGAAGAGGCGGCAACGTTTCAGCTGGTGGATGCGCATTGCCACCTCGACTTCGCGGGCAATTCCCAAGAACTTGCCGCGGCGCTTTCACGATGCGGCGGGGCGTTTTCGGGCACGTGCGACCCGCGCGACTTCGAGCGGACGCAGCGCGCGCTCGCCGGCTTCGCGCCGCAGGTCCGCGTGGGGTTGGGGCTTCACCCGTGGTGGGTGGCCGACGGCACATGCGGTTCCGATGAGGTGTTGCTGTTCGAGCGCTTGGCGCCCCGCGCTGTGCTCGTGTCCGAGGTGGGGCTCGATTTCCAGCCGCGCCGGGAGGCGACACGCGAGGTGCAGATAGAGGCGTTCACCCGCGTGTGCCGCGCAGCGGCGAAGCCCCTCGATACCGCGGTTGCGGGCGCGTTTGCCGACGCGACTGCCGCCGGGCGCGCCGCCGCACATCCCGCGCCCCGGCGCGTCATGTCGATCCACTCGTCGAAGGCCGCTGCGTGCGTGCTCGACATCCTCGATCAGGCCGGCTGCCTCGACGCGTGCACGTGCATCTTCCACTGGTTCTCGGGGTCGCAGGACGAGCTTTCGCGGGCGATCGATGCGGACTGCCTCTTCTCGGTCAACGAGCGCATGCTCGAAACGAAGCGCGGGCGGGCGTACGCGCGCGCGATTCCCGAAGGCCGCCTGCTCCTCGAGACCGATGCGCCGCCGAAGCCCGTGGCGCGCTTCTCGCCCGAAACGCATATGGCGCAGCTTTCGCGCACGATCGGACTGCTCGCCGAGGCGCGCGGGGCCGATACGGCCGCTCTTGCCGAGCGGATCGCCACCACATCGCGCGCGCTCTTCTCGTAGGAACAGGTAACTCGATCGCGCCCGCAGACACGAAGGGCTCCACTCTGGATCCTTCGCGGTTCCTCGGTAGGGCCCTCTCGCCTTCAAGCATTTGACCAGGCGCTACTCGCCCAGGTTCTTCATCGCTCCTCGCTCGGCCTCGGGCGCGTCGATGCCCGCGGCGCGGCCCGCCTCGATGCACTTCAAAAGCCACGCCATGTTGTGGCCGATGTTGCGCATGGTCTGCAGGCCCTCGGTGTCGCGCTCGGCGTCGCCCGGTACGCGCCCGCCCACGCCGTTCCAGTACGTCGAGGACACGATGGGCATCTGGTTGATGGTGAAGTACTTGTTCAGCACGTCGAACGATGCCGTGATGCCGCCGCGGCGCGCCACCGCCACCGCCGCGCCCGGCTTGTGCGCGAAGACCTTGCCGCCGGCGTAGAACGCGCGGTCGAGCGCCGAGAGGATGCGGCCGGTCGGATGCGCGTAGTAAACGGGCGTGCCGAAGATGAAGCCGTCGGCCTCCTTCGCCTTCACGATGAGCTCGTTCACGACGTCGTCGTCGAACACGCAGGCGCAATCGAGCTCGCCGCACTTGCCGCAGCCGATGCAGTCGCGGATGGGTGCACCTCCCAGCTGGAAGACCTCCGACTCTACGCCTTCCGCCTCGAGCGTGCGCGCGATCTCGCCCATCGCGTAGGCGGTGTTGCCGTTCGCCTTAGGACTGCCGTTCACCATAAGAACCTTCATGATGCTTCCTTTCTCGTCTTGACCGCTCCATTTTATCGCGGGCGCGCCGCGCGAGGCGTTTCGTCGACGAAATAACCCGGTGCGGCGAGGCCTGCGCCGCATCTTCCCCCGGCATCCCTACAATAGAAGGGTTGAACGATTTCGGGGAAGGGGAGCGCGTGGGCGGCACGAAGGACAGCGGCAAGGCGACGGTGGTGGGGCTTCTCGCGCTCGTGTTCTGGAGCATGATGTTCGGCTTCGTGCGCCTCACGTCCCAGGGGTTCGGCCCGGTGCTCGGCGCGGCGCTCATCTACACGCTCGGCGCCGTGTCGCTGTTCGTCGTGCTCAAGCCGGAAAGGCTTAGCGCGTATCCCAGGAAGTACCTGCTGGCAAGTGGGTTTCTGTTCGTTTTCTACGAGGCCGCGATCAGCCTTTCCATCGGGCTTGCGGCCTCATCCACGCAAACCGTCGAGCTCAGCATGGTGAACTATCTGTGGCCTTCGCTCACCGTGCTCATGAACTCCACGGCGCAGGGCGGCGGCCGCGGGTTTGCGCGTGCCGTGCCCGGTGCCGCGATCGCGACAGTGGGCGTGATGCTCGCGGTCGGCGGGGACGCGGGACTCGATGCCGGCGTCGTGGCCGCCGACATCGCGTCGAACCCGCTGCCGTTCGCCCTCACGTTCGCCGCGGCGATCGGGTGGTCGGTGTACTCGGTCGTCACGCCGCGCATCACGAACGGCAAGGACGCGACGGCGTACTTCATGGTCGGCGTCGCCGTGGTGTTCTGGATCGTGTTCGCCACGCAGGGCGCGCCCGCGCCGAGCGGGTTTTCGGCGGGGTCCGTCGTGCCGCTTCTGTGCGCGACGGGATCGATCGCCGCGGGGTACGCGTGCTGGAACCACGGGCTTTTGTTCGGCAACGTGTCGCGTATGGCAGTGGCATCCTACGCGGCGCCGTTTCTGTCGGCCGTGGCGAGCTCTCTTATCCTGGGGTTGTCCCTGCCGGCGCTCTTCTGGACGGGCGTCGTCTTCGTGGTGGCGGGTTCCGTCCTGAACCTGCTGCTCGGAAAGCGCAGCGCCAAGAAGGCGAAAAACGGGTGAAACCCCTGATGAACGCAGGTTGAAACCCCTGTCGGGGGGGGGCGCTTGAATGCGGAACGGTTAGCTTCCGCCCTTTGCGATTTTTTCCCGACGAACAGGGCGGGATATGTTAGCATGTTTAGAAAAGCAAGGTGCGCTGGGGCGTTTTCCCGCGAGGGATGAGCTCGGCGTGCAATGACATCCGGTCCTTTCGATTCCCCATAAAGGAGGTTTTCGCACAGATGAATCACGCCAAGCACGACGATTCTCGTACCGAAAACTTCGCGGGGGGGGGGGTACTCATATAAAGGCGTAGCGCCCCAAGGCGCTGGCGCGCACTACGGCGCCTCGGGCGAACTGACCCGGGTTCGCAAGAAGCGGAAGTCCCACAAGGTCCGCAACCGCGTCATCGCGGTCGTCCTCGCCATCATCGCCGTTCTCGCGCTCGCGGGCGGCGCGTTCGCGCTCTACCTCAATTCCCTCGACCAGGCCATGGCCCCCAAGGACGACGACGCCTGGCAGCTCAAGTCCGCGCTCGTGGGCGACGCCCAAACGCAGGACAAAACCCAACCGTTCTACATGCTCGTCTTAGGCTCCGACGCGCGCGAGGGCGACACCGTGTCGCGCTCCGACGTGATGATCCTTTTGCGTGTCGACGCGGCGAACGGCAAGATCACCATGGTGTCCATCCCGCGCGACACGAAGGTCGAAATCGAGGGCCAGGGCACGCAGAAGATCAACGCCGCCTACGCCTTCGGCGGGGCCGCGGGCGCGGTCAAGGCCGTGTCCGAGATGGCGGGCGTCCCCATTTCCCACTACGCGGAAATCCACTTCGACGAGTTACAGGAGCTCGTCGACGACTTGGGCGGCGTCTGGGTCGACGTGCCCGTTTCCAACAACCAGACCGGCGCTTCCAACACCGGCGAGCGCATCGACGCGGGCTATCAGCTCTTGAACGGCGAGCAGGCCCTCGCCTTCGCCCGCGAGCGCTACGGCTACGAGCGCGGCGACTTCCAGCGCGCCGACAACCAGAAGCTCATCGCGCAGGCCATCGTGAAGCAGGTGCTCGACCAGCAGCCCACGCAGCTCCCGGGCGTCGTGAGCAAGCTCGCGCAGTGCGTGACGACCGACTTCAAGGTGGCCGACATCGTGTCGCTCGCCCTTTCCATGCAGCAGACGAACGTCACCTTCTACTCGGCCACCGTGCCGTCGACCACCGCGACCGAGAACGGCGTGTCCTACACCATCACGCTCGAAGACGAATGGCGCGCCATGATGGACCGCGTCGATATCGGCGGCGACCCCAACGGCACGGGCGAGGTCGCCTCGCAGCCCGCGGGCGCTTCCGCCGCCAGCACGTCGAACACCTCCGAGGGAGAGGCCCAGTAACCCTATGACGCTCCTTGAACTTCTGAAACTGCTTCGCAAGCACCTAAAGCTCGTCATCGTGCTTCCTATCCTCTGCGCTGCGGCGACGGCCGCGGTGTCGTGGCTGGTGCTTCCCAGCACGTACACGTCGAGCACGTCGATGTACGTGCTCACGCGCGCGAACGAGGGCAACTCCGCGCTCACCAACAGCGACCTGTCGGCCAGCCAGATGCTCACCAACGACGTGGCCAAGCTCATCAAGAGCGACCGCATCGAAAACGACACCGCCGACAAGCTGCAGATGAAGGACCTCAACGACTACAAGATCACCGTGTCGAGCGAGACCACCACGC
>CAKUGU010000045.1 GCA_934654815.1 uncultured Ellagibacter sp.
GCGATGGAGGCTTGGGTACCTCCTCGAACCCGACGACTGCGACGGATTCGGAGTGTTCGGCCTTCCAGCCTTCTTCAGCTTTAACGGCATGGACCTTCTTGCGATAGAACAGCATCAACGCAAACGAGACGACTGCGGGGACAATCGATGTCACAACGACGATTGCGATGAAAAGAGCCTCGGCCGAAGAGGAGCCGGCAACGACGACGGAGCTCGCGTAAACGTACGATGCAACGCCCATGGCGACCGAGCACGCAAGCGTCGCCGCAAGAACGGAAACCGCATACCGCACGCGAAAGGGCCGGAAACGCCGGTCGGCCTGCGCGAATTCAGGGACGGTTACCGTGAAGCATTCACTCTTCTTCATGAGCCACGGCGTTGCGGCAAGAAACGCTCCCGTAAGGAAAACGACCGCGACAAGGAATAAAGCGAGAAGAGGGAAATCGGACATAGCGAGCCTCCTTTACGACAGACGATCGGGAAAATTCCGGGAATCAGGCGAAGGGCTGTCGGCAAATGCACGTTTCGCCTGCTTGCAGGCAAGTTCGACGAAGCGGGCCTGCGAACCGCCACGTGCGCGACATTCGAGCGCCAGCCGGTGGAGTTCAGCAGCCAAACGCTCGTCGTCGGCCACTTGTCGATCGGGCGAGCCGATGGCACGCGCATCGGCAATGAAGGCGCCTTTGCGCCCACGCATGACGACGTATCCCTCGTCGCGCAGCACGGCGTATGCCTTGTTCACGGTGTGCAGGTTGACGCCCAAATCCGACGAAAGCTGGCGAATGCTCGGAAGGTCGTCTCCGGAAACGAGCTCCTCACGCGCGATGCCTTCGACAATCTCATTCCGAATCTGCAGGTAGATGGGGGTATTACTTGTTTGATCGATTCGAATGATCATGGAGTCTCGCCTCCCTTCGTCACTGTTATAGTTGAACTATAGCAGATATAACAATATTCCTTGAGGGACGCAAGCAAACGCTTTTCATCCGCACGCGGGACAGAAAGACGCGATTTGTGAGCCGAAAAGCAAGGATGAAAGGAGACGGGCTTCCCAAACCCACCGTTTCCCCAGGTCAGCTTTTCTCACGGAGGGCCCCTCAAGTTAAGCTACTCGCAAATCGCGTCTTTTTGTCCACGGCAGAGGCATTCCGCGAAAAGAAGGCGCCGGAAGGCTGGGCTCAAGGAAGATAAAGCATGGGACAACAAGGGAAGGCGAAACAGAGGGGGACACGGCATGGGGGGCGTGGGGGCAGGGCGAACGGAAAGGGGCACAGCATAGGAGGGTAGGGCGGGCGTAGAAGGGCGCGACTACGACAGGAGCAGACGCCAGGCAAGACGCGCAACAAGTACCTCGCCCTACGCCGCGTTCCCTTGCGCCATGGTGTAGGGGGCGACGGCCCGCACGAGGGCGTCTTTCGCCTCGGTATGGCGGCTCTCGTCCTCTATCCAGACGAAGAGCTTCGCGCGATAGCCGTATTCCATCGCCTCGCTGAACAGCACTTTCGGGTCCTTCGCCAGGCCGCACCCCAGGGTTTCCATCGCCTTCGCCGCGGCCTTCTCGATGCTTGCCGCCACCGCGTCGAGATCGGCGCCGCCGACCGTCACCACCAGAGGAACGACTACCTTGGAAAGCGGCGGCATGTGCGTGAGCGATGACTTGTTGATGACCGAGTTCGGCACCATCACGCGCTCGCCCGCAAGCGTCTCGATCGCCGTATGGCGCCAGGTCACGTCGCGGACGACGCCCGTCTGGCCGCCCACCTGGATGTAGTCGCCGGGCTCGACGAGCCCCGTGATGCTCACCTGCACGCCGCCGATGAGATTCGACAGCGTGTCTTGGAAGCCGAGCGAGATGGCGATGCCGCCGATTCCGAGCGCCGTGATCGCGGCAGAGACGTCGATGCCGAAGCAGCTGGAAAGCACCACGCTCACGCCGACCGCCCACACCGCCACACGCGCGATGTTCACGAAGATGCTCGACGAGGGAAGCGGCGAGTTGTCGTGCGACAGCACACGGCGCAGGATCTTCGCCGCCGCATGCGACAGGACCGCCGTGATCGTGAGCGCGACGAACACGGTAAGCGCCGTGGAAAGCCAGTCGACGTGCACGACGTTCTGGATGGCGCGGTAAAGGTCGCTCGTCTGCTCTTCGAGGTCCATAGCCGTGTGCCTGTTCTACTTCTGAACTGCGGAAATGTCGGAAGACGCCTTGCGCGACTGGTCGGCGCAGCCCTCCAGGAACAGCGTCACCGTGGTACCCGCGCCGAGCTCGCTCTGCACGTCCATGTACGACCCGGGGCCGAAGAAGCCCATGATGCGGTCGTGCACGTTCTTCACGGCGATACCGATGCCCTTGGTGTGCTCCGGGTGCATGATGCCCTGGCGCGCCTCCTCGGTCATGCCGGTACCGTCGTCGGTGACGCGCAGCACGACATCATCACCCGTGACCTCGCCCGAGACCTCGATGGTGAGCTTGCCCTCCGAGGGCATGGCGTGCTGCACCGCATTCTCGACGAGCGGCTGGATAAGAAACGACGGAACCATCATGTTCTCGCATTCCGCATCGACGTTCACGTCGAGCTCGACGCGGTCCTCGCCGAAGCGCGCGATCTCGAACGTGAAGTAGCGCTTGGTCTGCTCCACCTCGCGCGACAGGTAGATGAGGCTGTCGGAGTTCTCGAGCGTGCGGCGGTAGAACACGGCGAACTCGCGCAGGAGCACGCGCGCCTTGTTCGGGTCGGTCCGGATGAGCGACGCGATGGTATTGATGGTGTTGAACAGGAAATGCGGGTTGATCTGGTTCTGCAGCGCCTTCAGCTCCATGCTGGCGGCAAGGCGCGCCTGCTCCTCGAGCGCCGCCGCCGCCATCTGGGTGGAAAGCAGCTGGCCGAAGCCCTCGGCGATCGATTTCTGCGTCTCGGTGATGCGCTTGGCGCTGCGGTAGTAGAACTTGAGCGTGCCGCACACGTCGCCGCGCACCAGAAGAGGGACGATGATCGCGGCTTTGATCGTGGTGTTCTCGTGCTCGGGGAACCCGATGTCGATGTTGGTGAACAGCACGCGGGTCGTGCCGTCGTCGAGCGTCGCCTGGGTGGCGTGCGTGCGGATGTCGCTGCCCGTGGGGTTCACCGTTTCGAGGTAGCCCGCGTACCCGAGGATCTGCGTCTTGTCGGTGATGGCGACGGCGATGGCGGCCGTGGAAGGCAGGAGCAGCTGGCAGATTTCCTGCGCGGACGTGCGATTCAAGCCCTCCTGCATGCTCTCGAGCGTGCGGCTGGCCAGGCGCAACATCGCATCGGACTGGCGCGCACGGACCGAATCGGGATCCATCGACAGGCGGATGAACAGCACGATCGACAGCGTGAACACCATGCCCGCCGCGATCATGACGGGGATGCTGTGCGAGGGGGCGATGGCGGTCCACAGAAGCGTGCCGCCCGAAAGCACGGCGATGATCGCGAGCAGCATCTCGAGCGTGAAGAAGCGCGACAGCCCACCGGGGCGCTTCGGGGCATCGGAGTTGGCCGGGGTCTTCGCGCTGCCCGACGGCACCGCACCGGTCGTATCCCCGGTCGTGCCGGCAGCATCGCCAGCGGAGCCCTCCTTCGCGAGCTCGGAAGCGCGCTGTTCGACGGCGCTTACCGCCTTTTCCGTTGCCTTGTCGATGGTGTCTTCGTGTTCGGTCATCGCTTACGTCCTTCGCCCGTGCTCCCTTTCGGAACAAGTATAGAGCATTACCCCAAAACGCCGAACTCGTTCAGCGCGAGCATCACCGCCGCCACGATGAGGAAGCATCCGAACGCGAAACGCAGCGTGCGCTCGGGGACCTTCGTGACGAGATGCGCGCCGACAATCGCGCCGGGAATGGTCCCGATGACGACGGCGATGCCGGCAAGGTAGTTGATGTTGCCGAGGATCGCCTGCTCGATGACGCCGGGAATGGCGAGGATCATCACCGCGATGAGCGACGTGCCCGAAGCCTTGCGCATGGGAATGCCGATGACCGACAGCATGAGCGGCACCATGATGAACCCGCCGCCGACGCCGACGTATCCCGACGCGAGCCCCGCAACGAGCCCGATCGCCGCTCCCTGGAGAAGCTGCTTACGGGAAAGGGAGATAGCGGGAGCTGGGGCGGGAGCGGCAGCAACTGAAGTCCCGCAGGCCGCCGAAGAGTCAGCGAGGGTTTCCCCAGTGCCCGAGATTCGGGCGGTCGCGGAGGCGACGCGTACTTCGGTACGCGAGCCTTCGGGAGCGCCCGAAGATTGGGTGCTGGGGGAAGCCGCAGCGTCGGCAGCTCCCGCGGGCTGGCAAGCCCGCGGAGCCTTCAAAGCTTTCTTGAACATGTTCACCGCCGAGTAGCCGATGATGAGAGCGGCGGCGAGCATGACGAGCCAATCGGGGGAAAGCTGGGCGAGCCAGACGCCGACGGGCGACATGAGGGCGCCGCCGAGCCCGGCGGCGATGCCGAGTGCGGGGATGCAGGTCTTCCCCTTCACATGGGAAACGGCCCCCGAAATCGACGTCGGGATGATGGCGAACAGCGACGTCGCAGTGCTCACCGTGGCGCTCATGCCGAACGCGAGGCGGAATATCGGCACCATGACCGTGCCGCCGCCGATGCCGAGCAGGCCCGACGCGATGCCGATGACGACGCCCACCAGGGCGGGGACGACGAAATGAACGAGGATCTCCATGGTTTGCCGGTGCTTCCTATTCCTCGATGTTCAAACGGATCTCGCTGGTCAGGCCCGGGTCGATGCCGGCGTAGCGCGACGACACGGGAACGCTCCCGTCAGGCGCTGCCTGCCATTGCTCGTCGGCGCCGTCGGCCGGAGCCGACGCGTCGGGCGCTGCAGGGCGGCCCTGCGGGCGTGCGGCGCGCGTGGTCACGTTGGCGGTTTCGGCCGATTCGCGCGCGGCGACGTTTCTCGCCCGCATGACAGCGCTCTTGACGAGCGCGGCGCTGAGCGTTTGGTCGTTTTCCATGCGCGACATGAGCTCCGACCACACGAACTGGAACTCGAAGTACTTCGAGCAGTTGCGCTGGGCGTACACCGCGGCCTCCGTGCGCGCGGCGCGGGCCGCCTTGCGATACGCCTTCTTGTCGGGGCGCGCCAGGCTGCGTAGAAACGCGGTGATGCGGATGCGGCGCACGATGCCGGGTTCGAGGAACGGCCCCGGATACGGCTCGAGCGACGACGGCTTCACCTGCATGAGGTCGATCTGGGTGCGGCTGTACTCCATCTTGCGGTACTCGTAGAGCCAGCGGTAGATGTCCTGGCGGAAGCGCGTTCCCTCGCTCGCGGTTTCGGGCGGCAGATGATGGAGGCTCCATTTGTTGTCGAACCAGATGTCGGAGCCGTACATGCGCAGATCGAGCATGTAGTCCAGGTCCTCGCCACGCGGGATCCACGGGTCGAACGACATGCGCTTGAACGCCTCCTTGTGAAGCGCCAGGCAGCCGCCGCACACGTGGTTCGAACGCGACAGACGCGGCGCATGCATGGCGTGCTCGATCCACTTGTTGAAGGCGCTGCCCTGCTGCCAGAAGCGGTTGTACCACTTGTCCTGGCTCTTCGACAGGTAGGAACCTTCTGAGTTGTAGTAGAACCCCGTCTTCGCGAGGATGGGGATGCCCTTGCGCGTGAGCTTGCCCAAACCGTACATCGCGCGATGGAGGAAGTCGGCGCTTTCCACGACCTCGTCGTCGTCGAGGAAGACCACCGCGTCGAACCCGAGCACGTTCGCGACGACGAGCCCCAAGTTGCGGATGGCGCCGTAGCCCGCAAGCCCCACCTCGCGCGTGAGCTTGCCGAGCCCCAGCTGTTCCATGCGGGCGCGCACCAGCTTGAGCTCCGCCGCCCCGATGACCGCAACGTGCAGCTCGGGGAAGCGCGCGGCGATTCCCTGCACCTTCTGTGCGGCCTTGTGCTCCAGCGACGGCTCGCTTGCGACGAGCACGACGATCTGGCCGATGCCGTCGACTTTGGTGAGCGATTCAAGGCAACGCGGCAATTCCCCTTCTTGGGAAAGCGGCGTAGGATGGTCGTACGTGGTTACGATGCTCCCGCCCTCGCGACGCTCGCGCGCCGAGACGAAGGTGGGGATGATGACTACCGGGTTCATATGCTTCCTTTATGGTTCGTGTTGTTCCCCGTCGGCACGCGTCCTTGAAGACGGTGCCCGAACCCAAGCATTATACTGCACCCGTTTCGACCCTTGCCGAGAGGCGACGCTCCCTCGAGCAAAACCGCATACGCTACGAAGCGGCGAGCCTATAGCCCACGCCGCGGACGGTCTCGATCATGCCGGCCTCGTCGCCGAGTTTCTGGCGAAGCGTCAGCACGTGCATGTCGACGGTGCGGCTGCCGCCGGCGAAATCCCAGCCCCACACGTGTTGCAGAAGCGCATCGCGGGAAAGCGCCACGCCGGGGTTCTCCATGAAGTGCAGCAGGAGGTCGAACTCGCGCGCGGTGAGGGAAAGCGGCTCGCCCGCGCACGACGCCTCATGCCGCGATTCGGAGATGGAAAGCGGACCGATGACGATCTCGTCGCCCGCGCCGCGCCGTGCTTCAGCCCCCCACTCGGGTGCGCGACGCAGAAGGGCGCGCACGCGGGAGACCATCTCCATCATGCCGTAGGGCTTGGTGAGGTACTCGTCGGCGCCGCCGTCGAGCGCGGTGACGATATCGAGCTCGGAGGTCTTCGCCGTGACCATGATGACGGGAACACGCGAAAGACCGGGTGTTTTGCGGATTCGCTGCAGGATTTCAAGCCCGTCTGCCCCGGGAAGCATGATGTCGAGCATCACCACGTCGGGAAGCTGGCGCGCGCACGCGGCGCGGAACTCGGTATCGTCGGCCATGCCCTCGGCTTCGATGCCCGCCTGCTTCAAGGCGTACAACGTGAGCTCGCGGATGTTCTCGTCGTCCTCCACGCAGTAAACCATTCGCCCGCCCCTTCCGCCTTCGCCCGATTCGGTACGTTCGAGCATAACACAGATGGCGTGCTGGAAAGAGGCGCGAGGCTTACGCGCCCACCTCGCCTTCCACGTGCGCTTTCAAGTCGTGCATGCCGGTGATGCGGAAAACCGTCCACTTCGCGACGCGCTCGGCGTCGTCGCCCATGCGCTCGAAGTACTTCGCCGCCATGAGCAGCTCGGGCAGGTAGGTCGCATCGACGTCGCGCGCGCGGATGAGCTCGATGATGCGCGACTCGGCCTTCGCGTAGAGCGCGTCGACCTCGTCGTCGGAGGCGAACACGTCTTCGGCCTTGCCGCGGTCGGATTCCTCGAAGCTTTCAAGCGCGAGCTTCACCATGTAGGCGACCTTGCCGGCCGCGCGGGTGACTTCCCCCTCGATGCTCTGCGCGATGCCGTGAGGGATCTGCAGGGCAAGATCCGCCACGTCGCGCGTCTTCGAATCGACGTGCGCCAAGTCGCTTACCAGGCGAAACGATCCCGACACATAGCGCAGGTCGTCGGCGACCAAGGGCTGCTGCATGAGCATGATGTCGAGGCACGCCTCCTCGATTTCCGCGCGAAGGCGGCGCATCTGCTTCTCGCCGGCGATGACTTCCTCGGCAGCCGCCGCGTCTCCCTTGGCAAGGGCGAGCCCCGCCTGGGTCACGTCGGCGACGGTCTTTTCCCCCAGACGGTCCATGGCCTGGGCCAGCTCGTCGAGCTGCTTCAGGTATTTCGAACGTGCAACTATCATTGTCAGCTGAACCTTCCTGTCAGGTAGTCTTGCGTACGTTTCTGCTTCGGCTGCGAGAAGAGCTCCTTGGTCGGGCCTTCCTCGATGAGCTCGCCCAGGTAGAAGAACGCGGTCTTGTCGGCGACGCGCGTGGCCTGCTGCATGTTGTGCGTGACGACGACCACCGTGCGGTCGCGCGCCAGATCGACCATGAGCTCCTCGATGAGCGAGGTGGAGATGGGGTCGAGCGCGCTCGTGGGCTCGTCCATCAGAAGGACCTGCGGCTCGACGGCGAGCGCGCGGGCGATGCACAGGCGCTGCTGCTGCCCGCCCGAGATCCCAAGGCCGTTCTGGTCGAGCTTGTCCTTCACCTCGTCCCACAGCCCCGCGTCGCGCAGGCACTTCTCGACGATCTCGTCGGCCTCCGCGCGCGAGAGCTTCCGCATGCGGCGCACACCGTAGAGGATGTTGTCGCGGATGCTCATGGGAAAGGGGTTGGGGTGCTGGAACACCATGCCGACCATGACGCGCAGCTCGTTGGGCTCGGTCGCGAAGATGTCGCGCCCGGCGATCTCGATTCTGCCCTCGGTGCGCACCGTCGGCACGAAGTCGCACATGCGGTTGAACGTGCGCAGAAGCGTCGACTTGCCGCAGCCCGACGGGCCGATGAACGCGGTCGCCTTGTTCTTGGGGATGTCGAGCGTGATGTGCTTGAGCGCCTGGAAGTCGCCGTACCACAGGTTGAAGTCGCGGATCGAGATGCACGCGTCGCCGGGCGCCTTCGAGAGCATGCCCGCCTGCGCGTCGGAAAGCTGGCCTTTCGCCTGCTTGATTGTTTTCGTTGCCGTCATGCGATCAGCCGAACCTTCCCGTGAGATAGTCTTGCAGGCGCTTATCCTCAGGGGACGAGAACAGCTTCTTCGTGGGACCCGTCTCCACCATGTCGCCCACGTAGAAGAAGGCCGTGCGGTCGGACACGCGCGTGGCCTGCTCCATGTTGTGCGTGACGATGATGGCGCAGATGCCCGACGACGCGATGTCGCGGATGGTTTCCTCCACCGTGAACGTCGAGATGGGGTCGAGCGCCGAGCACGGCTCGTCGAAGAGCACCACGTCGGGGTGCATGGCGAGCGTGCGCGCGATGCACAAACGCTGCTGCTGGCCGCCCGACAGCGCATGCGCGCTCTGGTCGAGCTTGTCCTTCACCTCGTCCCACAACGCGCCCGCGCGCAGCGCCTCCTCCACGAGCTCGTCGCATTCCTGCTTGGTGCGCACGAGGTTGTGGCGGCGCGGGGCGAACAGGATGTTGTCGCGGATGGACTTGCGGAACGGCGTGGGCTGCTGGAACACCATGCCGATCGATTTGCGCAGCTCGAACAGGTTTTCCTCGCGCGTGTTGATATTGCGCCCGTGGAAGGTGATCTCGCCTGTCACACGGCACTTCGGGATCTCGCGGTTCATGAGGTTCAAGCAGCGCAGGAAGGTCGACTTGCCGCAGCCCGATGGGCCGATGAGCGCAGTCACCTCACCCGCGGCGAACCCGAGCGTCGTCGGGTGGAGCGCCTCGTTCTGGTCGTAGGTGACGGCGACGCCGTGCGTGTCGAGGACGGTGGATCGTTTCTCTTCGATCATTCGCTCGCGAGCCTCCTTTCCAAGAACTTGCCGACGAAGCGGGCTATCAGGTTGAACGCCAGGATGCACACCATGAGGACGGCGGCGGTGCCGTTCGAGATGGCCTCGAGGTCGGGGACGACGCCTTCGGAGTTGATCTTCCAGATGTGCACGGCGAGCGTTTCGGCCGGGCGGAACACGTTCCACGGGCACGAGGGGCTCGTAAGGTCGAAGCAGGTGAAGTCGAGCACGGGAGCGCTTTGGCCTGCGGTGAAGATGAGCGCCGCGGCCTCGCCGAACACGCGGCCCGCCGACAGCACGATGCCCGTGACAATCGCCGGCATGGCGGCGGGAAGCAGCACGTGGATGGCCGTTTCCCAGCGCGTAAGGCCCATCGCGAGCGCTGCGTCGCGCTGGGAGCGCGGCACGTCTTCGAGCGCCTGCTGGCAGGTGCGCACGAGGATGGGGATGTTGAACATGGTGAGAGCGACGGCGCCCGCGATGACCGAAAAGCCCCAGCCCATGGTGAGCACGAAGAACAGAAAACCGAACAGGCCGACCACGATCGACGGCAGCGACGACAAGGTCTCGATGATCGTCTTCGCGGCGTTCGTCACCCAGTTCTCGGGCGCGTACTGCGAAAGGTAGATCGCGGCGCCGAGGGACAGCGGCACGCTGATGATGAGCGTGAGCACGAGCAGGTAGAACGAGTTGAAGAGCTCCGGCCCGATGCCGCCGCCGGCCTTGAACTGCTGGGGTTTGCCGGTGAGGAAGCCGACGTCGAAGAGCTTCTGCGCGCCGGCGACCAGGATGTAGATGACGATGGCCGCCAGAACGACGAGCACGAGCGCGACGATCGCCGTCAGGATCCCCGTGGCCAGCTTGTCCTGGGAGTTGATGCGGCGAACGTGCGCCGCCATGTCGAACCTAGGCACGCTTGGCACCTCCCTTATGCCCGATCAGATGGATGACCAGGATGAACACGAGCGACATGATGAGCAGCAGCAGGGCGAGCGACCACAGAACGTCGTTGTAGACGGTACCCATGGCCTCGTTGCCCATGCCCATGGTGAGCACAGAGGTGAGCGTGGATGCGGGCGTGAACAGGCTCGTCGGTATCTGGATGGCGTTGCCGATGACCATCTGCACCGCGAGCGCCTCGCCGAACGCGCGCGTCATGCCGAGGATGACCGCGGTCATGAGCGACGGCGCCGCCGAGCGCAGGACCACGTTCCACACCGTCTGCCAGCGCGTGCATCCCAATGCATAGGAACCTTCGCGATACTCGCCCGGCACCGCCGCGAGCGCGTCGATGGAAAGCGAGGTGATGGTGGGAAGGATCATGACGGCGAGCACCACCGCGCTCGAGAAGATGCCGAAGCCGGTGATGGTCTGTCCCGCGGCTGCGGCCATGTCGCGCGTCCACGCCACCACGACCGTGAGGCCGATGAGGCCGTACACGACCGACGGGATGCCCACCAGAAGCTCGATGAGCGGTTGGAACACGCGGCGCCCGAACCCCGGCGCCACCTCGACGACGAAGATGGCCGAGCCGATGGCGATCGGCAGCGCGAACAAGGTGGACAGAAGCGTCACCGAAAACGAGCCGGCGATCATCGGAAGCGCGCCGACCGTCGGCATGCCGTTCGCGTCGTCCTGGTGGGGATTCCACGTGTCTCCCGTGAGGAAGGCGCCCAGATCGATGCCGTCGACCGCGAACGTCGCGATGCCGCGCTGGGCGACCATGGCGATGAGCGTGACGACAAGAAGCGCCACGAGCGCGATGCAGGCACCCGTGGCGCACTTCCCAACCAGTTCGACACGGCTTTTCTGTAAACGAGCCATGTTTGCTAGAACTCTCCTGGTTTCAAACGTGCTGGATACGTTATTTCGTGGTGACCTTGCCGGAAGCGTCCTTCTCGACCTTCATGCCGGAAACGGGGATGTAGCCCTGCGCCTCGACGAGCGAGCCCTGGACGTCGTCGCTCATCATGTAGTCGATGAACGCCTTGGTGGCCTCGTCGGGATCGGCCGCGGTGTACATGTGCTCGTAGGCCCAGATGACCCAGGAGTTGTCCTCGACGTTGGCCTCCTTCGGCTCGACGCCGCCGACCTTCAGCGCCTTGAAGCTGTCGTCGTAGTAGGAGAACGCCACGTAGGAGATGGCGCCCGGGGTGGAAGCGACCATCTTGGCAGCGGTGCCCGAGGAATCCTGCTCCTGCGGCTTGAAGGAGTCGGGCACTTTCGTGCCGGCGAGGACGGCGTCCTCGAAGGTGGCACGGGTGCCGGAACCGGACGCGCGGTTGATGACGGTGATCTGCGCATCAGCGCCGCCGACTTCCTTCCAGTTGGTGACTGCACCGGTGAAGATGGACTTGAGCTGGTCGATCGTGAGATCGTCGACGGTGACGTCCTTGTTCACGATCGGGCCCATGCCGACAACGCACACCTTGTTGTCGGCGATCTTCTTAAGGTCGGAGGCGTCCTTCAGCTTGCTCTCGGCGAAGACGTCGGAGTTGCCGATTTGCACCGCACCCTGGGCGATCTGCGTGACGCCCTGGCCGGAGCCGCCGCCCTGGACGGTGATCTGGACGCCGGAGTTCTCGTCCATGAACTGCTCGGCCGCGGCCTCGCACAGAGGCTGGAGCGCAGTGGAGCCGACCGCCGTGATGGAGCCGGAGAGGTTCTTCTTCTCTTCGGTCGCCTTGGAGTCGGACTTGGAATCGCTCGAGCTCGAGCTCGAGCCGCAGCCGGTGAGGCTGAACGCGGCGATAGCCGCTGCGGTGCCCGCGGCGGCTCCAACGAAATTGCGGCGGCTCATAAGATTGCCCTGCATGTTTGTGTTCTCCCTTCGAGTTTTTCAGTTTCACGGGAGAGCCTTGACTCAAGGGCGGCCCGTCTCCGTGACGAGGGCGATACTAAAGCGAGAAAACGCAGTTCACAGGCTCGGGCGCGAGTCATGACGCAAGCATGACAAGAGTTTACGGGCGCCTTACGAAACCGAGCGCGAGCGATTTACATTGGGGGCGTTTGTAAAGGGGAAGGCCGCTGGGCGGCAAGGCCTTTGGGAACGACAGGATGCTCCTTGAGGTGAGGGGTCTCAAGGTGGAGAGAAGCCCTCAGCATGGCGAAGGCTCTTGGGGCAAGGGACCCGGCGAGGATCCCAAAGTGGCGGCGTGCGACGGCTTTGCAAGAGATAGTGGGCTTTTTCATTTGCAAAAGCGTCTCAGGTTGCCATGAGAAGGCCTTTTTCCGAGAGCGCTTTTGCAAAGCCGTCGTAGGCCGCCATCAGAGGGCTCTTTTTCGCGAACGCGTTTGCAAAAGCGTCGCATAACGCCATTCGCGACAGGAAAACGGAGGTACTCGGGAAACGGGGGAACCCGGGGACAGATAGCTAACGCGGTCGTGCACGCAGCAAGCGCGCTCGGAACACGAGCCCGCCGCGCACCCCACCTATTCCCGGCCCAGGTCGCGCCAGCTTGAGCCGCCGCTTCCCCGGCCCGACTTGTTGCGTTTCATCTTCGAGGAAGCGGCCGAGGTGCGGCGCCCGCCGGCAGAACCGCCGGTGCCCACGTGCCCGCCGCGGCGCTTGCCAGCCCCCTTGCCTTTCGCGCCCGCACCGCCACGCTGGCCTGTCGGCGCCTGCTCATGCTGTTGCCATCTTGCCTGCTCGCGGCGCTCGCGCACGGTTTCGGTCTCGTGCTTCAGCGCGCAGTACGACTCGTAGCGCTCGCGTGCGAGCTCGCCCGACTCGACGGCGGCACGCACGGCGCAGCCGGGCTCGTTCTCGTGCTTGCAGTCGCGAAAGCGGCAACGCGCCGCCAGTTCCTCTACGTCGGCGAAGGCGGCCTCGATCCCCGCATCGGCATCCCACAGCCCCAAGCCCCGCACGCCGGGCATGTCGACCACGAAGCCGCCGCCGGGGATGCTCACCATCTCGCGGCTCACCGTGGTGTGGCGACCCGCCCCGTCGGTCTCGCGCACCGACCCGGTTTCCTGGACGTCTTTCCCCACCAGCAGGTTCACGAGACTCGACTTGCCCACGCCGCTCTTGCCGATGAGGATGGCGACCGTGCCCGCCGGCACGAGCGCGCGGACCGCCTCCACGCTTTCGGGGCTTTCGGCCGACACCACGAGCGTGGCGACCTCGGAGCCGACAAGCGCGCGGACCCTATCGCGCACCGCGGCGACGGCGTCTTCGCTTTCGGCCAAGTCGGCCTTGGTGAGCACCACCGTCACCGCAGCTCCCGTCTCGTGCGCGAGCACGAGTTCACGCTCCAGACGGCGCATGTTCACCTCGACGGCGGGCTGCGTGACGATGACGCGGTCGAAGTTGGCGGCGAGCACCTGGGGCACCGCACGTTCGGTAGGATCCTTGCGAACGAACTCGCGCCGGCGCGGGCACACCTCCACGATGAGCGCCTTGTCGCTTCCGTCTGCACGGGAAACGCGTACCTCGTCCCCGATGACGGCACGCACTTTCTCGCCCTTCACCAGGGCCGTTGCGTGCTTACAGCGCACCTCGTCGCCGTTTTCCAAACGAACAAGGGGAAACCCGCGGTCGAGCTTGACGACGCGGCCCGTTGCGTTCGACTCCTCCAAAGGAACCTCTTTCGACTAGCGCAGCCGCTCCCGCAGCTGACGAAACACCACCATGAGCGCAAGACCTACCACCACGAGCAGCACACCGGGCCCGAAGGACTCGGCGGAAAGCGCGTCGGGGTGCGAGGCGCCCTTCTTCACCACCACGACGCTTTGCGCGTGCAGATCGCTCGCGCCCTCGTGCTCGGAACACGTGAGGTTGAACTGGCCGCGAACCTGCAGGACGGACCCGGTCGTCCCGTAGCGCCCGAGCGTGTCGATGTTCGAGGCCGCCTCCGTCGTCATCAGCACCGCCACCGACGAGTTGAGGTCGGACTGGTCGGCCAGGGTGATCCACACCATGCCGCCCTCGGCATTGATCTTGTCGCCCACGGCCTCGCCCGTCACCTGCACGGTCTGCTTGTCGTAGTACGAATCGGCGTTGGCTAGGTTCGAGATGGACGACTCGTAGATGAACGAGCTGTCGGGGCGTTGCTGCGGGTTCACGAGGTTGTCGTCGACGCTTCCGTCGTCGGCGAAAGCGCACGCAGGGAAAAACATCGCGAAAACGAGCGTCGCCGCCAGAAGCGCCGATGCAACCGTCGCCCACGCAGCGCGCAAGGGCCGCAAGACCGCGCAGCGGACGAAGGAGCGAGAGCCTCTCATTTCCCCACCTTCTTCCGCGGGACGACCGAGACCACGATCTCGGCGAGAACGGCGAGCAGCGTGACGAACTCGAGACGGCCCGCCCACATCTGGAAGATGTAGAACGCCTCGAGCGACGGGGTCATGCCGGGCGTCACGATGCCCGTGATGATGCCGCCGTTCGACGTCATCGCGACCGACTCGAGGATGGCCTGCGTCGCCTCGTAGCCATGGGCGATGCCGACGAGCGCGCCGATGGTGTACGTGATGACGAACAGCACGAAAACCGTCATCGCTTCCTTCACCGCCTCGGGCGAGAGCACGCGCCTGCCGAGATGGTTGTACGAAACGACCACGCGCGCCGACGAGGGCGACACCGCTTCCTTCACCGTGGAGACGATGGACTTGAAGATGATGCCGACGCGGTTGAACTTCACGCCGCCCGCGGTCGAGCCGGCGCTGCCGCCGACGGCCATGATCAGCGCGATCGCCAGAAACGCGCCTGAGGGGAACACGGTGAGGAGCTGGTTGGTGGTGATGTTCTGGAACCCCGTAGTGGAGAACGCCGAGATCACCATGAACAGGCCGCGGCGAAGGATCGCCGGCAGGTCGGAGAAGAAGGGGCTCACGGAAAGCGAGGACGCCACGACCACGGCCATGACGAGGAGCCAGATGATCATGGTGCGCACTTCGATGTCGCGGAAGAACGTGCTCATGTGGCCCTTCCACACCTCGGCGTGCACCACGAAGCTCACGGACCCCATGATCATGAGCACCATGAGGGTTATCTCTATCGGGAGCGACTCGTAGTAGAGCACGCTCTCGCTCATGGGCGTGAAGCCGCCCGTGTTGAACGCGGAGATGGAAAGCCACAGCGAATGGAGCGCCGCGCGGACCGGTTCTATGCCGGCGCCCACGGCCATGAAGGTAAGCGCCACGGCAGCGACGACGATGATGGTGAGCGTGATGCGCAGAATGAACTGCGTCGTCTGCACCACGTTGGGGACGACGTGCTCGCTTCGGCCCTCGGCGCTGTAGAGCGAGGAACCCGAGCGCTTCCCGAAGATGCCAAGCGACAGGGCCACGACGACGAGTCCCAAGCCGCCGACGAAGTGCATCGCGAAGCGGAACATGTTGTCGGCGTTGGAAAGGTGGTCGAGGTCGAGCGCGACGGAGGCGCCTGTGGTGGTAAGGCCCGACACGCCGTCGAACAGGGCATCCATGTAGGTTGCGTAGTGACCTGACAAAAACAGCGGGATCGACGCGAACAGGGCGAGCACGATCCAGGCGAAGCCGGTGACAGCGAGCGCCTGCCTGCGCCCCAAACGCCCCGGCTCGATGCGCAGAAAGCGCAGCGCCGTGCCCACGGTGAGCGTGAGTCCGATGCTGAACAGATAGCGGGAAGCGGGTTCCCATTCCTGGAAGACGAGAGCCGTCACGAACGGGACGGTCATGAGCGCGGCGAACAGCTGGGTCAGCGTGCCCAGGTAATGCCCGATGACGCGCAGGTCGTAGAGCCTGAATCTTTGCCACATGGCTCTACCCCAGGATGATGCGGGTCAGGCACATGAGCACCGCCATCGCAAGGAGAAAGCACACCACGAAAAGAACCATGATGGCAACCCCCATAAGAGGCGGCGCGACAAACGCGCGTATGTCGGACGAAAGCTTTCGCATGGGGCATATTCTAGTACATTTGCCCGAAAAGGCACGAGGGGCGGTTTCCGCAACAGTCCCGTTCGGGCGACGCGGCAGGATACGGCCGCAAGCGGAGCGACGGAAGGCCCCGAAACCCGCCAAGCCCAAAGCGCTTCAGGGAAGGCACGCGAAACGAAAAAAGCCGCCAGGCTGATGGAGCCTGGCGGCATAGGGAACCAAAGGGAAGGCGAGCGCTGCAGCACCCGCCTTCCCTAGCTTAGACCCTTAGTCGATCGGGACGGCGTCCAGATCGAGCGGGGCCTCGATGCGGCAGGTGTAGTCGCCCGCCGCATCGTCGATGTCGATGAGCACATGGCTGCGGTCGACGAGCTTGCCGCGCACGGCCTGCTCGGCGATGCGGTCGACCACCTCGCGCTGGATCAAGCGCTTCAGCGGACGAGCGCCGTACACCGGGTCGAAACCGTCGATCGACAGGTGCTCGAGCGCCGCGGGCGTCACGTCGAGCGACACATGGCGGTCGGCCAAGCGCTTGCGCACATCTTCGAGCTGCAGCTTCACGATCGGCTCCATGGCCTCGATCGACAGCGGCTTGAACGTGATGATGTCGTCGATGCGGTTCAGGAACTCGGGCTTGAACGTGGCGCGCAGCGAGTCCTGGATGCGGTTCGTGAACTCGGCGAGTTTCTTCGAAGCCGTGGCCACGTCGGCCTTCATCATGCCTTCCATCATCTGGCCCATCGACTCGTTCTCGGCAGCGAAGTCGCGGATCTCCTGGCTGGCGATGTTGCTCGTCATGATGATAATGGCGTTCTTGAAGCTGACCACGCGCCCCTGGCCGTCGGTCAAGCGGCCATCATCGAGCACCTGAAGAAGCACGTTGAACACGTCGGGGTGCGCCTTCTCGATCTCGTCGAGCAGCACGACCGAGTAGGGCTTGCGACGCACGGCCTCGGTGAGCTGGCCGCCCTCGTCGTAACCCACGTATCCCGGAGGCGCGCCGATCAGGCGCTGCACGCTGAACTTCTCCATGTACTCGGACATGTCGATGCGCACCATGGCCTTCTCGGAGTCGAACAGGTACTCGGCGAGCGCCTTGGCGAGCTCGGTCTTGCCCACGCCCGTGGGGCCTAAGAACAGGAAGCTGCCCACTGGACGGTTCGGGTCGGAAAGCCCCGCGCGGTTGCGGCGAATGGCGCCGGCCACCGCATGCACGGCCTCGTCCTGGCCGACGACGCGCTCATGCAGCTTGTCCTCCAAGTCGGCGAGCTTCTCCATCTCGCCCTGCATCATCTTCTGGACCGGGATGCCCGTCCACGCGCTCACCACCTCGGCGATCTCGTCTTCGGACACCTCCTCCTTCAAGATAGCGCCGTCGTTCTGCTTCACGTTGAGCGCGTCCTCGGCCTCCTTCAGGCGCTGCTGCAGCGAGGGAATCGTGGAGTAGCGCAGCTCAGACGCACGCGAGAGGTCGCCCTCGCGCGTGACGCGCTCCTCTTC
>CAKUGU010000046.1 GCA_934654815.1 uncultured Ellagibacter sp.
GCCGCCCGGAATCGGCGTTTCCATGATTTATGCAAGACTGGAAGTAAGGTTTTTACCTACGAGAATTCAATCGACCAAGCGGAAATTCGATCCACCGTCCACCTCTCTAAGACCTACGTCTTTAGGGTCTTGGGATCTTTCGCTGCGTGAACAGGGTCGCGCTCGCGGCGAAGTTGGTTTCCGGTGAAGTGCCCTCCTGCCGGGGACTCTTCGCCTATACTTGCCTTTCGGAAAGCGAAACGGCGCCGAGCGCGCCTTGATGGGAAGACTTCGATGCTCAAACTTCACGTGCTTGCGAGCGGCAGCAAGGGAAATGCCGCCGTGGTAGAAAACGCCGCGACCGGAGCGGGCGTGCTCATCGATTGCGGGATATGCAAGCGCGATTTCCTCGCACGGTGCGACGAGGCCGGTTTCGACCCGGCGCGCATCGAGGCGGTCGTCGTCACGCACGAGCATACCGACCACGTGAAGGGGCTCGGCGTGGTGCTGCGCGGGCTTGCGAAGCTCGGCTGTATGCCGGCCGTCTACGCGAACGAGGCGTGCGTGGGCAACAGCGCCCCGTTGCAGGAAATCGCCGATAAGGGAAGCTTGGCCCCGCTTACCGAAGACATACCGATCGAAGCTGCGGGTATCCGCCTTGCCCCCTTCGCCACCAGCCATGATGCCGCCGCCTCGTTCGGGTTCCGCATCGAGGACGTAGCCGATGGAGACGCCATCGGGTTCCTCACCGACTCCGGAATCGTGCCCGCCGCCGCGCACACGGCGCTTTCGGACGTGCGCATCCTCGCGCTCGAGAGCAACCACGACGTGGCCATGCTCGAAGCCGGCCCCTACCCCTTCCCGGTCAAGCGGCGCATCGCGGGCGATTTGGGGCACCTGTCGAACGCGCAAGCGGCAGGCGAGCTTGCCGCGCTCATCAACGCTTCGCGCGATGTGGGGCTGCGCGAGCCGGAAACCGTCGTCGCCATGCATATCTCGCAGACGAACAACGACTACTCCCTTCCGAAGCGCACGCTCGAAACCTCGCTCGCCGAAGTCGGAAGCTCGGCGCGCATCGTGTGCGGCTACCAGTGTCGGTTGACCAGCGTGGATTGATAGCGCGCCTGTGACGAGAGACCACCGAGCCGATGGCGGCACGAATGATCTCTTCGCGTTTCGGTGTTGTCGCTTATTTCCCGACATCCTGTTTTTTGCCAACAATGCCGAATTTAGGGGTTCGACAGGATCCGAACTATTGCCTTTCGGCGGGTCAGCGTTTCCATTCGAATTCCAGAGGACGTTTCCTGCCCCGTTTTCGCCCCGCACATGTGTTTCGCCTACCCTAAATTCCCCTTTGTTGGCAGAAATCGGTGCTGCTCGAAATAGCCGACCTGCCTAAAGCCATATCGCTGCGCAAAGCAAAGCGCCCGCGCGCCTTCACGGGCGCGGGCGCTCTCTATCGCGGGATGTCTTCGCCCGGCGGGGCGAACGCGGGCATATCGTCGCCGCGTGTGCGCAAATCGCGCTGGAACAGCCCCGCCATGATGCGGTTGCGCGTGCCCCAGGTGGCGCCCGTCACCGCGTCGATCGTCTTTCGCACCTCGTCGGCGTCGACGTCGCCTGCTTGTTCGCCCCGCTCGGTCGAGGCGCCGCACGACGAAGCCGTCCCCGAAGGCCCCTCGTACCATAGCTGCAAGGGGCCTTCATCTTGCCGCAAACCGCTACCGGTCGTCTTCCCCACCGGACTTCTCCTTCACAAGCGCACCGGCGATGCCGCCCGCCAACGGGTCGGACAGAAACGCCACAACGACGATAGTCGGCCAGAACTGCATGCACAGCGCCACGAACCGGTCAAACACGTTCACGCCCACCATCTGCCCCGTTATGGCGTTCAGCGCCTGCGTTTCGCCCACGCCCGTCATGAAGCAGGTCATGACCGCGCCCAAAAACAGCATGATCAGCGTGGAGAAGAACACGTTCTGGATAAGCCGGAACGCGACGCCTCCCGGCCGCGCGTCGAAGTACACGGCGCATGCCGCCGAGACCTTCGCGAGCGGCAGCACCGACGTCACCAAAAACGACGTGACGAACGCAACTGCGAAGCTCATCGCCCAGAACACGGGGTCGATATGCGGCACGCCCTGCGCGATGGTGAGGCACAGGCAGAGAATCGCCGCCACTATCAGGGAAAAGAACAGGCCGTACACGATGTAGTACTTCTTCGAATGCATGATGCCCCCTTATGCGCCGGGCCGCGGACGGCGCTCGGAACACGTCCGCAGCCCGGCAACGTCATCGTCTTGCGCGCCTTAGGCCACGACGAACAAGGTCTTCTGTTTCTCGTCCATGCGCGCCGAAAGTTCCTCGACCGTGCCGAATTCCAGGCACTTCGACTGGCAATGCTGCACGCAGGTGGGAACCTTGCCGAGTCCGCGGCGCTTCGCGCAGGTGTCGCACTGCTTGGTGGGAATGGGCAGGTAGGAGAACTGCCAGTTCTCGTCGGCCTCGTCGCCGATGGCCCATGGGCCGATCTTCACGACCTTCACGCCGGTCTCGCCGACCGGGAGCCCATGCTCCATCTGGCATGCGATCTCGCAGCTATGGCACCCGGAGCACCACTGCGCGTCAACCAAAAGTCCGTACTTCGCCATGATCTATTCCCCCTCGACCTTGTAGATTTTGCAGATGGAGCTCTTGTAGTTCGAGCCGAAGCCGCTCTTGCCCGGGATCCACGGGAGCGTGTTGTTGATGTTGAGGTCGAACACGTCGTAGAACTTCTCGGGGTCGCCCTCGGGGAACCACCAGCCGTGGTCGCACGACACGATGCGGCGGTCCATCTGCGCGGTGAGCTTCGCTTTGCGCTTGGCGCGGCCCATCGGGCCTTCCAGCCATACCCAGTCGCCGTCCTTGATGCCGTACTTCGCGGCGGTGTCGGGGTGGATGTCGACGAGCGGCCAGGGGCGGTAGTGGCGCATGCGCTCGATTTGGCGATGCTCGGAGTGGAACATGCCCCAGAAGCGTGCGCCCGATGTCATGACGAGCGGGTACTCCTCCATGAGCTCGGGGGTCGACCCGGGGCCGGGTTCGGGCTCCTCGAAGTAGGGCAACGGGTCGAGCCCTGCGCGGCTGTAGAAGTTGCTCCACAGCTCGATGCGGCCGGTCGGCGTGTTGAAGCCTGGCTGCCCGTCGGGGCGCAGCTTGCCCGTTTTGTAGCGGTAGTACTCGATGGGCTGATAGGCCGGTGCCACCTTCTGCAGCTCCTCGAACGACATCTCGGTGGGTTTCAGCATGTCGGTGAACATATCGTCGACGTTGTCCCACGGCCAGGCTTCGGGGTTCCAGCGGCGCCCGAGCTCGAGGTTGATTTCCATGTCGGACTTGCACTCGCCTACATGCGTCACCTTGTTGATGGTGCTTCCGCGCTGCGCGCCCGATACGAACGCGATGCCGTTGCGCTCGGCGAAGGTTTGCGCGGGAAGAACGACGTCGGCCAAGGCGGCGATGGTCGGGGTCTTGAACAAATCGACGACCACGATGAAGTCGAGCTTGTTCAGGGCCTTGTACAAACGTTGCGGGTCGGCGCCCATGCAGGCGATGGGGTTGGTGGTCTGCAGCCACGCGCCGTGGATCTCGTAGGGCACGCCCGTCTCGATGGTCTTCACCGTTTCGTCGGGCTGCGACACCGCGAAACCGAAGTTGTAGAGCGGGTAGTCCTTGATCCCGATGCGCTTCGCTTCCTGTTCGGGTCCTAAGATGTCGTGGCCCCAGCCGCCAGCGACCGATAGGATCTCGGGCGCCACGATCATGCCGCCCGGGCGTTCCATGTTGCCCGTGATCTCCCACAAAGCGAGGATGGCCTGACCTGCGGGCATGGCCTCGCGCGTCATGTCGACGGCGACGCCCCACTGCAGCGTGGAGTTCTTCGCGTTGCCGAGCAGGCGCGCCGCGGCGACGATCTTGTCCTCGGGCACCCAGGTGATTTCCGACACGCGCTTGGCGTCGAACTCGGCGGCGCGGGCGGCCAGCTCGTCGAAGCCGTAGCACCACTTCTCGACGAACTCATGGTCGTAGAGGTCTTCCTCGATGATGACCTTCATCATGCCGAGTGCGAGCGCGGCGTCGGTGCCGGGGCGGACGCGCAGGTGAAGCTCGGATTTCGACGCGAGCCAGGTGACCTTCGGGTCGACGGTGACGATCTTCATGCCGCGCTTCATGAGGTCGATCACCCAGTGGCCGTAGAATCCTTCGATATTCGACTTCAAGGGATAGTTGCCCCAGATGAACATCACTTCAGGAACCTCGTAGTCGGGGTGGTCGTAGCGCTCGGGGAACTGTTGGGCGGCGTCAGGGATCCAGGGTGCGCCCGTCGTCGCCGCCATGCCGGCGATGCGCGGCAGGTAGCACGCCTGTCCCGAAAGCAGGCCCGTGTAGTTGGGGCTGCCGAACGACCAGCACAAACGCGTGATGTACGCGGCGATGTCGCGGCCGGTGCCTTGGGCGAAGATGACCGACTCGGCTCCGTACTTCTCCTTCATGTCCATGAACTTCTCGGTGATGAGGTCGTAGGCCTCGTCCCACGTGATGCGCTCCCACTTGTCCTTTCCGCGGTCCTCGCGGGCGCGCTTCATCGGGTAGAGCAGGCGGTCCTTATGGTTGGTCACTTCGGGCGCGTCGATGCAACGCATGCACAAACGCCCGTCGGTCCACGGATCTTCCGGGTCGCCTTCGCACTTCACGAACTTGCCGTCGTGGTCGGTGTACATGATGACGCCGCAGCCGAGGTGGCAGCCCGGGCCCGTCCAGGCGCAGCCGCGCGTCACATCGAGATCGCCCTCGGTGTACTTGAACGGCTTCTCATGCTCGACGACATGATACTTCTCCCCCATGATTCCTCCTCATGTTCGCATACGCACGGGGCTTTCCTTGGAGTCCCTCTTCCCTTCGGCCCGCATCGGCGGGTAAGCGGGCTTCGAAGGGAAGCGCGTATTCGCTTGCCCCGACGATAGGGGCCTCGTATTATGGAAAAAATCGCCTGATAGCGCGGTTTTCGAAAAGCCTCATCGGCTTTATGGGGGATAAAGGGGATGGATGAGACTATGGAAAAAAGTATGAGAAGCGAAGTTGAGCCAGGTCAAGGCGTCAACTTTCTGCAAGTCGCCGCGTTTTCCGGCGGACTTGCCCTCTTTTGGTGCTGCCTGTTTTCCGGGCTTGCGCCCTTCGGCGCGCCGGCTGGCGCTTCGGGCGTTTGGTGGGGGCCGATCGTTTGCCGCATCTCGTTCTTCGCATTCTTCGCGCTGTTCTCCTGCTTCGTCGCGCATCTGCCGTTCGGCGTTATGGGGAAGCGGGTGGCGGGCAACGCGAAGGTGCTCGTCGCGGTAAGCGCCTTCGCGTTCGCGGCGTCGGGAGCGGCAATGAGCGCGGGGTTCGGCGCGCCCCTGTGGGCCGAGATCGCCGTGGAGGCTCTCGGAGGCGTCGGGGCCGCATGCCTGCTCTTCCTCTGGGTTCCCTCCGTCGCCTTGTTGGGGCGCGAAACCTTGATCGCATCCCTTTCCGCATCGGCGGTCGGAGGCAGCGTCCTCGCCCTTGGCTTGGATGCCATGGGCGATGGGGCGGCACGCCTCTTCCTTGCGGCGATCGCACTCGCGTGCCTTGGGTTTGCGGAGCTCACACGGCGAAACGACGCTGAAGCAAATGCGGAAGGCGGCGCGCTTCCCCTTCGGCCCGCGGCCGGTGACGGCATAGCACTCGCCGAGTCGCGCAAAAACGCGCAGCTTTCGTGGGCGTTCGGCATCGTCAATGTGATTTACGGCGTCGTGTTCGGCGTCGGCGCGGGAAACGTCCTGCAGGTGGGGCACGGCATGGCGGCGTCATGCGGCTGCACCGTGCTTCTGACGGTCGGCGCTGCGGCGGCCTACCTGTTCGCTCGGCGCTCGCGCGGACGCGTGCAACAGAGCACCGTCTTGAGGATGCTCTTCCCCGTCTTCGTCGTGGCGCTCGTCCCGTTGTCGTTCACAAACAGCGAAGGCTGGCTTTTCACCGCATGCAACCTGCTCATCCTGGGGTGCTTCTCATTTTTGGTGCTGGTGAGCATCGCGTTCGAAGTCAAAGGAGCGCACGAGCGTGGAGCCGCGTCTCTGTACTTCGTCGGCATGAGCCAGACCACGCTCGCCGGCGGCATCGCCATCGGTTTCGCGCTCGATTTGATTCCCGGATTGACGGGGGTATTCAGCCCGAACGTCCTTTCCGCCGTGGCACTCGCCCTCGTCATCGTGCTGGCGGTGCTCACCACGCTCACGCAAAGCCGCATGGTCGATGCGCAGGCGGAAGCGGACGCCGCCGTTGCGCAGGCGAGAGCCATCGCCGAGCAGGCGGAGCACGGTCGCTGGAAAACGCGATGCGCCCAGGTCGCCGAAAGGGCGAAGCTCTCGGCCCGCGAGACGGAGGTGTTCATGCTCCTGGCCAAAGGGCGCGGCACCGAGCATATCCAGAACAAGCTCGGAATCTCGAGCCATACCGTGAAGACGCACACGTACAACGTGTACAAGAAACTCGGCGTGAAGAACCGCGAGGAGCTGCTGGACCTGGTCGAGGGGGACTAGCGCGGGCAGGCGGATGGCGCGAGGAGCAGGAAAAACCCGAGGAAAATCAACTCGCGCCCGGTTTTTGCCAGCAAGCCCTATTCCGCAGTCAGCATACGGCACGCCCACTGTGCCGCGACGGCACTTCCCTTCGCGAGCACGCTCTCGTCGATGGCGTAGAAGCAGCTGTGCTGCGGGTGAGTCGCCCCCACTTCCGGGTTGCGCGCGCCGACGAAGCAGAACACGCCCGGCACGACGTTCAGGTACTCGCTGAAATCCTCACCTGAAAGCGTCCCGCGGTAGCCCGACACCGCGTCCTCGCCGAGCACATCGACGACGGAAAGGCGGGCGACCTCCGCGCACACGGGGTCGTTCGCGAGGCCGGCGTTGCCCTCCTCGAACGTGAATTTCGCCTTCGCGCCGAACGCGCCCGCGACCTTGCGCACGATACGCTCGAGACGGTCGGGCACTTCGCGGCGCAACTGCTCGGTCCAGGTGCGCACGGTGCCGGTGAGGTACGCGCGGCCGGCCATGATGTTGCGCGCCTCGCCGCCGTGGAACTCCCCCACCGTGACGACGACCGGGTCGAAGGGCGACACGTCGCGGCTGACCAGGACCTGAAGCGCGTTCACCATTTCCGCGCCGACAACGACGGCGTCGACGCCCTTGTGCGGCATAGAGCCGTGCGCGGAGACGCCCTCGATATCGATGCGGAACCAATCGGTGTTCGCCATGCGCTGGCCGGGGGCGCACGAGATCGTGCCCGCGTCGACCTCGCTCCAGATGTGCGCGCCGTAGATGGCGTCGACGCCGTTAAGGGCGCCCGCGTCGATCATGGAGAGCGCGCCAATCGAGATTTCCTCGGCGGGCTGGAAAAGAATGCGGACCTCGCCTTTGAGCTGCGGCGCGAGGCCGGTAAGGATGCGGGTCGCGCCGAGCATCATGGCGATATGGGCGTCGTGGCCGCAGGCGTGCATGACGCCTTCGTTTTCGGAGGCGAAAGGGGCGCTTGTCTGCTCGGTCACGGGAAGCGCGTCCATGTCGGCCCGCAAGGCGATGCGGCGGGCAGGCACGCCCGCCGCATCGTAGGCGCCCGCCGCCGTGCCGCGAACGGTCGCGATGATGCCGTTGTTGTCAAGGCGGCGATAGTCGACCCCGAGTGCATCGAGCTCGGCGCAAATCATGTCTTGCGTGTGCGACTCGTGGCCGGAAAGCTCGGGGTGGCGGTGGAAGAGCCTGCGCCATTCCACGATAGTGGGTTCGGCGGCATGGGCGGAATCGCGCACCTGGCCTGCGGTTTTTTCTCCAGCTGCGGTTGACTTCGCTTCGATGTATGCGGCGGCATCGGCGCAAGGATGCATGAGGGTTCCCTTTCATATGCTACGTGAATCGGCCGTAAGCTTAGCCGATGCAGGCGCCGCCGAACGCGCACAACACGACAAACGCACGAAAAACCAGGTGAGATGAGGGGTACTCGGCACATCGCCCGAACATGCCAATGTGCTCAGAGGCCGAATTGACCGCAGAGGCGCATCGCGTGCGAAGCGCCTCTGCCTTGCTTATAGCATGACTCGTGCAACGGCGCAGGTCATAGGCTCGTGCCGCGCAAGCGCGAGCCATTGTTCCCCCGGGCAGCGAGGTACCTCGTAAGGCGAGCCCACCCGCGAGCTTGTCCGAACGCTTCCTTACGCCAGAAGCTTCCTGCCGGCCGTTTCTATCTCGTCGAGGAGCGCTTCTGCGTCTTCCCGCTTCTCGGACTTCGCGAACACGTAGAGCTTGATCTTGGGTTCGGTGCCGCTCGGGCGCACGATCGCCTTGTTGCCGCCCGCAAGGCGCAGCTCGACGACGTTCGCGGGTGGCAGGCCCGAAACCCCGCCTTCGTAGTCGACGACGTTCTCGACGGCAAGCCCGGCAAGCTCGCTCGGCGCCGCTTCCCGTAGGCGCGCCATGATGCCCGCCATCTTCTGCGCGCCTTCGGCGCCCGGATACGCCACCGAAACCGTGCGGTTCAGCCAGTACCCGTGCTCGGTGTACAGATCGCGCATCGCGTCGGCGAGACTCTTCCCGATAAGCTTGTAATCCTGCGCCATCTGGCAGATGAGCAGGCTCGCGTTGACCGCGTCCTTGTCGCGCACGTGGTCGCCCGAAAGGTAGCCGTAGCTCTCCTCGAAGCCGAAGATGAAGCGGTCGGCCTGCCCAGCGTCGGAAAGCTCGGTGATGATGTCGCCGATGTATTTGAAGCCGGTCAGGCAACGGCGCAGCTCGAAGCCGTATTTCGCGGCGAGCGCATCGACCATGGCGCTCGATACGATGGTGGTGACCGCCACCTTGTCGGCGAGGTTTTCCCCGCGCGCGGCGCGCATGCGGCATACGTAGTTGAGCAAGAGCACACCCATCTCGTTGCCGGTGAGCAGCAGGTAGTCGTCGCCCTCCTTCACGGCCACGCCCACGCGGTCGGCGTCGGGGTCGGTGGCGAGCAGGAGGTCGGGATGCACGCGCTCGGAAAGCTCGATGCCCTTCTGCATGGCCTCGCGGATCTCCGGGTTCGGGTACGGGCACGTCGGGAAGTTCCCGTCGGGGTCGCGCTGCTCGGGAACCACGGTGACATCGGTTATGCCCGCGCGTTCGAGCACCGTTGTCACGGGGATGAGTCCCGTGCCGTTGAGCGGCGTGTACACGAGTTTGAGCGGGGCTTTCGCGACTTCCTCGGCGGTTAGATTACTAACCGATTTCGAGAGCACTGCGTCGTAGTACCGCTCGAGCACCGCGTCGTCGATCCACTTCACGAGCCCGCGTGCGACCGCCTCGTCGAAATCCATCGACTTCACGCCCGAGAACGTGTCGGTGCGCGCGATGGCGGCGGAGATGGCGGCCGCGGCCTCGCTCGTGATCTGGCACCCGTCGGGGCCGTAGGCCTTGTAGCCGTTGTAGGGCGCCGGGTTGTGGCTCGCCGTCACGCACACCCCGCCCGAGCAACCCAGATCGCGCACCGCCCAGGAAAGCGTGGGGACGGGCGAGATGCGCGGATACACGTAGGCGGTGACGCCGTTCGCCGCGAAGATCGAGGCAGCGCGGCGGACGAACTCCTCGCCCTTGTTGCGGCTGTCGCGCGCGATCGCGACCGAGGGGTGGTCGAACGTGGCGTTCAAATAGTCCGAGAAGCCCTGCGTGGCGCGGCCGACCGTGTAGACGTTCATGCGGTTCGTGCCCGCGCCGAGCACGCCGCGCAACCCCGCCGTGCCGAAGGCGAGGTCCTGGAAGAACGCGTCGGTCATGGGATCCGCGTCGCCTGCGTCCGCCGCCACGGCGAGTTTCCCAAGCTCGGCGGAAAGCTCGGCGTCGTCGACGTTTTCCATCCAATGCGCCAGCTCGGCGCGCATATCGCGATCAGTCATGCTGCTCCTTCGAACGAATGGGTTACGTTCAGTCTAGCGCATGCGCGCGCGTCTGCCCCCTCTTCGGCGGAAACGCCGCAGAAACTTCGCGCGCGGTCGGCTCCGGCGCTACCTTATAGAAAGGATGCGAATAACAAGGGGGCTTCATTGCCTTTTTACCCACCGTCCCCGATAATGGGTAGGATTGGATGGGGGAGCATGGGTTTATTCGGAAATAAGAATAAAGAGCAGGTCGAAGGCGCACGCGCGTTTGCCGACGCATGCCGCGACGCGGCCGATTCCGTCTCCGTCCTGTTCCGCGAAAGCGACCTCTACCCCATCTACATCTCCCCCGCGTTCGAACGCGTCTTCGGCGTCGACGCCGAGCGGCTCGTCGACGACGTCGAAACGCTTTTGCGTTTCATCCCGGACGAAAGCCGCCTTGCCGTGAAACGCCAGTGCGAAAAGTGGGACCGCGCAGAGGCGCTTACGTTCCGCTTCCCCTACCTCATGCCCGGTGCGGGCACGCAAGGCGCGTCCGCGCGAAAGCACTTCCGGGCAACGCTCACGCCTGCGGACGGCACCATCTTCGCGTCGCTTGTCGACGTCACCTCCGAGCAGGAGCTCATCGACGAGGCACGCGCTGAGCGCGACCATGCGCTCGCGGTCGTGGAGAGCCGTGCGGACTTCATGAGCCAGATGAGCCACGAGATCCGCACACCGTTGAACGGCATCAAGGGTCTCATCCTCCTCGCGAAGGACCACGCCGCCGAACCCGACCGGCTCGTCGACGACCTGTCGCGCGCGAGCGAGCTGTCGGCGTATCTGCTCTCGCTCATCAACGACGTGCTCGACATGAGCCGCCTGAACAGCGGGCACGTCGAGCTCGAGAAGCTCCCGTTCGACATGCGCCTCGTCGCGAACGACCTCACGAACATGTTCGAGGCGCAGGCGAAGGACAAGGGGCTCGCCTTCACGGTCGCGCTCGAGGACTGCGAGAACGTCTTCCTCGTCGGCGACCGCATGCGGCTGAACCAGGTCATCGTCAACTTCGTGTCGAACGCGCTCAAGTTCACGAGCGCGGGCGGCCAGGTCAGTGTCACTTTCCGCGAGATGTATCGCAAAGACGACTCGGTCAGCTACATGATCCGCGTGCGCGACACGGGAAAGGGCATGGACCCGCGGTTCATCAGCCGCATCTTCAAGCCCTTCGAGCAAGAAGACCGCACCATCGCCCGGCGCTTCGGCGGCACGGGCCTCGGCATGGCCATCACGAGCGCGCTCGTCGAGCTCGCCGGCGGCGAGATCGTGGTCGACACCGAGCTCGGGCGTGGCAGCGACTTCACGGTCTATCTCCCCTTCGACGTGGCGACGTCCGAGCAGATCGACCAGCTTGCAAGCGAGAACGCCACGCTCGAAACGGCCGCCGGCTCAGACGAGACCGTGCCCGACTACGACTTCGACGGCAAGCGGTTCCTCCTGGCCGAGGACAACGAGCTCAACGCCATGATCGCAGAAGAGATCATCGGCTCGCTCGGCGTCACGGTCGATGTGGCCAACGACGGCCCGGTCGTGGTGGACATGTTCGAGAAGTCGGAGCCCTACACCTACGACGCCATCCTCATGGACATCCAGATGCCCACCTATAGCGGGTGGGAGGCCACGCGCCGCATCCGCGCGACGTTGCGGCCCGACGCCGCGACCGTTCCCATCATCGCGCTGTCCGCGAACAACTACGTGGAAGACGCGCGCGCCTCGCGCGAGGCCGGCATGAACGGGCACGCCGGCAAACCCATTGAAATCCCCGAACTGAAATCCCAGCTCGCAGCCGCGGCTGCCGAGTCCGCCTACAGAAGGGACCAACCGTGATCGTCGAACAATCGCAAGCCATCATCGCCGAAGTGGGGCGCGCGCTCATCGGGAAACGCGAGGTCATCGAGCAGGCGCTCATGGCGATCTACGCCGGCGGGCACATCCTTCTCGAAGACGCGCCCGGCACCGGCAAGACCACGCTCGCGCTCGCCCTGTCGCGTGCGCTCGGCCTCGAGTACAAGCGCGTCCAGTTCACGCCGGACACCACGCCCTCCGACATCACCGGGTTCACCATGTACGATCGCGACTCGGGCGAGTTCCGCTTCGCGTGGGGTGCTGTGAACTGCAACCTTCTGCTCGGCGACGAGATCAACCGCACGAGCGCTAAGACCCAGTCGGCGCTGCTCGAGGTCATGGAGGAGCACGCGGTCACCGTCGACGGCACGACGCGCCCGGTGCCGCGCCCCTTCATCTGCATCGCGACCGAGAACCCCGTGGGCTCTGCCGGCACGCAGCCTTTGCCCGACAGCCAGCTCGACCGCTTCATGGTGCGGCTGTCCATCGGGTACCCTTCCACGGAAAACCAGATCAGCATCCTGAAGGCGAAGCGCTACGACAACCCGCTCGACAGCATCGAGGCGAAGGTGGAGCGCGACGACTTGATCGAGGTGCAGAACTTCCTCGGCAACGTCACGGTGACCGACGCGGTGCTCGGTTACATCGTGCGGCTCTGCGAGAAGACGCGCGCGATGGATTTGGTGGAAGTCGGCGTGAGTCCGCGCGGCATCCTCGCGCTCACTCGCATGTCCCGCGCCTGCGCCCTCATCCGCGAGCGCGACTTCGTCATCCCCGAGGACGTGCGCGAGGTGTTCAAGGCGACCTGCGCGCATAGGCTCGTGCTTCGCCCCCAGGCGCGCATCGAGGCCGTCGACGCCGACGCCATCTTGGACGAGGTCATGCGCGAGGTCGAGGCCCCTTCCCTGGGCGAAGTCCGCGGACGCGCCTAAGGGCGACGCCGGAAGCCCACCTCACGCATGCATCTGAATCGGATCATAGGCGTTGTCGCGTTCGCGCTTTCCGTGTGCCTGTTCGTGGTGTCGAACAGCGCCGCGGCGCTCGCGCTCGCCCTGTGCACGCTCTGCATCCCGCTCGCGAGCCAGCTCATCGGGCGGGCGACCATGGCGCGCACCGACATCTCGCTTTCGCACAAGGAGTCGACCGTTGCCGGCACGGACCTGCTCGTCGAGATCGAGGTGTCGCGCCCGGTGTTCTTCCGCGGGCGCATCGACCTTGCGCTCGAGCGCGAAAACGAGCTTACGGGAACGGTCGAGCGCATGCCGGTGAGCCTCGCCCCCGCGATGGGCACGCCCGAACGCTTCACGTTGCCTCTTTCGGCCCTCTGCTGCGGGAGGGTGTCGCTCAGGCTCGCGTCGTGCCAGGTGGCGGACGTGTTCGGCTTCCGTGCCGTGCCGCTTTCCCGCATCTCGCACGCCTCGTCGTATAGCGTGTACCCGCCGATCATCGATGTGGCGGTGCAGATGGCGCGAGCCGACCGCGCAAGCGCGCAGGGCGCTACTTACGACCCCTACCGGCACGGCCAGGACCCGACCGAGGTGTTCGAGACGCGGGAATACCGCGACGGCGACTCGATGAAATCGGTGCACTGGAAGCTTTCCGCGCGCTTCGACGACCTCATGGTGCGCGAGCCGTCTCACCCCACCGATTACGACGTCATGATCGCCGTCCACGCCCATGCATGCGACGCGCAGGACGAGCAGGCGGTAAGCGTGCTCGACGCCACGCTTTCGATCGCCGCGTCGGTGGGACTCGCGTTTCTGCGCGAGGGCATCTGCCATACGTGCGCCCGGATCGGCGCGGACGGCTCGCCGAGCGTCTGCTCGATCGATAGCCGCGAAAGCTACGACGAGGCGCTCGACGGGCTCGTGTCCATCCCGCTTTCCCGGGAGGGCGCCCTCGACATCGAGCGACTCGAGGCGCATCTGCGCACCCGCAACGTAACCAAGCTCGTGCTCGTCACCGATCGCGATGACGAGGCGCTCTTCGCGAGCCTCGGCCTTCTCGTCGACTTAAGCGTGTTCCACATCAGCCCGAAGGGCTACTCGGGACTCGACGTCCAGGCGGGCTACCGCCTGACCCACCTGCCCGCCGACGAGGTCGGCGAACGCGTGAAGAGTTTGGAGCTCTAACGTGGCGCCGTTTGCGAAACCCATTCCCGAAGACAAGCAGCGCATCTTGACCGCGCACAGCGCGAAAGGCCGCGCCGCCGCCGAGCGCGCGAACGTCGTCGCGGCGGCGCTCTGCCCCGCGCTCATGTCGTGCGTCACCCCGCTTTTGGTCGCGGGCGGCCTGACCACCAGCGCGCTTGCGACCTCGCTCGCGATCGCCGTCGTCGTCGCAGCGGCGCTCGGTGCCGCAAGCGCGTCGCGCGCCTTGGGCGCCGTGCGGTTGGCGGCCGTGTGCGTCGTCGCCGCGTCGCTTGCCGCCATGCTCGCGATCCCCGGCGCGCGCGAGGGGCTTTTCTCGGTGTGCAACAGCGTGATCTCACATTACGACGACGCGTTCGACGCGTACGTGCCCCTTATCTCGCAAACCGGGATCGTCGCGGGGGACGCGGTGTTCGCCGTGTGCCTGGGCCTCGTTTCCGCGGAGATCGCGTGGTTCGCCGCGCGCCTCCGCTCGACGGGTGCGTCGCTTCTTCTGCTCGTGGCGCTCTGCAGCGTTTCCGTGCGCCTTTCGCTCGGGTTCAGCATCGCGGGAAGCTGCGTCGGCATCGCGAGCTGGCTTTTGCACTGCCGCTGGCAGCAGTTGCGCGGATCGTCGTATTCCGCGAGCACGCTCGCCATGAGCATGAGCGTGGGCGTCATCGGCTGCTGCGGCATCTTCTTCGCCTGCACGATGCTCTGGTCGCCTGCGCCGGTGATCGACGAGGCGCACCACGCGATGCGCCAGGCGGTCGACGACGTGCGTTACGGCACGGGGTCGGTGCCCGAGGGCGATCTTGCCGAGGCTGCGAAGATGAACAGGGGTGACGGCGAGCTTACGGTCACGTTCGACAATACGGTCGCAAACGACGTGCTGCTGCGCGGCTTCGTGGGCGCGACGTACGAGGACGGGGCATGGAGCGCGCTTGGCCACAACGCCTACGAGGGCGAATGGGCGCACATGACCGACTGGCTTGCGAGCATGGGCGTGCCGTGCGCGACTCAGCGCGCGGCGTTCGACGACGCAAGTGCCGAAGCCGGCCGAAAAGCGCAGCCGAGCACGGTCGGCGTCACCGTCGACGCGTCGCAAACGCGCAACCGCTACCTGTACGTCCCCTACACGCTGCGCGACCTTTCCGGCGCGAGCGCGAGTACGTCATCGGACGGCGCACTGCGCGCAGGGCTCGTCGGCGATGGGTCGTACCGCTTCACAATGGACGACGTCTCGGCGGCGGACACGCTCGCCGACGCAAGTTGGCTCGATTCCTCGACAAGCCCTTATGTGTCGGCGGAAAGCGTGTACTCGGCTTTCGTCCACGATAGGTACCTTGATATCAGCGACGAGGACGCAGCTGCGGTGAAGAAGTTCTTCTTCGACGACGCGACCTGGGATGATAGCGCCGATGTGTCAGATTATGCCGTTATCAGCCGCGTGCGCACCATGATGGAAACGCTTGCGAGCTACACGACCTCGCCGAAGACGCCCGATGCGAGCGTCCCCTACGCCGAGTGGCTGTTCGGTGAAGCGCGCGCGGGCAATTCCGCCTCGTTCGCGACGGCAGCTGTGCTTGCCTTCCGCTCGCAGGGCATTCCCGCGCGCTACGCGGAGGGCTACCGCGCGACGCAGGCCGACATCGCGCAGGCCGTTCAGACGGGAGAGCCGCTCACGCTCGCAAGCGAGGACGCGCACGCCTGGGCAGAGGTTTACCTGGACGGCGTCGGCTGGACGCCCGTCGAGGTCACGCCCGGGTTCTACGCGCAGTCGCTCGAGGCCGACTCGGTCATCGACGTCGCCGAGGCGAAAAGCAGCGGGGCGGACAACGAGGTTTTGCAGTCGAGGTCGGTGTCGGGCCAAGTCGACGGCGACGAGGAAGAAGACGACGAGCCAGTAACAGACTTGCAGCCGGGACAGGTCGTGCTCGTGTGCGCGATCGTGCTTGCGTGCCTATGCGTCCTTTGCGTGGCCGCCGCCTGCGCGCAGCGCGCGGCGAGGATACGCCGAAGGCGCGAGAGGATTGCAAGCGACGACCAGGAGGTTTCGGTTCCGGCGCTCTACCGGTACCTGACGGTCGTCATGCGCAGCTCCGTTCCCGCGTTCGACGAGAAGAGCCCGCTTGCGTGCGAGGAGGGCTTCGAGCGCGCTTTCCCCGAAATCGACGTGCGCGAGTACCGTCGCGCCATCGCGCTCTACCAGCGCTACACGTTCGGGGCTCGGACGCTCAAGCCCCACGAGATGAGAACCCTGCGCCGCTTCGGCGAGCGCTTGCACAACGAAATGCCCCCCGCGAAGACCACGGCGGCGCGCCTGCGCCGCACGTTCGTCGACGTGCTTTAGAAGGAGAAGACGATGAGCCCGAAATGGTATCCCCCGACACGCATCGCATCGGCTGCATCGACCAAGGTCGTTGCAGCTGCGGCGTCCATCGCCGTCGTCGGCGCGTTCGGCGTCGGGGCGGCGGCGCTCGCCCAGGCGGATGTCTCGTTCGACCCGAAGGCGTACGTTTCGGCCTATGGCCAGGGCGAAAACGATGCGGACAAGGGCTACCGCGCGAACCCGACCGACACCGACGCCGAGGCGAACCGCCACGATGACGATGTCGCCGACCAGGACAAGAGCGCCGATATGGACCGCACGGCGCAGGATGCTTTCAGCGACGTGCCACTCGACGGCGCAAGCGGCACCACAGCCGTGAACGTGACCGGGTCGGGTGCTCAGACGGCGACTATCGCCGGCGCAGGAGAAGGCGAAGGCACGGCGGACGGCGCGATCACCGGCCCCGTCTTGCCTGGCGGCGAAGGCGGCGAAGCTGGTGGCGAGCCCAGCACCCCCGGCGGCGGGAACGACCCCGTGACGCCGCCCACTCCCGGCGACGACCCGGTGAACCCGCCGACGCCCAGCCCCGATCCCGATCCAAGCCCCACCCCCACGCCAGACCCGGATCCCACGCCGAGCGACCCCAGCCAGCCCGAGACCCCCTCGGAAGGCGGCTATGACGTGCTGCCCAAGGACCCGGAGCCGGAGAAACCCGATTTGAGCGACTCTTCATATATTGAGTCCGAAACGGTTACGGGAAATAACACGAGCCTGGCAGGCGCAAATATCGAGAGCGTGAATGTTGCCATAC
>CAKUGU010000047.1 GCA_934654815.1 uncultured Ellagibacter sp.
CTGCCCGTAGGGAGCCTGCCCGTACGGGGGGTTGGCGTAGTTCGAGGGCTGCTGCGGCGTGTACCCGTACGGTTGCTGCGGGTTGTAGCCGTAGGGCTGGCCGTAGCCGTAAGGAGGCTGGCCATTGTACCCGTAAGGCGGCTGCTCGACGGGCGCCTTCTTCAGCCTGTTGAGGTAAACGGCCGAGATGATGAGCAGCGCCATGGTGATGAGGTTGCCCATGAGAAGCGCCGCGACGGCGCCGACGATCGCCCAAATGAACGTCATGTTGAGCTTCTCGCGGCGCGCGCAGTTGCGGATGCCGAGGATGCCCGAAACGAGCGGCACGACCGACCCGATGAGCCCCCACACGAGGGCGAACGCGCCCAACCCCAAGACGACGCCGAGGACGGTGGAGACGTCGGTCCCGCTTAACGCCTGGTAGTAGGCGTAATCGTCGTCGAAGTAGTTCGTGTTGCCTTGTGCGGCGTCCTGCAGCTCGTGGTTCAGCTCGGATACGAACGAGGGGTCGTTCGCGACCACGCCGAGGGCGGCGAGGGCAGCAAAACCGAGGATCACGGCGAGGATGCTCAACGCCGACAGGACGACGACGGCGATGCTCAGGCCTCGCACGGTTTTCGCGTCGGAACTCATGAGTGTTCTCCTTTCGGGAAACGTTTGCGTTGCCAAGTATACTATGGCGGTAAGGTCGCGCCTGTAGCGCCCCGGTGCGCATTGCGCAACGGTTTGGCAACGCAAAGGGGTTTCCTCGGCGCTTCAGGCTGGAAACGAGAAGAAGGGGAATGCATGCAAGACTTCGAATTCATGTCGCCGACCCAGTTCGTGTTCGGACGCGCCGCCGAGAAGAAGGTGGGCGCGAAGCTCGCCGAGCGCGGCGCGCATAAGGTGCTTGTCCACTTCGGCGGCCACAGCGCGCGCAAGAGCGGGCTGCTCGACCGTGTGTGCGCATCGCTCGACGATGCGGGCATCGAGCACGTGGAACTCGGCGGCGTGCGGCCGAATCCCGAGATCACGCTCGTGCGCGAGGGTGTTGCGCTCTGCAAGAAGGAAGGCGTCGACTGGGTACTCGCCGTCGGCGGCGGGTCGGTCATCGACTCGGCGAAGGCCATCGCGAACGGCGCGTGCATCGAAGAGGACGTGTGGGAGCTGTTCACGACGAAGAAGCCGAATCCCACCGTGCTCCCCATCGCCGTGGTGCTCACCATTCCCGCGGCGGGCAGCGAGGCGTCCAAGAACACCGTGGTGAGTAACGACGAGCTCGGCATGAAGACCGGTTACGGCAACGAGCACCAGCGCCCGAAGCTCGCGTTCATGAATCCCGAGCTCACCTTCACACTGCCGCCCTTCCAAACGGCGGCCGGCATCACCGACATGTTCTGCCACCTGCTCGAACGCTTCTTCGACGACGTGGGCGCGGTTCCCGTGACGGACAATCTGAACCTCTCGCTCATGAAGACGGTGCGCGCCGAGGCCCCGCGCGTGCTTTCGAACCCGACCGACTACGAGGCGCGCGCGAACATCATGTGGGCGGGGATGCTCTGCCATCAGGGGCTTGCCGGCGCGGGGCGCCATGAGGACTGGGCGACCCACGCGCTCGAGCACGAGCTTTCGGCGTATGACACCACGATCACGCACGGGGCGGGGCTCGCGTGCATGTTCCCGGCGTGGATGGAGTACACCCATAAGGAGAATCCCGGCCGCCTTGCCTACTACGGGCGCGAGGTGTTCGGGCTTGCCCCCACGGGCGACGTCTGCGCCGACGCGCTTGCCGCCGCTGGGGAAACGCGTCGCTTCTTCGCGTCGCTCGGCATGCCGACGAGCCTGACCGAACTCGGGATCGGCGAGGACAAGATCGACGGCGCCATTAAGAAGATGACCCCCACGCTGCGCAAGAACAAAGGCGACGTGTTCGGCAGCTTCAAGAAGCTCACGATGAAGGACGCCGAGGCGATCTACCGCCTGGCGCTGTAACCGCTGCGAGGCGGCGCGCGCGTTGCCGGCGCGCGCCGCGCGCTAGTCGGCGATGAGCGAATTCACGATCGACGATACGATGCTGATGACGATCGAGGCGATAAGCGCCGACAGGAAGCTGAATATTTCGATGCCCGCGCCGAAGAGCCCCTGCGTGAGGGCCGAGGCGAGGTAGAGGAGAAGCGCGTTCACCACGAGGTAGAAGATGCCGAGCGTGAGGAACGTGATCGGCAGGCTCAAGATCTGCAGGACCGGCTTCACGCCGATGTTCACGAGCGACAAGATAAGCGCGAACAGGGCGACGGAGATCCAGGCGCTCTGCCCGCCGACGATCTCGATGCCGGGGACGATCCAGGCCGCTGCGGCCACGGCCACGGCGGTTGCGAGCCAACGTGCGATGAAGTTCATAGGTTCCTTCCTTTTAACCAAGGTTTGCTTCGTTGCCGGGTTCGCCTGCGCGGGCGCAACGCTCTTCAAGGGAAAGAAGCGTCCTTGCGATGTCGTCGATGTTGAAGGGCTTCGCGACGTGGGCGTCCATGCCCGCGTCGAGCGCCGCCGCCACGTCCTCGGCGTAGGCGTTCGCGGTGACGGCGAGGATGATGATGCCCGAGGCGTCCTTTCGGGGAAGCGCCCGGATCGCACGGGTGGCGGCGTACCCGTCCATGACGGGCATCATAACATCCATGAACACGGCGTCGAAGGTGCCGGGCGGATCATCGGAAAACGCACGCACGGCCTCCTCCCCGTCGCTCACGCACGAAACCTCGCCGCCGCGCGCCTTGATGAACTCGGCGAGGATGCGCTGGTTGATCACGTTGTCCTCGGCGATGAGAAAGCGCTTGCCCGAAAACGCGCGGGAAAGGTCGCAGGTTGGTTCGCGTTCGCCGTCGACGGGTTGCGAGGGCTGTTTCTCCAGTTCAGACGCATCGCTCGCGCGGTTCCACGCGTTGCTTTCCCCCTTGCTTGCGCTTCCGCCCGCTTTATCGCTGCCCGAGAAGGGGACGAGAGGGTCTTCTTTGGGAAGCTCAAGCTCGACGGTGAACGCGGTGCCGCGCCCTTCCTCGCTTTTCACGGCGATGGTGCCGCCCATCGCGTCGACGATGGCCTTGGTGATGGTCATGCCGAGCCCCGTGCCGGCGATGTTCCTCGCGATGACGCGCTCGTCGCGCGCGAACGGCTGGAAGATCTGCTCGACGAATTCGGGCGGCATGCCGATACCCGTGTCGGCGACGACGATTTGGAGCCGTGCGAAATGGGGGTTCAACGGCGTGACCTCGCGTATGGTGAAGCGGACGTTGCCGCCTTCGGGGGTGTACTTCACCGCATTCGACAGTAGGTTCAGCATGATCTGCCGCCCGCGCAGCTCGTCGGCGGAAAGGAGGCGATGCTCAACCTCCGACGTGTCGACGGTGAGGGTGACCCCCTTCTTCGCGGCCTCGGGCTCGATGATGGAGAGCACGCTTTCGACGGTGTCGTCGATGCAGCAGCGTGCCTCGCGCAGGTCGATTTCGCCGCTCTCGATCTTGGAGACGTCGAGCACGTCGTTCACGAGCCCGAGAAGGTGCTCGCTCGACGCTTCGATGGTGCGCAGGCACTCCTGCGTCTTCTTCTCGTCGTCGGGGTTTTCCTGCGCGATCCGCGTCATGCCGATGATGGCATTGATGGGCGTGCGGATGTCGTGCGACATGTTGGCGAGGAAGCTGCTCTTCGCGGCGTTCGCCGATTTGGCCAGTTCAAGCGCCTGTTTGAGGTGGTCGGCATACTTCGCGTCGACGCGGCGGCGGTTATTGCTCGCAAGTGCCGCGATGATCGCGCCCCCGAGCAGCACGAACACGAACGCCATGACGGCCACGGTGGTTGCCTGGACGGCGTTGACGTTCGCGTTCACGTTGGCGGCGGGCACGGTTCCGACGAGCATCCAGTCCTGGAAGCCGACGGGGCGGTAGGTAAGATAGTACGCGGTGCCGCCTTCCTGGTATCGCACCGTGCGCGGTGCGCCCGATGCGATGTCGGCTGCGATGTCGTCGGCGGTCGCGCCTCCGATGAACTCGGCGCTTTCGGCCAGGTGGGAGATGAGGTTCGTCTGATAGGCGTCGCTTTTGCTCGTGGTGAAGACGGTGCGGCCGTCGGGGTAGGCGACGGTGCTTGTGGAAGTGCCGCCGAAGATACCGATGTCGAGCGCCGAGGTGAGGTCGCCGGCATTGTAGCTGACGGCGATGGCGTTATAGGGGAATCCTTCGTATTCCTGCGGGGCGACCGACACGGCGAACAGCGTGGGCGCACCGCTTTCGCAGGGCTTCGTGTCGATGACCGCGTGTTTCGCGCCATTGCCGAGCGCGTCGAGCTGGCCGGCCGTCTCGAACGCGCCGGTCTCTCCCGAAAGCGTGCGATAGCGGTTGCCCTGAAGGAAGTAGAACGAGGTGAAGCCCCATTTCGTCTGCTCGTTTTCCAGGAAGGACTCGACGGTGGGGGAACCGCTTGCGTCGTTATTGCCCGTGCTTTTGGAGGCACCTTCGGCGCGTGCGGCCTCGATGAGGCCGATCGTGGTGTCCCAGGTTCCAAGGTGGTTCCACGTGTCGATGGTGAACGAGGTGAGGGCGCTATCGACCTGTCCGTATATCTCTTCAAGATGCTGGGCGCTTTCGCGGAACACCTTGGCGTTGGTGAAATGGGCGTAGAAGACGCACGCGCCGATAACGGACGCGGCGATGAGGACGGCTGCGATGAGCGTGCGACCACGTTTCATAGGCTCTCTTTCGCGAGGGATTATTCGCTAGCCTACCAGGAGAAACGCCCCTGCCCCCGAACCGATGCCGAGCCGTAACCTCCAAGGGTGCTATGTGATACGATACCGATAGTCGCTGATTACGATTTTTCTCAAAAGGAGCTCGTCTTATGGGCATGAGGTTTCGAAAAAGCGTGAGCCTTGGTAAGGGAATGCGGGTTAATTTCTCGGGCTCTGGCGTGGGGTTATCACTCGGTCGACGCGGTGCGTCTGTGTCTCTCGGCAAGCGTGGGGCTTTTCTCAACCTGGGGATTCCGGGGAGCGGATTGTCGTATCGCACGAAAATAGGGGGAGGATCGAAGGAAAAAGGAAAGCCAAGCAAGAAACCGGCTCCAGCGGCCAGCTCTTTTCAAGACCCGCTTTATCAGTGCTCTCGAGTAGAACTTGATAACGAAGGGAACTATCATTTTTACTCAAAAAGCGGCGGGGAAATCGTCGACAAGGCTGAAATCGATTCGATAAAGCGGTCGAAGGCTTTCCGTGAATTAAAGCCAGAACTGAAAGACCAGCAGCGTCGGGATGCCGCCTCGGTCGTAAATCAAAATCGTACCGAAAACGAGGCATTCCTTCATCTCGCTCGTCGTGCCCCCGAGGTCGTCGATGCGAGCTATTATCAAGATGCGCTCGATTCTCTCGTTTTGGAAAAGTATGAAGCTCTTCCCTTCGAGACTCCGAAGCCCGATGCTCGCCAGGTTCAACTTGAGGTATCGAAAGAAGCCGATCGTCTCATAAAAGGATTCTTCGGGGTGAGGAAGAAGAGGGAGCAGTACTTCAATGAGCATTTCAACGATGTGCTCTCTGCTCGATTGAACGAATGGAAAGCGGCGAAAGAGAGCTACGAGCGAGATCAGGCGAAAATCAAGGAAGAGAAGGATGCGCAGTTCCTCAAGGAATACACCGATGCGAAGGTGCATCTTTCAGCCTTGATCGGAGGCGAACAGGAAGAGATAGAAAAAGCTGCCGCCCAATGGATCGAAGCAGTCGATTTGCCGATTGAGATAGCGGCGCAATTCGAATACCGTGCTTCGGAACAGACGCTCGCAATCGACCTCGATTTGCCTGAAATCGAGGATTTGCCCCATGAAGAGGCTGTTCAGCTCAAGAGCGGCAATCTGAAGATGAGAGATAAAAGCCAGAAAGCCATGCGGGAAGACTACGCATGCTGCGTTTTCAATGTGGCAGTATTTGTCGGGGCAAATCTATTCAATATCAGTCCCTGCATCAAAGAGATCGTTCTTTCTGGTTACACTCAAAGGCGCGATAAAAAGGGAGAAATGAATGACGACTACATCGTTTCAATTAAATTCGAGCGAAATAAATTCTATCAAGTAGATTATTCGTCAATGGACGCCGAGTTCTTTTGCGCGCAATTCGAGAATAGATGCAATAAAACCAAAACGGATATATTCAAGGTGATTGAGCCTTTTTCGTAGCGAGTTATTAGTCCGATCGAACGTCTGGGGTATTGAATGAAGTTACTGAAGAAGAACGATAAAGCGAGCACTTCTCCGAAAGGAACGTCGGGGGAAGAGGCCCTCACTTATGTGCAAACAGCCTATCGGTATCCAATGGTTCTTGCCATTATCGGATTCGTGCTTGCTGTGTGCGGAGTTAAAGCGCTCTTCCTGGAAATCGCAGCTCTTTGCGTTGGTGCCTGCGCTCTTTTGGTACCGCTTGTGCGTAAGACTCCGCGTGAATATATAAAGGCGAGAATACCCGTTGCAGTTATTGCGGCAGTGGATATCGTTTTTGGATTGATTTTCAGCATCTCGCTGCTTACGGCCGTAGGCCATTTGAGCGTGTACGTTGAGGGCAACGACGGCTATTCTCCCGATTCTGTGACGGTCCAGGTGAAGGGGACGCTGTCAGATGGGGGAACGTACAACAAAGAAATCGAGGCAAAGCCAGGAAGCGAGGTTGTTCTCGACGGTGCCAAAGCGGGAACATATGAATTTGCGATCGCGAATGCTTATTTGACGTATGGCGGGAAGGTATATAAGGTCGCATCCGGTGCGACTGAGTCGTTCGACGGGAAGAGCGATCTGACCGCGCGCATTACGGTGGGAATCGATGAAGAGGCGACTGCCAAGAAGAAGGCTAAGGAAGAAGCCGACAAGAAAGCAGCCGAAGAAAAGAAGAAGCAAGAAGCTGAGGCGGCCGAGAAGAAGAAACAGGAAGAAGAGGCCGCGGCTGCGGCGAAGAAGCAGGAAGAAGAAGCTGCAGCTGCGAAGAAGCAGCAAGAAGAGAAGGCTGCCGCGGTCGCGGCAGCGGCAGCGAACGAATCGAGTTCGTCAAGTTCGTCGAGCGTTGACTCTGGGTCTTCGAATGCTGATGAGCGAACGGTGTACATTACCGATACGGGAGAGAAATATCATCGCGAGGGTTGCTCATCTTTGAAGAAGTCAAAACATCCTATTTCGCTTTCTGAAGCCAAGGCTCGCGGCTATGAACCATGTAAAAAATGCAAGCCGTAGAGCTTCTAACTTCGTTTGAAGAACACGCTAGCCATGGCGGCTGTTGTGACACAATGAGGGGAACATCGGGTGAATCGGGCGCGCGGCGCGCGGCCGAAGGTGAGAAAAGGCGGGGAAATGGCGTCTCATAAGGACGGGAAGAAAGCTGCGAAGGAATCGGGTCGCAAGAAGGCAAAGCCCGCGACGGGCAAAGGCGGCCGCGGCCACGCTTCGGCGCCTTCGCACCAGCACCGCGCGTCTGAGGGTCAACGCCGCGCGCCTGCGGGTCAAAAGGGCGGAAAGCAGGCTTCCCATCAGGTGAAATCGAATTCTCCCTGCCCAGTCGACGCGCGATGCGGCGGGTGCAAGAACCTGGCCGTCCCGTACAAGCGTCAGCTCGTGCGCAAGCAAGTGGCGATCGAGCGGCTCTTCGACGGTATTGCCGACGAGCGCGCGTTCTCGGTCATCAAGGGAATGAAGGGCCCTTATCATTACCGCAACAAGGTGATTTCCCCCTTCGCGCCCGGCAAGAAGATTTCCCCCGCGTCGTCGAAGGCCGGGGCGGGGAAGGCGCAGGCGAAGGGCAAGCGCCCCGCCGCCCGCTACGAGATACTCACGGGGATGTACGCCGCCGGCACGCACGACTTGGTGCCGACCGAGCATTGTCTCATCGAGAACGAGGTGGCGAAGAAGGTAACGCTCGCGGTGCGCGACATCATGCGCAAACACGGCATCTCTGCGTATTGTGAAAGCACGGGCACCGGTTTCATGCGCCACGCGGTGGTGCGCGTGGGGCATAAAAGCGGGGAAGTGCTGGTCACGCTCGTCACCAACAGCGATGAGTTCCCCTCGTCGAAATCGTTCTGCCGCGAGCTTCTGCGCCGCTGTCCCCAGGTGACGACGGTCGTGCAGAATGTGAACGAACGTCAGACGAACGTCATCCTCGGCGACAAGGAACGCGTGCTGTACGGCCCCGGGTTCATCTTAGATGAGTTGTGCGGGCTGAGCTTCCGCATCTCGTCGAAGTCGTTTTACCAGGTGAACGCCACGCAGACGGAGGTTCTGTACCGATGCGCCATGGATTTGGCGCGCTTTGACGGCACGCAGACCGCGATCGACGCGTACTGCGGGACGGGCACCATCGGACTCGTTGCCGCGAAAAGCGGTGCCGCGCGCGTGATCGGCGTCGACAGCGTGGAGGCCGCCATCCGCGACGCGCAGCAGAACGCGCGCCACAACGGCATCGAGAACGCCGAGTTTGTCGCCGCCGACGCGACCGACTTCATGGAGAGCCTTGCGCGTGAGGGCCTGCCCGAAGACGCAGGCGAGCTCGTGATACTCATGGACCCCCCGCGCGCTGGGTCGACTGAGCGCTTTTTGCGCGCGGCCGCGTCCCTTTCACCCGCCCGCATCGTCTACGTGTCGTGCAATCCCGAGACGCAGGCGCGCGACGTCGAGTTCCTCTACGACGAGGGGTACCGCGTCGTGGCGGTGCAGCCCGTCGACATGTTCCCGCACACCGACCATATCGAGTGCGTCGTCGCGCTCGAGCCGGCCGATTCCCCGGCGGCGCGGCGCTTCGAAGAGGATGACGAAGACGGCGCCGACGCGGCAGATGGCGAACTCGATGGATTTGCCGACGAATCGCCTGATGGGGACGCCGTCGAGTTCGACGACGCCGACGGCGACATGCCGGCCGCCCGCTCTTCGGAGGGGGAATCGCGATGAGCGAAAACGTGCTCGACCGCATGCGCGCGGCGATTCGCTCGCACGAGTTGGCGACGCCGGATACCCCCGTGCTCCTTATGGTGTCGGGCGGGTCGGACTCCACGGCGCTCGCCTACCTTGCGGCCGAGCTTGCCGGCGCCGGGGAAATCGGCACGGTCGCCATGCTCCACGTGAACCACTGCCTGCGCGGCGAGGATTCCGACGCCGATGCGCACTTCGTCGAGAGCTTGGCGAGCCTGCTTGAGATCCCCCTGTTCATGTGCGAGGTCGACGTGGCCGCGCAGGTCGAGCGGACGGGCGGCAACATGGAGGCCGTCGCGCGCAGCGAGCGCTACCTGGCCGCGAACGAGGCGCTCGAAAGCCTTTGCCGCCATGCGGGCGCGCCCATCGCCGACGGACGTATCTTCACCGCGCACACCGCCGACGACCGCGTCGAGAGCTTCTACATGCGCTCGATCGTGGGGACGGGGCCGGGGGGCTTCCGCTCGATGCGCTACGAGAACGGCCCCGTGGTGCGCCCCTTGCTCGACGTCGGGCGGGAAGATCTGCGCGACTACCTGCGGGAACGCGAGCGAGCGGGCGCGCCGTGCGCGGTCGACGCCGAAGGGCATCTCTGGCGTGAGGACGCGACCAACGCGCACACCGACCGCTTCCGTGCGTTCGTGCGCCACGAGATCGTGCCGCTGGCGCGCGAGCGCAACCCGCAGCTGCTCTCCACGCTCACGCGCACGATGAACCTCATCGCCGACGAGGACGACTACCTCGAAGGCGTCGCGGACGAGGCGGCGCGCGACCACATCGCGTGGTGCGAACAGGTGCCGGGAAGTAGCCCGTCGTGGCAGGAAGGCTTTCGCCTTCTGCCATCATTTTGCCAGGTGGCGCATCCCATCGCGCGGCGCGTCGTCACGGGCGCGCTGCAGAACATGCTCGGGCCCGACGCACGCATCGAGACGGCATCGGTCGAAGCGGTGCTTTCCGCCTTCGAAGATGGCCGTCCGAAAAGCGGCTACGTAGCGAACATCCAGGGCGACATCGCCGTGAGCGCGAACAAGCGCGGCGTGTTGGTGGAGCCCATGAGCGCGTTTCGCGCAAGGAGGAAGAAATGATAGAGGAACAGCAATCGAACGTCGCCGTCGCCGGCACGGAAAGCGAAGCGGCTGGTCAGACGGCCGCCCAGGCGAAGCCCTTCAAGGTTGTGCTGGCGAGCGCGAGCCCGCGCCGTGCGCAGCTGCTCAAGGAGGCGGGCGTCGTGTTCGACGTCCACGCGTCGGAAGTCGACGAATCGCTCGACGCCGACCTGCTCGCGAACCCGGCCGAGGCGTGCAAGAAGCTCGCCGAGCGCAAGGCCGGCGCTGTCGTGCAGGAAATCCTTTCCGACCCCGCCTTCGAGGGCATGCTCATCGTCATCGGCTCGGACACGATGGTCGTCAAGGACGGCACGATCTTCGGTAAGCCGAAAAGCGCGAGCGACGCGACGCACATGCTGCGCTGCCTGTCGGGCGCGACGCACGAGGTCATGACGGCGGTCTCGGTGTGGATGGTGAAGGCCGACCCGGTTGCCGAGGGCGCCGCGGAAGGCGATTCGGGCAACGTGTCGCTCGGTTTCCGCACCTTCTGCGACACGACGCGCGTCACGTTCCACGAGCTTTCCGACGAGCGCATCCGCGAGTACCTTGCGTGCGGCGAATCGTTCGACAAGGCGGGGGCGTACGCGGTGCAGGGCGAGGGCGAGAAGCTCGTTTCCCGCATCGAGGGCTACAAGAGCACGGTCATCGGCCTTCCCGTCGAGCGCCTGATAAAGGAATTCCCCGACCTGGTTTAGTTGTGTGTCGTTACCGTATCGTCGACGAACCCCGCCGCCTTTGCGGTAAACTTTGCGAATTGGAACAATCATATCGGTGCCTGCGCATTTCGTGCGGCGCCTTATCGAAAAGGGAATGCAAGTGCATAGCGACGTAAGCGAAATTCTGTTCACCGAAGAGGAAATCCACAACCGCGTTGCCGAGATCGGCGCAGCCATCACCGAGGATTTCAAGGATGTGGCCGGCAAGGACGGCATCATCCTCATTTCCGTGCTGCGCGGCGCCGCGATCTTCATGGCCGACCTCGCTCGCGAGATCAAGATCCCCTGCGAGATGGACTACATGGCCATCTCGTCCTACGGCAACGGCGTGAAGAGCTCCGGCGTCGTCCGCATCCTGAAGGACCTCTCCTCGCACATCGAAGGCCGTCATGTCGTCATCGCCGAGGACATCCTCGATTCGGGCCTCACGCTCACCTACCTGCTGAAGAACTTGAGCTCGCGCAACCCCGCGTCGCTCACCGTGGCAACGCTTCTGCGCAAGAAGACGAAGTCGCAGGCTGACGTCGATTGCCGCTACGTCGGTTTCGAGTGCCCCGACCAGTTCATCGTGGGCTACGGCCTCGACTACGCGGAACGGTACCGAAACCTTCCCTATATCGGCGTTCTCAAGCCCGAAATCTACGAATAGCATCGAGGCGGCGCCTGGGAGGCGCCGCTTTCTGATGAAGGCAAACCAGAAAAGGCAACTGATACATGGCGCAACAACAGAAGAAACAACCCTCCTCGCAGCAGCCGAGCCCCCGTGTTACCATCATCTCGGTACTGCTGTTCCTCGTCGTGGCATTTTTCGTGGGGCAGCAGTTCATGGTCATGTCCAACGCGAGCTCGACCCCGACCGATTCGCTCATCACCTCCGAGTTCACGCAGGCGGTCGAGCAGGATCGCGTGACGAAGGTCGTTTACTCGGCTGGCGACTACAAGGTGACGGGCACCTACTACCCTGCTATCACCGCAGGTTCCACCGCGGCCGACGCATTCAACACGGCGTTCGAGGCCATGAACGCGCGCGTGGCCACCGAGAAGAACCCGCAGGGCTCGGTGCTCGCCGGCATCGGCACGACCTCGATCGAGTCGACGACGCTCGGCTCCGAGCGCGGCTACACCTCCACGTTCGTGGGGCAGGATTCGCTTTCCGAGCTTCTGAAAGACCATCCCAACATTTCCTACCAGGTCACGCTGCCGTCTGAGTGGATAAGCATCCTAAGCTCGCTTCTGCCTATCATCCTTATCGGCGCGCTGCTGTTCTTCTTCTTCAACCAGATGCAGAAGTCCACCAACTCGCAGATGAACTTCGGCAAGGCGAAGACCAAGAAGACGGCCGAAGAGCGCCCCGACGTGAAGTTCTCCGACGTCGCCGGCGTCGACGAGGCCGTCGAGGAGATGCAGGAGATCAAGGACTTCCTGTCGAACCCGGCGAAGTACCAGTCGATGGGCGCGAAAGTCCCCCGCGGCTGTTTGCTCGTCGGCCCTCCGGGCACGGGCAAGACGCTGCTCGCTCGCGCGGTCGCGGGCGAGGCGGGTGTGCCGTTCTTCAGCATTTCCGGCTCCGACTTCGTCGAGATGTTCGTGGGCGTCGGCGCGAGCCGCGTGCGCGACCTGTTCCAGCAGGCGAAGGAAGCCGCGCCTTCCATCATCTTCATCGACGAGATCGACGCGGTCGGCCGCCAGCGCGGCACCGGCCTCGGCGGCGGCCACGACGAGCGCGAGCAGACTTTGAATCAGCTGCTCGTGGAAATGGACGGTTTCGAGTCGAACGAGTCCGTCATCCTCATCGCCGCGACGAACCGTGCCGACGTTCTCGACCCGGCGCTTCTCCGTCCGGGCCGCTTCGACCGCCAGATCGTGGTCGACGCCCCCGACGTCCGCGGCCGCGAGAAGATCCTGCAGGTGCATGCGAAGGACAAGCCGCTTTCCAGCGACGTCGACCTGTCGGTCATCGCCAAGCTCACGCCCGGTTTCACCGGCGCCGACCTCATGAACCTCATGAACGAGTCCGCGCTTTTGACCGCGCGCCGCGGCAAGAAGATCATCACCATGCGCGAGGTCAACGAGTCGATGGAGCGCGTGATCGCCGGCCCTGAGCGCAAGGGCCGTGTGATGGACGAGCAGACCAAGCACACCATCGCCTACCACGAGTCGGGTCATGCGCTTGTCGGCCACACGCTGCCGCATGCTGACCCGGTGCATAAGATCTCGATCATTTCCCGTGGCCGTGCGCTCGGCTACACCCTGAGCATCCCGAAGGAAGACAAGGTGCTCAACACGGTGGGCGAGATGCTCGACGAGCTCGCGGTGTTCATGGGCGGCCGCGTGGCGGAGGAAATCTTCTGCGACGACGTGACCACGGGCGCGAGCAACGACCTCGAGCGCGCAACGAAGATGGCGCGCGCGATGGTGACCCAGTACGGCATGTCGACGGCTTTGGGCACGCAGGTGTTCGGCCAGCCGAACCATGAGGTGTTCCTCGGTCGCGATTACGGCAACACGCAGGACTACTCCGAGGAAACCGCCCGCCGCATCGACGACGAGGTCGCCCGCATTATGAAGGAAGCGCACGACCGTGCCTACGAGATCCTGAGCTCGCATCGCGACCAGATGGATCTCATGGCGAGCGTGCTTCTGGAGCGCGAGACGGTCGACGGTGAGGCCTGCCAGGCGTTGCTCGACAACCGTTGGAGCGAGTACCTCGAGCGCGAAGACGACATCATCGCCGCGAAGCAGCGCGAGGAAGCCGAGGCGCGCGCCCGCGATGCCAAGCTCGCCGACCCGAACTGGAATGGTGATGCGATGGGCGGCAACGGCCCCGATGGCGCAGACGGCGAGCCCACGCAGACCGCGCAGCACGTCGATTCGTTCACGCCGCATGGCATCCTGAACGACCTGGAGCAGGGCTTCCGCGACATCGCGCACGGCGGCGACGCCCATGACAAGGACAGCAAGAACTAAAGGAGCATATATTGGATTGGCATTGCGCCTCGTATAGCTTCGACACCAAGATGCCCATCGTGATGGGCATCTTGAATGTCACGCCCGACTCGTTTTCCGACGGGGGAGAGCACAACACCCACGACGCGGCGATCGCGCATGCCAAGCGCATGATCGACGAGGGCGCCAAGATCATCGACGTCGGCGGCGAGTCGACGCGACCTGGGTCCGCCGAGGTGTCGACCGAGGAAGAACTTTCCCGAACGCTTTCGGTGGTGCGCGAACTTGCGGCTGCCGGCGTGTGCGTGAGCATCGACACGCGGCACGCCGAGGTGGCGCGTGCCTGCGTCGAGGCGGGAGCCGCCATCATCAACGATGTGTCGGGATTCCGCGACCCTGCCATGGTCGAAGTGGCGAAATCATGCGACGCCGGGCTCGTCGTCATGCACATGAAGGGCGAGCCGGGCACGATGCAGAACGACCCGCACTACGACGATGTGGTGCGCGAAGTGCGCGATTACTTGGCGACGCGGGCTGCCGAGCTTGAAGAGGCGGGCATTGCGCGCGACCGCATCTGCATCGATCCGGGCCCGGGCTTCGGCAAGACCTCGTCCCAGACCATGGAACTCGTGCGCAACTTCCACGAGTTCGCGCGGTTGGGGTACCCGCTCATGGTCGCCGTGTCGCGCAAGAGCTACATCAGTAACGCCTACGGCATCGAGAAGCCGGCCGACCGCGACCGGGCTTCGGCGGCGGAGGCGCTCATGGCGTGCGAACTCGGCGCGTCGGTGGTGCGCGCCCACAACGTGGCGGAAACGGTGAAGGCGCTTCAGGATTTGCGCCCGTACTGCTATCTGGGCCTGGGGTGCAACGTCGCGCTCGTGGCGGAGCCGGGCGAGGAGCGTGCGGGCAAGATCGCCCAGATCGAGCACGCCATCGGGCAGCTCTGCATGATTCCCGACTCGCAGATCGTCGACATCTCGAGCTACTACGAAAGCGAGCCTGCGTACTACCTCGACCAGGAGCCGTTCGTGAATGCGGTGGTGCTCATGCGCACGGGCGTGGCGCCGAAGGAGCTGCTCGAGTACCTGCACGCCATCGAGAATAGCCTGGGGCGCGTGCGCGAGATCGAGAACGGCCCGCGGACCTGCGACGTTGACATCCTCGATTACCAGCTGTACGTAGTCGACAACGATGTGCTCACGCTGCCGCACCCGCGTATCTGCGAGCGCGACTTCGTGGTGAAGCCGCTGCTGGAGATCTCCCCGAACCACGTGCTCGCCGACGGCACGCCCGTCGCGAGCGTTCCCGAAGACCAGCGCGTCGGCCATGCCGTGAAGCTGTAACCGCCCCGATCCCACCAAGCCCCGCTTCCGAACACCCCCGGAAGCGGGGCTTTTGTTTGCTAAGACAATATCGGCGTTGTTTTCGCCGGAGTTCTTCTAAAGGACTTATTACGTATAATATAAACTACATTAAATGAGATTATGTATGATATATGCTACGTAAAGATTTATATGAAGCGTCCGACTTCGCTTAAAACGAAACGTGCCGCCAAGCAAATCGGCGAGAATCTCTCCATCTGGCGCAAGCTTTACGGCCTTACCTCGCAACAGCTCGCCGACAAGGCCGCCGTTTCCCGCGCAACGATTTCTCGCCTCGAGAACGGGGACCCCACGGTGAGCCTTGAAACGTTCCTCAATGCGTGTCGGGTGCTTTCGTCGCTCGATGCCGTCGTCGAGGCAACCGACCCTTATGAGACCGATTACGGTCGCATTCGCACTGATCAGGCGTTGCCTCAGCGAGTAAGGGGAAAACGACGGTCCTAGAGATAAAGACAAACCGTTCTTGGCCCAACAATGCTATTGTAGACGCAGAACAGTCAATTCGTTGTTTTAGAGGAGGCTAGGGGAGGCGTTGCTCGACTGGTATTCGAGCAACGCCATTTGTGGCAAAGGCTCCTTATGACGCGCTGCTCGTATAGGCATCCATAATCTGTTGAGCATAGTCTTGGTAGGCGTCGTAAAGTTTTTTTGCCCAGTCTTCGTAAGTGCTGTATGAGTCGCTCTTCTTTAATCGAAGCTCTGCCATCTTCGTCGTACCTTCTTCGTTGATCTTTGCGAGTTCTGTGACTTTTTCATTGCATAATTTCGCTTTGTCGTTGATGCTCCCGTGTGCTTCTGAATTGTATTCTTGCGCTAGTCGAGGTGCGGCCTTCGACATCAAATCGCAGTATTTGTCGTAGATGCCCTGATAAGTCGATAAATCGTAGCCTCTCTTTGAGGATTTGGCATTAGACTTCTGATGCTTGTCAACTAGCTCATCGAATTGCTTCTTCTTTTCCGCTGTCTCGGCTTCTGTTCGATGCGCGTCTCCGAGCAAATTGTTTGATACATCGAAGATGGCGATGCGCTTTGTATCTTTGGAGTCGACGAAAATCATCACCGGTTTTTGATTAAGAGTGCTCGATGAACCCACCCAGCTTGCCCTGTTACAGGTCAACACATAATAATGGTTAGTTCCAATCTCAAATGCACGTCTTTGTGTACATGATGTGGGCTGATGCATTCAGTCTTGGAATTATGTCGTT
>CAKUGU010000048.1 GCA_934654815.1 uncultured Ellagibacter sp.
CGACATAATTCCAAGACTGAATGCATCAGCCCACATCATGTACACAAAGACGTGCATTTGAGATTGGAACTAACCGTAGAGAAATAATGCCTCTCAAACAATTGAATTTGCATCATTGACGCGCGCTAGTGGTGCGTTTTTTATTCGAAGCAACATAGAAATAAACGATTTACCTGCGAAAACGAAACGCCTAAAAAAGTGCCGTCAGCTTTGGTCGCCTGTAGGCGCTTTGTGCACCTCGCCCATCGCATACTGAGGTCATCTCGAGGGGGCTTGAGGGGTCATACGCGGCGATACCTCGCCAAAACAAAAAGGCATCTCCACGCTATCGCGCCACGATGACGCATCGAAATCCCACGAGTGCTCTCCCTGCGGGCGGTCGAAGGCGAACAGGCGCGATCAACGTCATCGCGTTTGTCCCTCCATCGTCTTCGACTGTCCGCTGTGGATGACTTCGGACGAAGAGGAGAGGAGACGAAGCATGGAGCAAAAGAATCTCGAAGAGCTCTATCACAAGGGTGAACTCGAGTGGGAAGAGGGTGAATACACGGTATGCCGTGGATTCCAGTGGACCCCTCCCGGATGCCATAACAGCTGCGGCATCCTGTACTACCTGAAGGACGGCGTGATGGACCACGCCGAAGGCGACCCGCTGTTCCCGTACAACAAGGGCCGTCTGTGCGCGCGCTGCCTGAACCTGCACGAGGCCGGCTACCAGGAAAACCGCCTGAAGTACCCGCTGCTTCGCAAGAAGGAAGACCGCGGCAACGTCGACGCCTTCAAGCGTATCAGCTGGGACGAGGCGCTCGACTACATTGCGAACTACGTGAAGAACGAGATCGACGGCAAAGGCTATGGCCGCGAATCGATCTTCGGCATGGTGGGCACGGGCCGCAACATCTGCTGGCAGGTGCCTTGGATCATCAACAACGCGTTCGGGTCCCCGAACACCTTCTGCGCGCTGTTCTCCGGCGACTCGTGCGCTGTGCCGCGCACCGCTGCAACCGTGGCGCTCATGGGAGGCTATCCTGTTTCCGACCTGGGCCAGTTCAACGAGCAGATGATGGACTACCCCGACTTCCATGTTCCGGGAACCATTCTCATCTGGGGTGCGAATCCGCTGCGTTCCAACGCCGACTGTTTCCAGGGCTTCTGGATCACCGACTGCATGAAGGAAGGCTCCAAACTCGTCGTCGTCGACCCGATGATCAACTGGATGTCGGCCAAGGCTGAAGTGCAGATCCAGATCCGCCCCGGCACCGACGCTGCCGTCGCCATGGCGATGAACCACGTGATCATGGAGGAGGATCTCTACGACCACGAGTTCGTCGAATACTGGTGCTACGGCTTTGACGAGTGGCGCGAGCGCTGCGCGGAATGGACGCCCGAGAAGGCCGCCGAAGTCGCCTGGTGCGACGCCGACGACATCCGCAAGGCGGCTCGCATCATCGCCACGAACGGCGCATGCGCAGCACCCTTCGGCGTTTCCAATGACCAGAAGCGCAACGGCGTTGCCGCATACCAGTCCATCTTCAACATGCTCGCCATCACCGGCAACTACGAAAACCCCGGCGGCAACACCATCGCTTACGACCCGTGGGGCACGGTCATGTCCTACGTTGCGGGCTGGGACGAAGGCGTGCTCACGCCCGAGATGAAGGCGAAGCGCCTGGGCGACAAGGAGTTCCCGCTGCATTCCGTGGGCTTCTCCGCGCTTGGCCAGCCCGACATCCTGCTGAAGGCGCTCGAAACCAACAACCCGCCGATGCGCATGAGCTTCTGCATGGGAACGAACCCGTTCGTGAACATGGCGCCTGACGCGTCTCGCGCCTATCACGCGCTCATGAACGTCGACTTCGCCGTCGCGTGCGACTACCGCATGACGCCCTATATCGCCGGCTGCGTCGACTTGGTGCTGCCCATCGCCATGAACTGGGAGCGCAACACGCTTCGCTGCTGGTTCACCCCGATGCGCGCCAACCGCAAGATCTCCACGTACTACGAGGCGAAGTCCGACGAGGAAATCGTGGTGCTTCTCGGCAACAAGATGAACCCCGAGTTCTTCCAGTCAAAGGGCATCAGCACCGACATGGACATGCTCGAGTACATCGTGCAACAGGCTCCGAACCATACGTGGAGCTTCCAGGACCTCTACGACGGCAAAGCCGATGGCAAGAACTACGATTGGCCCGATCGCCCGTACTACCAGTACAAGACCGGCGGCTTGCGTCCCGACGGCCAGCCTGGTTTCGCCACGGCGACGGGTCGCATCGAGTTGTGGTGCACCATGTTCGCGAACCTCGGCCTCGAGCCCATGCCCAAGTACGAGGAACCGGCTGAAAGCCCCGTGTCCACGCCCGAACTCTTCGAGAAGTTCCCGCTGGTTCTCACCACTGGCGCCCGTAACTTCGAGTTCTTCCACTCCGAGCAGCGTGAACAGGCTCATATGCGTGCGACCTATCCCGACCCGCGCGTCCGCATCAACGTCGAGGATGCCAAGGAATTGGGCGTCTCCGACAACCAATGGGTATGGATTGAGGGCAAGCGAGGACGCTGCCGCCAGCGCGCTCTCGTCACTGAGGGCATCATGAAGGGTGTCGTCGAGGCGGATCATGGCTGGTGGTTCCCCGAGCAGGACGGCAACGCGCCCCATCTGTTCGGCGCCTTCGATTCCAACATCAACAATCTCACCGAGAACTGCAATCCCGGGCCTTACAGCTTCGGCGCGGACTTCCGCAGCACGCTTTGCAAGATCTACCCGTGCACGCCGGAGAACAGCGAGGTCATGCCCGGCACCGAAGTCGTGGTGAATGGCGGCTTCACCAAGGACGAGGATCTGGAGTACGGCAATCCCGCCGTGGCGGCGTACGGCGAGCAGCAGTAAAGGAAGGGGGATGATAACAATGAGCAAGATGGGTCTTTTCATCAACTACGACATCTGCTTCGGATGTCATGCATGCGAGATGGCGTGCTCTCAGGAGAAGAAGCTCCCTGCGGGAGAGTTCGGCATCAAGATCGCCCAGTACGGTCCGCACAAGAACATCAACGGCGATTGGGAGTACACCTACCTTCCCATTCCCACGAAGCTGTGCGACCTGTGCGCTGAGCGCACCGAGATGGGCAAACTTCCCAGCTGCGTCCATCACTGCGAGGCGGCTTGCATGGAATACGGCGATATCGAGGAGCTTTCCAAGCGCCTTGTCGACATGCCGCGCTCCGTTGTGTTTTCGCTTGACTAGCTGATTTCCTTTACATGAGGCTGCCGGCGCTTCAGGGAGGGCGCCGGCAGCCCGAGGGGGTGTGGGGACATCGATAGATGTCGTTTCGCCGACGCATTTGGGTTTGCGACGGCGAGACGTGAATTCTCGAAAGGGGAAAAATGAATTACAAGGTTATCGATGGCGAGAAGGTATATGGCTATCGCTGGGTCATTCTGGCGCTTATGGGCCTTGCCTGCATCGTCGTAAACGGCTCTACTCTCGTGTTTGCCGGCATGGCTGGCATTCTTTTGAACCCGACGGGTCCGTGGGCATTCGACGCTCAGCAGTTCATGATGCTTACGAGCTGCTCGTATCTCACCGGCTTTCTGTTCTGTATGGTGACCGGCACCATGGCCGACCGTATGGGCATCAAGAAAGTGCTTGTCGCCGGCCTCGCCATTTCAGCCGTCGGCGCTATCTTGCGCATTTTCTGGGGCGGTTTCGCCGGCATGTTCGCGACTTCGGTCATCTTCGGTTTCGGCCTGGCCGCGTTGAACGCGAATTCGGCGAAGATCATCAGCCTGTGGTTCCCCGGCAAGATGATCAGCCTTGCGATGGGCATCTATCTTTGCTGCGCCACCGTCGGCTGCGCGCTTGCCGTGCCTCTGGCCGGCATGGCCGCCGAGCCCACCCCGGTGTTCGCCGCGGTTGCCGTTCTGTCTGTCATCGTGGTCGTTCTCTGGGCGGTGCTCTACAAGAAGCATCCCGACAAGGAGCAGCTCATCGTCGAGCCGGTCATGAAGCATCTCGGCGTCGTCGTGAAGTCGAAGAACCTTTGGGTCGCCTGCCTCGTCATCGGCTTCATCATGGCTGCCGGCGCGGTGAACAACGGCTACCTCGTCGCGGCGCTTTCCGGCGATCCGTCTGTCGGCGGCAAAGCCCTCGATTATACCTTCGCGACGCTCACGTCGTCGATCTGCAACATCACCTGCTCGGTTGGCGGCATCCTGTTCCCGCTCATCTTCTCGAAGACCCACAACGAGAAGTGGTGGCTCATCGGCCTGTGCGCAGCGGTCATCGTCGGCATCGGCATCTACTGGTTCATGCTCGATGGCATCGCCACTGCTGTGGGCGTCATGATCGTGTCCGTGCTCGTCGGCGGCGTGCTGCCTTTGGCAAAGGCGCTGCCTGCGCAGCTGCCCGACATCAGCGCCGAGCACATGGGCGCTGCGGGTGGCCTGCACTCCACCATCCAGAACGCGTTCGCGTTCCTCATCCCGTCCTACGTGGTGGCTCCGATCTGCGGTTTGAACTACGACCTGCTGAACGGTGCGGCGTACGCTATCCTGACCGCTCTCGTTCTCATTTCGGCGCTGTTCCTCCCGAAGCTCGTCACGGGCAATCGTGCGGCGGCAACCGAAGAATCCGAGAAGTAAGACAACGACGACTGCCTCCTGGCGCGTATCCCCCCTGTGCGCCGGGAAGGCTTCAATCCCTCGCGGGCGGGACTTCGAAAATCGGGGTCCCGCCCTTCTGCATTCAGTTAGGAGACGACATGTGCTGGGCGTGTAACCCCGTGTGCGGAAGATGCAAGCCGCCGAAGCAGAAAGTCGCGACCTGCCCGTCGTGCGGTGCGATCTCGTTTTTCTCCAAGGACGAGATCCTCTCCGCAGCAAGCCTTCCCTGCCCCAAATGCGGCGAGGATTTGCTGGGTGCGGTTGCGGTCGAGCCCGTGCTGTGCCATCGCAGCGGAAAATGGTGCGCGTGGCCGTGCGGACAGAGCGGGAAGAGGCCCGATTCTGGCTTTGCGGAATGTCCCTACAACACGCCGCTTGTCAAGCTGCAGGGCTTCTAAACGAGCAGCTGGCGGAACTTGTTCGAGGTGAGTATCTTGTAGCGATAACAGCAGATGAGGCGTTCCCGTTCCCCGAACTGGTTCAGGTCGATCCCGAATCGCTTCTCGATGCTGCCGATGCGGTAAAGCACGTTGTTGCGATGCATGTGCAACTGCTGCGCGGTCGGTGTGGTCTTTCGCTCGTTGAACAGGTAGCAATACAAAAGCTTCATGTCGCTCACGCTGTGGCCGGGATCGGCGGCGGCGATGTCGTCAAGGATGCTGTGTCCCATGCAGAATGACCATAGGTCGGGATCCTGTTCTCGTCCATCGAGGTGATAGTAGGCGAATGCATCTCCGAAGAAGAATATTCGCCGGCTGTCGATGTCGTCGATCGGGCGCAACTCGATGTCGATGCATGTTTTGTAAGTGCGCACGATGTGGGTTTGCTTGAGCGCCAAGCGAAGGTCCCTCAGCCGCTCGAACTTATCCGACACATACGCCAGGCAGTTCATCTCGTGGCAAAACGATTCGAGCTCGCTGAGGTTCTGCTTGCGGCGATCGACGTAGTCGTCTTGGTAAACGCCGAGTATGAGCAAAGAGCCCTCGTGGGAGAAGACGAAGCAGTTGGGATAAGCTTTCTGCAGCATGGACGCGACCCACGACGGCTGCTCGGCGTAATCGCCGCTTTGGTAATCGACCATCGCGAGGCCGAATCGCCCCGTTGTCTCGAGGTCGAGCAGAGCCGATTGCTCGTTGATGTAGGCTTGATTCAAGCGCGGCTCGTCGATGATCTTCCTGAGGAAAACAGCGGTTGGGGACTCGTTGAAGAAGGCGCTGTTCACTACCTGTTGGCAGGCGGCTGAAAGCGTTTTGAACAGATCGAGCATTCCGGGTGTCGCGTCATGGTTGTTGCATACCATGACGACGTGGCCGGCGTAGGAGTTCCCATCTCGCAAGATGTCCGTCACGTACTCGAAGGGGACGGTAGAGTCGGGGCCGAACACGTGGATGTCCGACTGACCGCGCCATTCTTCAAGCGCGCCAATCGATTCAGCCGATTTGACGGCGTCGATGTTGTGGCATCCCAGGCGCACAAGCTCCATCGAAAGGGGATCGACGGGGTCGATGTTCCTCGTGCGAGCGATAAGGCTGTAAGTGGAATCGTTCACGTCGATGAAATTGTCGAACAATCCCTCGCTCGCATCGATGATTTCCTGGATGGATCCTTTTCTTGCGATGATGCTTGTAAGCTCGTTCGCCCATTCTCGAACCCTGAAGATGCCGGAGTAGATCGTCGATAGGGCGACTCCTAAAAGCTCCGTCTTGCCGGCTGGGATTTTGCTGCGAACGACGGCGAGCTGATGCCGGAGAGCCGAGGGAGAGGGAAAGTCGGCGATCGAGAACGGCTCGTCTTGTTGGAGAACGACGAGCCCGATCGCATTGGGGTGTTGCGCGAAGAGCCGTTCGACGTCGGTTGAATCGATGAGGTAAAGGGTGGTGCGGTCGTTCGAGGAGTTCGTCTTCTCAGAGCGCAGGGGCACGTCGCACCAGATGATTGTGCGGCTCGGGTTGTCGGGTATGGAAACCGTCTCGAAGTCTTCAAGCCAATCGAGAATCATACTGACCGTTGCCGCGCCGGAAAGGCGCCTTGAAGAAGCCGTCCGCGCTTCGATGCCCATGAATCCCCCTATTCCACGTGTTTCAACCATTATAGGAAAACGATCGCTCGATGTGACCGTGCCGAGATATTGTCTTTAAACGGTTGTCGTATTTGTTGGCGGCAAGAGCGCTAAGGTTTTCGTGCCGGAACCGTTGATGTAGGGGGCGGATGCTCTCTTCCGGTGTGCGTGAGTCGACGGGAAGATTTTCCTCATGGAAAATAATTTCGTATGCTAACATACAGTATCTGCAATGCGGCGAAAGGACCCTTTCATGAAACGTTTTAGAGCTCTGTCACTGTGTGCGATCACTGCCCTATGCATGGCCATCGGAGGCCTTGCCCTTACGGGCTGCAGCAGCGCCGAAGACGACGAGGCCGCCATCAAAGAGGCGCTTTCTGCGCAGTTCGATCGGCTGAAGAACCTCGACGACGCAACCGTCGACGAGATCTCGCAGGCAATCGGCAACAACGAGCTGTCGAATCTCGGCATCGCGCCGGCCGATTTCGCGAAGGCCTACCTCGATGGGTTCGACTACTCGATTCAAAGCGTTAAGATCGACGGCGACAGCGCGACCGCCACGGTAACCGTCACCTGCAAGAGCCTGAAGGAATTCGAGACGTCCCTTACCACGATGGCGAACGAGTACATCGCCGACTCGGGCAATTGGGAGAAATCGGAAGAGCAGATCTACCAGGAAATCGGGGCGAAGACGATGGAGTCTTTGAAGTCGGTGCCGGCCGCGACGACGTCCCCGCTCGATCTTCGCTTCACGAAATCGAGCGGCGAATGGTCGCCCGATGCGAGCAATGAATCCACCGTCACGAACGCGATGATCGCTCTGTAAATGCGGGCGTTGCGGCGCTGTCGCGAACGATACTGCAGAACACGCCGGCGCGCTCCAAACGGGGCGTGCCGTTTTTTATGCAAGCAAGCGCGGATTCGCAATTTGGTAGCTGAATGATTCGTATTTTGGTATGCAGAGCATTCGTTTTTTGGTAGCTGAATGATTCTCAATAGCCGAGTCGCCACTGGAAGACGTCCCGATTCTTACAAGTTCACCAGTTCAAAGTCCGTGCGGGCCTTTAGCGGACTTTGCGGTAGCGAGTTGCTCTCGCCGCACCGATTTTTTCAACGTATCCTCCATCTTGGAGTTTTTTGCAGAATGCGTTCGATCGTTCTTGCCCTCATTCCATCCGATCGAGCTTGTGGCAAGTGCTTCGTAATAGCTTTCTTTCGTTTTCTCGATCTCTGTTTCGATGGATAGGTACTTTCTGACAGTGTATCCGTTTCGGTAGAGGAACAGGAGCGTCATGAGCTTGCTCATTCTTCCATTACCGTCGTTGAACGGGTGAATGCTGGCGAAATCGAAAACGAAGATGAGGCTTACGAGTAGGGGGCCGTAGATTCCTTTTTCGATCTCGTTGGCGTACTCGTCGCGGATTTTCTGGACAGCGGCAGATGTTGCGACGGCGGGCGTGGGGGAAATCGGGTAACAAGTCTCCCCTCGTTGCGATCGATACGTAGTCTGAGCTACTCTCCTGTTTTCGCGATGAGGCTGACGAGGGAATCGCCGAGTCGTTCCTCGCTCTCGAGGCGCTCAATAACCGTTTCAAGCTCTTCCTCGATAGATTCGTCTTCGTCATCGCGGTGGAGAAGGCCGCGCGCCCAGTCTCGCACCATGGCCGACAGGCCGATGCGGAAGCGGGTGTAGCGTCGTGCGAGTCCGCTAGGGATCTCGGTGCGTTCGCCCTGGTCGAACTCTATCGCCGTACGCACGACGTCGCCGAGCGCAGGGAAGATCTCGTTCGCGGTCGCAACGGGGTCGTCGAAGCGCGTGCGAAGAACGTGCCCAAGCGACGACAGGCATTCCTTCTGCTTGTCAAGGGGAAGCCTGAACAGGTCGTAGCAAAGGAAATCGAGGATCCAATCCATCAGCCGCACAGGGCAGAGCTCCATGAGGCCGCGGTCCTGCCAATGCGCAAGGATGGCGTCGACGATCTCGATGTGCTTGGGCACGCGCCACTTCGACGAATTGGCGAACGTCGACATGAGCGAATCTTTGCGCGACAGGCGGTAATAGTACAGCTTGTCGGAGATGAGCGCGGTCGCCTGCGCAAGCGGATAGATATCGAAATGGAACACCTGGTCCTCGCCGAACGGGACGCCCTCATCGAATCGGATGAGGTTTTTATCGAGGAAATCCTTCCGAACGGCGGTTCGCCACGCGAAAGGGCGCGAGCTCTCGGCGAAAAGCAGGTTCTCGTCGAAGCCGTCGTAAACCTTGTCGCATGGCGACAGGACGCGATCGAGCCAGTCGTTGCCTGCCTTTTCCGGTACGCAGTATGCCCCAAACGTCACGATATCGACTTCGTTCTTCTCGAACGCGCCGAGGACGGTTCCGCAAGCGTTTTCCGCAAGGTAGTCGTCGGAATCGACGAACATGATGTAGGTTCCCTGGGCCGCCTCTATTCCGACGTTGCGCGCCGAGGAGAGCCCGCCGTTGGGCTTGTCGAGAACGCGAACGCGGCCGTCGAGCTTCGCATGCGCCCGCGCGATGGCCGCGGACCGGTCGGTCGATCCGTCGTTCACGCAGATGATCTCAATGTCTTCAAGCGTTTGCCCACGTAGGGTGTCGAGACAGTACGAAAGGTAGCGTTCGACGTTGTAAACGGGTACGACGATGGAAATCTGAGGCATGCTGGACCTCACTTAGCGGGCGAACCGGTTGCGAAGAGCTGCGAAGAACGCGCCCCAGCCCTTCGCGTCGATGAGCAGTTTCGCACGGGTGAGCGCGCTGTCGCTCGGCTTGCCGCAGCGCCATGCATGGAATTTTTCGGGCGAGCGCATGATGGACTCCATGTCCTGCTGCTTCCACCATTCGAACGCTTGCATGTCGATGCGGCCTGCCTGCGTGTCGCGTTTGAAGTCCTCGGAGAAGCGCTTGAGGAACTCGAGCTTGAGCCCGTCCGCCAGACGGTCGTAGTTCCACATGTAGGTGTCGTACTTCATCTTCTCCTCGACGGTGACGAGGTAGTCTTTCTCGGGATGAGCAGCCAAGAAGCGCTCGATCTCGTCGTACTCGTCGCACACGCAGTACACCTTGGAAGGGGAGTTCACTGACGATGCCTCGTTGTCCTGACGGTAATGGAGCACCGCTTCGTGCAAGAACGTCACGCGCGTAGCGCAGGCCCAGACCTTGAAGTCGAACGCGGTGTCCTGATACGATGCGCCCGGCGTTTCAAGGAAGCGGATGCCGTTGTCGTTCAGGAAGTCGCGGCGGTAGATCGCCGACCAGATGGAGTTCTTCCGGTAATAGACTTCGTATTCCTTCTGTGTGTCGACGAGGCGGTTTGCCATGTCGGGCGTCACCACTTCGAAAAGCTCGTTCTTCTCTTCCGGGGTCGACCAATAGAACCAGAAGTTCGCCTTCGCGACCTGCGCATCGAACTTCTCGGCGGCGTTGACGAGTTTCTCGAGCGCGTCGGGCTCGAAGAAGTCGTCGGATTCGAGGATGCCGACGTATTCCCCGCGCGCGGCGTTAAGCCCCATGTTCATGGAGATGCCGTAGCCGGAGTTCTCCTTGTCGATCACGCGGAACCGATCGTCGGCGTCGAGGTATTCCTGGATGATGTCGCGAGAGGAGTCCTTTGAGCCGTCGTTGATGCAGATCACTTCGATGTCGCGAAGGGTCTGGTTCCGCGCGGAATCAAGGCATTCGCGCAAGTATTTCTCGACGTTGTAGATGGGCACCAGAAGGCTCACACGGGGCTGCGTCATGCGTTTCTCTTCTTTCGTAAGGGATGTATGCGAAACCAGTATAGCGAAAGCCCCGCGCGAACGCGTCAAGCTCAAAATACCTGCATGAAGAGGCTTGGTGCGCCATTATGCGGAAATAGGCTCCTTTCGGGCGATCGCCGAGGATTCTTCTCGTCGTGCCGTATACTGTAAGTTCTGATTCGAACGGTACGGGAAAGGAAAAGCGACTCCATGGCGAAAAAGCGTTTCGACTGGCTCGATATCGCGAAGGGCATCGCGATCCTGCTTGTCATCGTGGGGCATACGGTGAACAATCCTTCGCCCATTCGCCAGGTTATCTTCTCTTTTCATATGCCGCTCTTCTTCATCCTGGCGGGGTACACCTTCCGCGTGAAACCGTGGGGCGAGCTGGTGAAAACCTCGTGCGTAAGGCTGCTCGTCCCATATTTCCTCGTGGCGCTGTCGTGGAAGATCCCTTACTTTTTCACGACCGGGGGACAGGTCGACGAATCGTCTCTGCTTGCCGGTCTCGGGACGATTCTCTTCGCCTCGGGAACCGACGTCCCCGTCCTCGGGTTCGATGCGGTCGGCATGTCGTGGTTCCTCATGGCGCTCTTCGTGTCGCGCCTGCTCCTGAACGCGCTCATGATGCTGTTCGAGCGATTCCGCGTTCCCGAGCTCGCCCAGGGGCTCATCTGCCTCGTCATAGCGTTCGCGGGCGTTTCATGCTCGAAGCTTTTCGGTTTCTACCTCCCCTTGAGCGGGGATGTGAGCCTCTACGTCGTGTTCCTCATGTGGTGCGGGCATATGGCGCGCAAGCACGGAGTCTCGCCCGAATCCGCCAAGTGGTACGTGGTGCTCGCGGTGTTCGCCGTGTGGGTGGCGAGCATTCAGATAGGTTCCTTCGAGATATCCTCGCGCAACTTCGCGCACCCCGTTTCGGGCACGGTCGGCGCGCTCGCCGGCACGTTCTTCGTGTGCTGGGTTTCGGCCCTCATTGAGCGGATGAAGAGCGTGACCGCCTTGAGCTGGTTTGAGCGGTTCCTCGCGTTCTGCGGCAAGAACAGCCTCGCCATCTTCTGCATCCATGCGCTCGACTGGATGTTCCCCTGGCAGGCGATGCCGTACCTGAAGACGCTCCCGTTCTCCGGCGGCGTCGCCTCGGCGCTGCGCTGCGCGTGCGATGTTTCCATCGCCTACGTGGTGAAGAAGGCGTAGGGGCGCATGGTTGGAGAGGGATCGCATATGCGGAAGGCTCCTTCGGCAGCGCGCGCGTGGGCTGCGGCCTGCGTTGCCGCGTTGGCCGCCGAGGCGCTCCTCAACTGGGCGTCGCTTTTCGCGAGTGCCGACTACTCCTTCTCGTTGAAGGTGTCGTGCGCGCGCGTGGCGATTCTGCTTGCGGCGTTCGCCCTGTACCGCGTGTTCAGGCGGAAGTCCCGCATCTGGCGCGTTCCCCTCGATTTGGCGAGGCGCTCTCAGCGCGTCGCCATCTGCGCCATGCTCGCGGTCATGTGCGTCTTTCTCGCAGGCCTTTCGCGCGTGTCGGGTCAGGACGTGTGGCTCGAGCGAGGTGCTGTGTACGAGGAGGGCATCCAAGCCGTTCAGGACGGCAACCAGTACAACCATCTTGCCGACGCGTTCTTGGCGGGAAGAGTCGATCTTGATCTTCCGCAGTCGGAGATTCTGCTTTCGATGGACAACCCCTACGACACGCCGCTGCGCCAGCAGCTCAACGCGTCCGCCCACGAGCCGATTTACTGGGATTACGCGTTCCGCGACGGGAAGTACTACTGCTATTTCGGGGCGCTGCCGTGCCTGCTCACGTTTCTGCCGTTCAAGGCGGTAACGGGTCACGACCTGCGCACGGACTACGTGGTCGTGCTGTTCGCCTGTCTTGCGGTCATCGCCGGGGCGGCGTTGCTCTACCAACTTGCGAAAACGTACTTCAAGGAGCTGTCGTTCGGCGCGTACGTCGTCGGAGTCGTGTTCCTGTTCTGCTCGGGAGGCATCATGGAGCAGGTGTTCCTTCCGCGTATCTACCCGATTCCCATCCTTTCGGCCCTGTTCTTCTGTTTCCTGGGCTTTACGCTCCTTTTGAAGGCGAAGCGCCGATTCCGGGAGGGGAACCTTGCGAACAAGGCGCTGCTTGCGGGCGGCGCGCTTTGCGTGGCGTGCACGCTCGGGTGCCGGCCTCAGTACGTTCTCTCGGCGGCGCTCATCGTCGTCTTGTTCTGGCGCGAGATCCGTGAGGGGCTCTTCTTCTCGCGCGCGGGCGCGGGGAATACGCTTGCGGTCATCGCACCGTTTCTCGTGGCCGCAGTGCCCGCGTGCCTTTACAACTACGCGCGGTTCGCGTCTCCGTTCGACTTCGGCGCGTCGTACAATCTCACCGGTGCGGACATGACGGCGTATTCCTTCGACCCGCTCGTCGTTGCGGCGCGTTCGCTCGAGTACCTGTTCCTGCCGCCGGTCATGCAGGCGGGGTACCCCTTCATCCACGCGATCGACGAGTTGGCGGGGCTGCCGGCGTGCCTTTGGACGAACGAGCCGGTGTACGGCGGTTTCTTCGCGTTCGCGCCCGCAGCATTCGCCGTCTTCGCGCTGGCGGGAAAGAAGATGCGCTCTTCGCTTGCAGAGCGGGGCGTGCGCGGATTGGCGGCCGCGTGCATCGTGCTTGCGGCGGTCGTACTCGTCGTGGTGAGCTACGTGTCGGGGGTCACCATGCGCTACTTCGCCGATTTCGCGTGGCTGCTCGTGCTGCCGGCGACGCTCGTGCTGTGGGAAACGATGGACGCCGAGCGCGCCCAAGGTGAGATCCGCACGTCGGGAAGCCTTTCCGCGCTCGTGATCGCGGGGCTCCCTTTGTACTGCTGGACGTTTCTCGCAACGACCCGTTTCGGCGCGCTTGCGGCGGCTTCGCCGTGGGTCTACAACGGCGTCGAAGCCCTGCTGCGCTTCCTGTAGCGCCTATTCCTTGTCGTTTCGGATGACGGCCTTCTGGATTTGCCGGGGAATCCAGCAGATCGCTCGGCCGACCTTCTGCTCTGCCGCGTTCATCTGGGCGTCGAACTCTTTCCGCAACGCCTGCAGCTCGTTTTGCAGCGCATCGATCTTGCCGAGCAGCTCGTCGCGGTCGTTGCGCCTCCAGGCAATCTCCTCATCGCGTTCGGCGAGCTGATGCTCCAGGTCGTCGATGTAATCCTGCTTTTCGCGATTGATGCGGTACTCGATGCACAGGCGGCCGGTGAGCTCGCCCTGCTTCTCGCGGGCGTCGACGAACTGGCGGTAGAGCATCTCGTCGGGGGAGGTCTTGATCAGGGAGAGGAACCGCTTGAAGGCTTCTTCGTGCAGTTCGGCGTCGGCAACGTCGTCAAGGCCGAGTTCGCGGAGCGCGCCGCCTTCGGTGAGCGCGCGAACGGCTGCGCGGAAGCCTTCATAGGTGTTGAGCGTTTCCACATTGTGGACTACGCCGTCGAGCGCCCAGTTCACGTACCCGACGCGCAGCTCGTCCATGACGCCTTCGTTTTCAAGGAACGCCTTGAAGGAAAGGAACGCGCGGATGAAGTCGAGAGGATGGGAGTCCTTCTTCGCCATGACGTTCTCGCCCGTGCCTTCGCGATGGAAGATAAGGGGCTCGGCGACGAACGTGATGCGCTTCGCGCGCACGATCGCGGGCGCCGAGAACATGAGATCCTCGGTCAGAATGACGTCTTCCTCGAAGCGAAGGCCGTTCGCCTTCACGAAATCGGAGCGGAGGAACTTGTTCCACGGGAGGTTCTGCATCGCTCGAAACGCCCAGTCGGGGTTGTCTTTCCAGCAAAACGTCTCGTTGGGGAACTTGTCGGTGAGCACGGCCCAGTCGGCGAAGAAGGGAGAGCCGATGCGCTGGTCGAACACGTTGTAGGTGAGGACCGCCATATCGGCGTCTGTTTCCTCGGTGCGCGCGACGGCTCGCTCGATGAGCGCGGACTCGCACCAGTCGTCCGCGTCGAAGAAATAGAGGTATTGGCCGCGAGCCGCGTCGATGCCTCGATTGCGGGCAGGGCCAGGGCCGGCGTTTTCCTGTCTGAGGAGCTGGATACGGCTGTCGGCCTCTTTATATTTCTCGAGAATCGCGGGAGTGCCGTCGGTGGAGCCGTCGTCAACGCAGATGATCTCGATGCTCTTATACGTCTGCCCGAGCAAGCTGTCGAGGCATTGCGCGAGGAATCGCTCGCCGTTGTATACCGGGACGATGATGGAAACGAGGCTCTGCTCCTGGCTATGCTCGGTCATGGATGCTCCTAGCGCATATGGCGTACGATCGACTGAGTGGGTCGATTTCGGTTCGGCATCCTAGTATAGCGAAGCCGAGTGAGCGGCAGGAGAGATTATCTTTACGCTGCGCGATTTGCCTACGCATCTCATCTCGTAGCATGCTAAAGTTATTAGAACCGCTTTATCATCGGTTCGGTGCGAGGGAAGGGGCTTCAATGGCGAGGGGAACGTTCTCAAAAGTCGTTTCATGCGCGCTTGGTGCGTGCTTGTCGGTGTGGTGCATTCCTGCCGCTGCGTGGGCGCAAGATGCCGGCGAGGCTCAACCTGCGTCGAGCGAGCAGGCGGCCGTTTCGCCTGCTGCCGATTCTCTTGCTGGGGAAAACGCCTCTTCCGGTATGCAGGCGGCTGATGATTCGCCTGATGCCGCTTCCGACGACCAGTCGATAAAGGGAGCGTCGGAAGGCCAACGGCCCCCTGCTGGCGAGGACGGTTCCGTCGCCGTCGATCAGGAGGCGGCAACCTTGCAGGCGTCTTCCGCAGAGCCCGAAAGCGCGCAAATCGCCGATGGGTTCTACACCATCCATTCCTCCATCGATTCGGCCTACGTTCTCGACGTGGCGGCGGCATCGAGTGAGCCGGGCGCGAACGCGCAGCTGTGGTCGAGCAATGGGTCGCTTGCTCAAACGTGGTATGTAAGCAGGCAAGACGATGGAACGTACACGATCGAGTCGCTCTGCTCGGGATTGTTCCTCGACGTGAAGTGGGCTTCCCGAGAGGCGGGAGCCAACGTTTGGCAGTACTCCGCTTCCGGTACCGCCTCCCAAAAATGGAAAATCGTCGCGCGCTCGAAGATGGGCGATTTCCTCAAGGCTCAGGATGCGGTTACCAAGGACAAGGCCGATGACGCCGGCAAAGCGCAGGCTGCTTCTGCGGATGACGCGCAGCCCGCGGTTGCTGAGCAATCGACGACGGAATCAACCTCCAAAAAGCTCTCGCCTTCCAGCGAAGACGAGTCCTACATGCTCATAAGCGAATGCAACGGCCTTGCGCTCGATGTGTCGGGGGCTAACGCGGAAAACGGCACGAACATCCAGTGCTACACGCCGAATGCGACGGAGGCTCAAGGTTTCACCTTGCAGAAGGCGAGCGCCCTGCCGAAGGGAACCTACGCGATCAAGGCGTTTTCCGACCAGAGCAAGATGGTGGAAGTGAAGTGGGGGCTTCGCAACCCGGGGGCGCAGGCCGAGCTGTACGCGTGGAACGGAAGCCCCGCCCAGAGATGGAGCATGGCGGTCGATTCTGACGGGTTCTATTCCTTCGAGTCGGTGTGTTCGGGACTCATGCTCACTGCTCCCGATAACGCGGGTGGTGTCGTCACGCAAACCGACAAGATCGACGCGGGCGCAACCGATTCTCAGAAATGGGCGCTTGCGGGGAACGCCGCGGGCGGATTCAGCCTCGTTTCGAAGACGACGGTGTTTGTTATAGACTTGTAGGTGGGCTG
>CAKUGU010000049.1 GCA_934654815.1 uncultured Ellagibacter sp.
GCTCCCGTCGCCGCCCTCCCTCTCGGGCCGCGGCGCGAAGATGTATACTACCCGCACTCCCCTGGGGCGTCAAGGGGAATCGGGGGGATTTTCCGGGAAGCTTCCTCGGAATCCGGGCGTTTTACCAGTGTTACCTGGTGAAACGATGTTCCCTGCCGCTTTTGGGCGCTTCACAGTTCCTCCACAACTCGCCTTCCTCGCCGTGCCGGCGTTCCCAATGCCGTTCACGCCGATGCGGAAGCGTCCCGAAAAGCAAGGCCGCCGCCCTACCCCGGAAGGGCAGGACGGGGGTCCAGACGTGAAAAAAGCCCCGCATGTATTTGCATGCGGGGCCAAGAAGATGATGCTTTCTTGCGATCTACCGAGCTACACGAGCTTGATGAACTTGCGCTTGCCCACCTGGAGCACGCAATCCTTGAGCTTTTCAGGCTCGACGTTGTAGACTTTCGCCGCAACCGCTTCGCCGTTAAGCTTCACGCCGCCGCCGTCGATGAGGCGACGCGCTTCGCCGACGCTTTGCGCCAAACCCGCGTCGTGGATGATCTTCGCAAGGTAGACGAGCCCCTCGTCGTTCGGCGTGAGGTCGGGCGTGAACTCCGCGATGTCGTCGGGGACGTCGTGCTTCTTGAACACGAGGTCGAACTGCTCTTCGGCGGCCTGAGCCTGCTCCTCGTCGTAGTACGCGGCGACGATGTTGCGGGCAAGGGCGCGCTTCACCTTGTTCGGATGGAGCTCGTCATTGGCAAGCCCCTTCTCGATCGCGTCGATTTCCTTGACGGATTCAGTCGAGGCGAGTCGGTAGTACTTCACCATGAGCTCGTCGGGGATGGACATGACCTTGCCGAACATGTCGGCAGGCTCATCGGTGAGGCCGATGTAGTTGCCGTAGCTCTTCGACATCTTCTTCACGCCGTCGGTGCCCTCGAGCAGCGGAAGCGTGAGGCACACCTGGGGCTCCATGCCCATCTTTTCCATGAGCTCGCGGCCCGCAAGCAGGTTGAACAGTTGGTCGGTGCCGCCGAGCTCGACGTCGGCTTTGATCACGACCGAGTCGTAGGCCTGCATGACCGGGTACATGAACTCGTGCAGGCTGATGGGGAGGTTAGTGGTGTAGCGGTTATGGAAGTCGTCGCGCTCGAGGATGCGGGCGACGGTGAAGTGCGCCATGAGCTTCAAAAGATGCTCCATGTCGAGCGAGAGGATCCACTCGGAGTTGTAGCGCAGCGTCGTCTTCTCCGGGTCGAGCACCTTGAACGCCTGGTCGACGTAGGTTTGCGCGTTCTGCTTGATCTGCTCGCGCGTGAGCTGCGGGCGCGTCGAGTTGCGGCCCGACGGGTCGCCGATGAGCGCCGTGCCGTCGCCGATGATGAGCGTGACCTGATGGCCCAGGTCCTGGAACTGACGCAGCTTGCGCAGCGGCACCGCGTGCCCGAGGTGGATGTCAGGGGCGGTGGGGTCGACGCCGAGCTTGATGTTGAGCGGCTTTCCCCGCTTGAGCTTTTCGAGAAGGGCGCTTTCGGGCACGATCTGCGATGCGCCCGAGGCGATGATGTGAAGTTGTTCTTCAGGTGTGAGCATCGAAACTTCCTTTAATGTCTCTTTCGTGAATGAGCGTCTTTGCGATTCTATCACAGCGCCCCGAACGCAACCTGCGCCGTGGCGCCGCCTCGAGCCTTACGACACGCCGCGGAACAGGTGCCCCGTCGTCGCGTTCGAGATCTTCGCGACCGCGTTGCCATCGCTTTGCGCGATGCGCAGCGCGCGTATCGCGCGCCCGATCGCCTGTGCCGCTTCCTCGCCGTTGAGCAGCGTCGTGTCGACCATGAACGACGACACGCCCGCGGCCATGAGCTCGGGAAGCGATGCCACAAGGTCGAGGTCGACGCTGTTGTAGAGGTGGCTTCGACCGAGCGCATCGGTGATGACCGGGAACTCGTAGTCTTTGCGGTCCTTAAGATAGTGCGGGCTGCGACGGCGACGGCAGTTCGGGCAGTCCTCGTTGCAAGGGCCCTGGCTCATGAGCAGGCAGTGCTCGGTGGTCATGAGCTCCTGGGCGCCCGAGACGAACAGGCCGAGCTCGACCGGCGTGTCCTTCGCGAGCTCGCGAATCTGATCGAGGGAAAGCTCCGGCGACAACCACACGCGCTGCGCCCCGAGGCGCGCCACCTCATCGAGCGCGAGCTTGTTCGTCACGGGAAGATGCGGACCGACCTCGAAGGGAATCCCCATGTCGACGGCCATCTGCACCGCGGAGAGGCTTTCCGCGAAGATGGGCTTGCCCGATTTCGCGTAGCGCCAAGGATCGAACTCGAACGTCGCCTCGCGCGACGGGCCGACCTCGTCGTGATCGACGACGGGCATGGCGAGCAGGCACTGCTTGGGGTAGCCGGCCTGTTCCACCGTCGCCGACAGCTGCCCCGCGACGGTCGCCTCGCCGCGCCCGTAGTTGAGCGCGGGAACGTAGATCATGTGAGCGCCCGTGCGCTTCGCGGCGCGCGCGCAAACGGGGTTGGTCGCCCACGCCCCGATGCGGCTGCCCGTCGGGCGGCCGGCCGGCTGGTATTCGCGGTCCTCGACGCGCGGAAGGCGCCTGTCATGGTAGGACGCGAGAAGCTCTTCGGTGAGGTTCTCGAGCGCCTCGGCGCGAACGTGGTGCAGCTGGGAGAAGCCGATGCCCACGCCCTCGTCCAAATCGAGCTGGAAGTCGGCGAGCACGTAGGGGGTCGAGCCCATGCGGTCGATGTGAGCACGCACGTCGTCGGCGCTCACGGCTTTCGTGCGCGCGGGCTCAACGGCGGGGCCGCTCGCCTTGCCCACCGCGTGCTCCTCGACGGGCGAGGCCGGGCTCGCAAGGCGGAACGACACGGAAAGCGGCTCGCCGATCTTCAGCCGCGCGGACCCGACGACCGCGATGCGCGGCTCGAGGGAATCGTCGGCGAAGGCGTCTTCGGCACTGCGCACGCGAAACACGCGGTCGCCTGCGCGGACGCCGCGCACCTTGGAATCGATCGCGATGCGGGCCCGACCCTTCTTGTCGAGAGAAAGGTCGGCGACCGTCTGCGCGGCATGCCCCTTCCCTGTCCAGAACTCGAGCACGTCGCCTGGGTGGATTTCCCGCTCGGAGGCAATCGTCGCTATGCCGTTCTTCATGTCGGCGACGCGGCCGATGAACGCGCCTCGGTTGTTCGGGCGCTGATAGCTCATGATGTCGTTGCCGCGATCGCCTTCCAGGTACGCGGTGGTGAACCCGCGAGAGAACGCCTCTTCGAGCGTGCGGCGCTCTTCCGCGGTCGGTTTCGCCGCGGAGATCTCGCCCGGGACCGCGTACACGCGGTCGAGCACGCTGCGGTAGACCGACGTCACCGAGGAAACATAGTCGGCCGATTTCATGCGGCCCTCGATTTTAAGCGACGCGACCCCCGCTCGCGCGAGGTCAGACAGAAGATCGGCCGAGCAGAGGTCCTTCGGGGAAAGAAGGTGCTCGCCGGGGGAATTGAGCGGGTTGCGCTGGGCCGCGTTGTGCAGCTCGTAGGGAAGGCGGCACGCCTGGGCGCACAAGCCCCTGTTCGCCGAGCGCCCGCCGATCATCGACGACATGAAGCACTGCCCCGAGTAGCAGATGCAGAGCGCCCCGTGCCCGAACGCCTCGACCTCGATGCCCTCTTGCGCGGCAACGCTTGCCAGATGCGCGATTTCTTCGAGGGAAAGCTCGCGCGCGAGCGTGACGCGGGAGGCGCCCATGCGCGCGGCAGCGCGGATGCCAGCTGCGTTGCACGTGTTCATCTGCGTGGAGATATGAAGCCTGACCTGCGGCAACGTTCGCGCGATCTCGGACGCGATGCCGATGTCCTGGACGATGAGCGCATCGGCCCCGGCGCGCCATGCCTGACGAGCGCATTCGAGGGCGCGGGAAACCTCGTCGGGAAGGACGATCGTGTTAAGTGTCACGTAGATCTTGACACCGCGCAGGTGGGCGAAATCGCATGCCGCGGCAAGCGTCTTCGTCGTGAAGTTGTCGGCGCCGCGGCGCGCGTTGAACGCCTCGAGGCCGAGGTACACCGCGTCAGCTCCGGCGCGCACCGCCGCATGAAGGGCGCTCACATTGCCGGCAGGCGCCAAAAGTTCCATTTTCCCCATGGGATCTGTCTGTCTCCTCGTCTAAAAGACCTGATGATTCGGTTCATGGTAGTATAGACGAACTATGAGGATACGGAGAAAACACCGTGAAATGCGCACCCATGCCGTTGCGTGGGGCATCCTCGCTGCGGCCTTCTCGGTCATCCTCATCGTCGGCTTCGGAGCGTACGGCGTCGCGCGTTCCCTCGATTCGTGGGTTGGGAAGCTTCCCGACGTGCACGACCCCGAAGCGTTCTCCTATAGCGAGAAGACACGCATCTACGCCAACGACAAAACCACGCTCCTCGCGGAATTCTACCTTCAGGACCAAGAGCCCGTCGCGGCGAATCAAGTGAGCGACTACGTTTTGAAGGGGACGGTCGCCACCGAGGACGCCCGCTTCTACGAGCACGGCGGCGTCGACTACTACGGCATCGCGCGCGCCCTCGTGAACAACCTGCGCGGCGGCGACTTGGAGGGCGCCTCGACCATCACCCAGCAGCTCGTGCGGAACACGCTGCTCTCGGACGAGGCGAACGACATCTCGTTTCGCCGCAAGGCGCGCGAGGCGGAGCTCGCCATCGAGATGGAGCAGGCGTATTCCAAAGACGAGATCCTCATGATGTACCTGAACACGATCAACTACGGTTCGGGGACCTACGGCATCGAGACGGCCGCGCGACATTACTTCTCGAAGCATGCGAGCGATCTTACCGTCGCCGAAGCCGCGACGCTTGTCGGGATACCGCAGTCGCCCACGTACAACAATCCCGAAACGTACCCGGAGCGGTGCACGAAGCGCCGCAACCTCGTGCTTTCGCGCATGCTCGACGCGGGTGTGATCACAAGCGACGAGTACGAGAACGCGAAAGCCGAGGAGCTTGCGCTCAACGTGGACCGAAGGGCCGAAGACGGCATCTACGCCTACCCCTACTTCACGAGCTACGTCCGCGATCAGCTCCTCGACGAGCTCTCCTTCGACGAGGTGTTCACCGGAGGGCTCACCGTGTACACGACGATCGACCCTGCGCTTCAGGGATACGCCGAGCAGGCGGCGGACGAGGTGTACGCCGAGATGACAAGCACGGGCGACGACGACGTGAGCCTATCTCTCACCTGCATCGACCCGCGCACCGGCTACGTGCTCGCCATGATCGGCGGGAAGGACTGGGAGCGAAGCCAGTTCAACCTGGCGACGAGCGCCTCGGGCAGGCAGGCGGGGTCGTCGTTCAAGGCGTTCACCGTTGCGGCAGCCATCGAGCAGGGCATCAGCCCGCGCACGGCGATCGACTGCTCGACGGGGTACGAGAACCCCGCCTGGCCCGAGCCCGTCACCAACTACGACGGCGCGAACTACGGGAACCTCTCCATCGAGAACATGACCTGGGTTTCCGCGAACACCGGCTTTGCCCGCCTTGTCACCGACCCCGACGGCGTCTCGCCCGAAAGCCTACTCGAGATGGCCGAGCGTCTCAGCGTCTCGGGGGACGCGCGCTACGGATACGGCGCTTACCCCGCCCTCACGCTCGGCGCCGCGCAGACGAACACGCTGCGTATGGCGAGCGCTTACGGCGTTTTCGCAGCCGGCGGCGCGCGCTATGCGGACACGTGCATCACCGAGGTTACGGCAAGCGACGGCGCGAAGCTCATCGACCATACGACCCCTCGAAGCGAGCAGGTGCTTTCCCCTGAAGTCGCCGCCGCGACGACGAACGTTTTGCGCGGGGTCGTGACCCAGGGCACGGGCCGCGAGGCGAAGCTTCCCTCGGGCCAGGTGAGCGCAGGTAAGACGGGGACGTCGCAGGAGCACCGCGACCTGTGGTACTGCGGGTACACCCCGCAGCTTTCGTGCGCGGTGTGGACGGGTGCCGCACAAGAGCGCGAGATGTGGGAAGCCCCCTGGTGCAAGGACGCCTGGCGGCTGTTCATGTCGCGCGCGCTTGAAGGGCGCGAGCTCGAGGACTTCCCCGCCGTCGCGGAACCCGCCTACGCGAACCCCTTCAACGAAAAACAAGCCGCCTCCAGTGAGGAGGCGGCTAAGAGTCTGATCACGCGGCTTGACGGCGCGAGCCTTGAAGAGGTGAAGGCGGCACTCGGAGACAGCCTTTCGGTCGAGGAAGCGTACAGCGCCGACGTGCCGGCCGGCAGCATCATCTCGATCGAGTACGCGAACGGCTCGTACACAGCGAAGGTATCGCTTGGGCAGGACCCGCGCCCGAACAGCGGAAACGCTCCTGCTGCCGAACGGCAGGAGCAGCGGGAAGCCGCTAACGCGGAAGGCTAGTTCTTGCCGGCGGCCGCGTCGTCTGCGGCCTTCAGCTTGTCGATGCCGTCGTTATAGGCGTTCTGGATGTCGGCGAGGCGGGAATCGTACGTCGAGTAGTCGAACGGATGCGCGTCGGTGGCGTTCTCGATGTCGGTGTAGAGCGCGATGTAGGAATCGAGTGCGCTCTTCAGCTCGTTGCAGCCGTCGACATAATCGGTTTTCACGTCCTTGAGCGCGTCGGGGGCATCGAGGTTGGAAAGATCGTCGATGGCCTTGTACGCGTTGTCGGCTTGCGTGCGCATCGTGACCACATCACCGCGGGACACCGCGTCGGTGAAGCTGGTAAGGCGCGTGTTCAGATCTTCCATCTTCTGGTTGACCTGCGTCATGTACTGACGGTTCTCGTTCTGCTGGTCGTTCTGCGCGCTGTTCTGCTGCGTGCACCCCGCGAGCGCGAACACGATGAGCGCGCTCGCCGCGCAGGCGATGAGGGAACGAAGGATGGGGGTCTTTGCCATGGGTTTCTCCTTGTGAAGGCGGGGCGGCGTGCCTTGCCGCCCCGCACATATGATGTCGCTTTCGCGCTTACTCTACTGGAATGGGGGCGTCAGTGCCACCGCCGGACTCGCCACCGGAGCCGCCGGTGCCGCCCGTGGTGCCCGAACCGCCGCCGGTCGTGCCGCCGCCGGTATCGCCCGTGCCGCCACCTGCGCCGCCGGTCGTGCCACCCGTGCCGGACGAGCCGCCGGTACCGCCGGTCGTTCCGCTGTGCGTGCCGCCCGACGTGCCCCGGCCGGTTTCGCTCTCGTCGCCGCGCCCGCTCGAATTCGAGCGGTTCCGCGAAGAATTCGTCCCCGAGTACTCGTTGTCGGACGAAGAGCTGTAGTAGCCGCCGATGTGGTACTGAGAATCCTTGAAGTCGCTCTTGTACTGCGGGTCGGCCGCGTCGGGGAACTGCTCCACCTTCGCGTTCTTCAGCACGACGTTCATGAAATCCGGGAACGTGCTCGCCGCGGACATGCCGGTCGGCACTCGCTGGGCGGTGCTGTAGTCCGAGCGGTCGCCGAACCAGATGGCAACCGAGAGCTGCGGGGTGATGCCGCAGAACCAGCTGTCCATGTAGTTCTCGGACGTGCCCGTCTTGCCGGCAACGGGCTGCTCGCTGTTCTCGAGAGCAGCCGCCTTGCCCGTGCCGTCGGTGATGACGCCCTTCATGACCTCGGTCGCCGCATGCGCGACTTCGGCGGAGATGGCACGCGTGCCCGCAGGCGACGAGTTGTCGACGACGATGGACCCGTTGCGGTCGATGATGCGCTCAATGCATTCGGGGTCGTAGTGCGTGCCGCCGTTGGCGATGGTGGCGTAGGATTCGGCCATCTCGAGCGGCGTCACCGATTCGGAGCCGAGCGTGAGCGAGCCGGTCGCGGTAAGCGGCGAATCGATTCCCATGCGCTTCGCCACGTCGACGACCTTGTCCGGCCCCATGGAAAGGATGAGGCGCGCGAAGGCGGTGTTCGAGGAAACCGCGAACGCCTTCTTGATCGTCGTCGTGCCGTAGCTCGTGTGGTTGATGTTGGAGACTTCCCATCCGGGGAACTCGGCCGTGGACGACGCGTCGATGAGCGTGTTCGGGTCGATTCCCTGCTCGATTGAGGAGACGAGGGTGAACGTCTTGAACGACGAGCCCGCCTGACGGCCCGAGCCGCCCGTGCCCGTTGCCATGTTGACCTGCGACGTCGAGTAGTCCTTGCCGCCGACGAGCGCCTTGATGTAACCGTTGTCGGGATCGATCGCGACGAGCGCGACCTCGAAGTTGGAACCTGCCGCTTCCTCTTTCTTGCGCGCGGCGGCCTCGGCGGCTTCCTGCGCGGAGACGTCAAGCGTCGTGTACACTTTCAAGCCGCCCTTGAACAGCTCGTCTTTCGAGTAGGCGTACTTGCCGGTCGAGGAGGTGAGCTGGTCGCGCACGTAGCTGGTGAAGTAGGGGTACTTCTCGATGCCGGTCGTGGAGATCTCGGTCGGGTTGAGCACGAGCGGCTCAGCCTGGGCCGCATCGTGTTCGGCCTGGGTGATGACGCCGTTCGAGAGCATGCGATCGAGCACGAGGTTGCGGCGCTTCGTGCAGTTCTCAGGGTAGTTGATGGGGTTGTTGTAGGTAGGAGACTGAGGGATTCCCACAAGCGTCGCGGCCTCGGCGATGGTGAGGTCGTTCGCGTGCTTGGAGAAATAGCGCTCGGACGCGGCCTCGATGCCGTAGGCGCCCGATCCGTAGTTGATCGTGTTGAGGTACATGAGCAGGATGTCGTCTTTGGAATACGACTCCTCGAGCTTGATGGAGATGTAGGCCTCGCGCACCTTGCGCTTGATGGAGATGTCGTCCATTTCCGACGACAGGATGGTGTTGCGGACGAACTGCTGCGTGATGGTAGAGGCACCTTCCAAGTCGCCGCCCATGAGGTTGTTCACGAGCGCGCGGGCGATGCCCCACGGGTCGATTGCGCCGTGCGAGTAAAAGCGCTCGTCCTCGGTCGCGACCGTGCCTTTGAGCACGTACTCGCTGATCCCGTCGGCCTCGACCGGCGTGCGGTTCTCCAGCTGGAATTCCGCGAGCACCGTTTCGCCGTCGGAAGCGTACACGACGGTCGGCTGGGAGGTGTTGTACGCATCGGCGCTTTTGTAGTCGGGAAGATCGGAGAGCCACGACGAACCGACGGCGAAGACGCCCCCGACAAGCGAGACGAAGAACGCGATGACGATCGCCACCGCAACGAGAACGCCCGTCGACGGGTGCTTCTTCTTGATGTTTGCCCTGCTTTTGATCGCGCGTGATGCCACGTGCCACCTCCTGAATAATCCCGATTATTGTACCATCGGCCCTTTCAGGGGGAATGTGCCCATCTGCAATGTCAGCAAATGGGCACAATGGGCGGTTTCGATCGGTTTCTACGCTTCGAGGGCGGCGACGTCGGACGCAAGCGCCGATTTCGCGGCGTCCATCTGCTCGGCGACGGCGGAATTGCCCGTGCCGCCGAACGTCGTGCGCGCGGCGACGATGCTCTTGAGGTCGAGGCACTTCGTGATGTCGGCTTCGAACAGGTCGCTTTCCGCCTTGAAATCCTCAAGCGACAGATCCTCGAGACCGCATCCGCGCTTGTCGCACAGGAGCACGAGGTGGCCGACGATCTCGTGCGCGCGGCGGAACGGAAGGCCCTTCTTCGCCAGGTAGTCGGCGACGTCGGTTGCGGCGAGGTAGCCTTTCTTCGCCTGCTCGAGCATGGCGTCGGGATGGATTTCCATCGTGTCGATCATGCCGGTCGCGCAGCGGTAGCAGTCCTCGAGCGTCTTCGCGGCGTCGATGGCGCCCTCCTTGTCTTCCTGGAGGTCCTTGTTGTAGGCGAGCGGCAGCGACTTCATGGTGACGAGGAGCGCGACCAAGTCGCCGATCACGCGGCCGGACTTCCCGCGGATGAGCTCGGCGAAGTCGGGGTTCTTCTTCTGGGGCATGATCGAAGAGCCCGTGGAGAACGAGTCGGACAGCGTGACGAACCCGAATTCCGACGTGGACCAAAGGATGATCTCCTCACACAGGCGCGACAGGTGCATGCAGGAAACGCTGCATGCGTAGAGGAGATCGAGCAGGAAGTCGCGGTCGGACACCGCGTCGAGCGAGTTGGGGATGACGCGCGAGAACCCGAGCGCCTCGGCGGTCATGAAGCGGTCGAGCGGGTAAGTGGTGCCGGCGAGCGCCGCCGATCCGAGCGGATTGGCGTCGGCCGCGTCGTAAGCGGCCTTCAGGCGGTCGTAGTCGCGCCCGAGCATCCACACGTAAGCGAGCATATGGTGCGAGAAGAGCACCGGCTGCGCGTGCTGCATGTGGGTGTAGCCGGGCAAAATGACGTCGAAGTGCTTTTCAGCCTGCGAGATGAGCGCTTCGCGCAGCTCGACGTTCGCCTTCATGAGGTCGTGCGCGCGCTTCTTCGCGAACAGGCGCGTGTCGGTGCAGACCTGGTCGTTGCGGCTGCGACCCGTATGAAGGCGCGCGCCCGCGTCGCCGATCTCGGACGTGAGCACGCTCTCGACGGACATGTGGATGTCCTCGTTGTTGATGTCGAACGTGAAGTTGCCGGACTCGATCTCGCCCTTGATGTGCTCGAGGCCCTCGTCGATCTTCTTGGCGTCTTCCTCGGAGATGACCCCTTGGTGCGCGAGCATCGCCGCATGAGCGCGGGAGCCGGCGATGTCCTGCGCGTAAAGCTGCTTGTCGATGGGCAGCGACGCGCCGAAACGCTGCGTGAACTCGCTCACGCCCTCTTCGAATCTGCCTGACCAAAGTGCCATCTCAAGCTCCTTCTATCCATGGGTTCCGACCGGTCCTAGCGCCCGATGGTCTTCAGTCGCTCAAACAGTCCTCGCTTTGCTGCGGAACTCGCTTTGTGAAGGCCATCGGGCGCTAGGACCTGCATTTTCATTTTATGAGAAGGGCGCTCGTTTCGAGCGCCCTTTGGTTCGTTCGTTCTGAAGACAACGCTCGCTCAACACCGTGTGACCTGCAACTTTGTCGAACAAACAGGTTTCGTCGAAGTCAGCGAGCGGGGTTGTGGCGAGTGCAGGGGCCGCGAAAGGTTGAGGACGCGTACTTCGAGGTACGCGACGAGACCTTGGAGCAGCCCCTGTGCCGCCACAACCCCGCACAGCGTCGGCATGTTCCGCCGGTCGGCAGACCGGCGGAACCCCTTGCTAGCGATGCTTCTCAGCCCAGACCTTTCCGAAGAGGCTGTAGATGTTGATGAAGCCCTTCGCGGACTTGTGGTCGAAGGTGTCGCCCTCGTCGTAGGTCGCGAGCTCCTTGGTGTAGAGCGAGTAGTCGCTCTTCGAGCCGGTGACCGTGCAGGAGCCCTTGTAGAAGCGCAGGCGCACCGTGCCGGTGACCTTTTCCTGCGTGGTGGCGAGGAAGGCGTCGAGGCCGGCTTTGAGCGGCGCGTACCACTTGCCGTTGTAGACCTGATCGGCCCACTCGTGCTCGACGTGGAGCTTGAAGTGGAGCACGTCGCGCTCGAGGCAGATGTCCTCGAGGGCCTTATGCGCCTTGATGATGGCGAGCGCGCCCGGAGCCTCGTAGCACTCGCGGCTCTTCACGCCGACGAGGCGGTTCTCCACCATGTCGAGGCGGCCGTAGCCGTTTTCGCCCGAGATCTTGTTCATCGCGAGGATGATGTCGAGGTAGCTCATCTCCTTGCCGTCGAGGGCGCAGGGGATGCCGTCCTTGAACGAGATCTCGACGACGGTCGGGGTGTCGGGAGCGGCGTCAGCATCGGCGGTCATGGTGTAGATGTCCGCAGGCGGCTCGTTCCACGGGTCTTCGAGGACGCCGCATTCGATGGCGCGGCCCCACAGGTTGTCGTCGATGGAGTACGGCGACTTCTTCGTGGTGGGAACCTCGACGCCGTGCGCCGCGGCCCAGTCCATCTCCTGCGGGCGGGTCTTCAGGTCCCACTCACGGACCGGGGCGATGATCTGCAGCTTCGGGTCGAGCATCATGATGGACGCCTCGAAGCGGACCTGGTCGTTGCCCTTGCCGGTGCAGCCGTGCGCGACGTACTTCGCGCCGAATTCGTGCGCGATGTCGACGAGGTGCTTGGCGATGAGCGGACGGGAAAGCGCGGACACGAGCGGGTACTTGTTCTCGTAGAGCGCGTTCGCGGCGAGTGCGCGGTTGAGGTACTCGTTGGCGAATTCCTCGCGCATGTCGACGACGCGGCACTCGATGGCGCCGGTGCGCAGCGCCTTGTCGTGGATCTTCTCGAGGCCGTCGTGCTCCTGCCCCACGTCGCCCACCACGGCGATGACGTCGAGGCCGCGCTCCTCCTGCAGCCACTTGATGCAGACGGACGTGTCAAGGCCGCCCGAGTAGGCCAAAACGACCCTGTCTTTTTGCTCGCTCATGAATCTATCCTTTCCCAGTTCAAAACTGTTTTCCAAAGGTAACGCAAACGTGCGCCGCGAAGCGCGCGAATTTACAAAAGCCCACTAAGTTTCTCGATAAGCGCGTCGACGTCGGCCTTGCCGCAGATGAGCGGCGGGAGGAAGCGCAGCGTGTGCGGGCCGGTCGCGTTGAGCAGAAGCCCCGCGGAAAGCCCTTCGAGCACGACGTCGGGCGCCGGCTTGCCGTCTTCTTTGAGGTCGGCCGCAAGCATGAGGCCGATGCCGCGAACGGACTCGACGCCGGGAAGCGCCTCGAGGGATTCGCGCAGGTAGGCGCCGACCTTAACCGCGTTGTCGGCGAGGTTTTCCGCCTTGAGCTCGGAAAGCGTCGCTTCGGCGGCCGCGACGGCGAGGCAGCTGCCGCCGAAAGTGGAGCCGTGATCGCCCGGGTTGAACGCGGCGGCCACCTCGGCGCGCGCGGCGCAGGCGCCGCAGGGGAAGCCCGAGGCCACGCCCTTGGCGATGGAGACGATGTCGGGGACGACGCCGAAGTTCTGGAACCCGAACGGCTTGCCCGTGCGGTAGATGCCGCACTGCACCTCGTCGCAGACGAGCAGCGCACCGCGTTCCGCAGTGAGACGGCGTGCGGCTTCCATGAACTCCTTCGTGCAGGGATGCACGCCGCTTTCGCCTTGGATGGGCTCGAGCATGACGGCGCAGATGGAGTCGCCCTGCTCGGCGAAGAGCGCTTCGAGGGTCGCGACGTCGTTCTGCGGCGTGGCGACGAAGCCGTCGGGGAGGGGCTGGAAAAGCTCCTGTTTGGAAGGCTGGGCAGTCGCGGCGAGCGTGGCGAGCGTGCGGCCGTGGAAGCTCTTCTTCAGCGTGACGATGACGCGTGGGGCGGTCTCGGGGTCGCGGCCTTCGGCCTCGGCCTTGCGGCGTGCGTAGACGCGCGCGAGCTTGATGGCGCACTCGTTCGCCTCGGCACCGGAATTCGCGAAGAACGTCTGCCAGGGCTCGGGCGCGTCGGCGCCGTCGTTCAGCATATCGGACAGAAGCTTCGCGACTTCCCCGCGATGCTCGATATAGTAGTAGTTGCTCACGTGGATGAGCTTTTCCGCCTGCTTGGCGATGGCGCCCGTCACCGCGGGATGGCAGTGGCCTAAGCTGCATGCGCCGATGCCGGCGATGAAGTCGAGGTAGGTCCTGCCCTCGTCGTCGACCACGGTCATGCCGTGGCCGGAAACCAACTCGACCGGCTTGCGGCCGAAGGTGTGCATGACGTATTCGTCTTCGAGCTGTTGCTCGTGAGCGAGGCTCATATTCACCCTCCTTAGGGGTCGGCCCCTTCATGCTCATACGCGAAGGGGCGCATCATCTGGGTTTTCGTTAGCTCAGCTTGCTTGCGAAGCTGTCGAGCGGGCGCGATTCGGCCGGCTCGTTCTCGTCGCTGTTGGTGATCATCGTGCCGACGCCCATGTCGGTGAGCATCTCGAGCAGAAGCGCGTGCGGCGTCGTGCCGTTCAAGATGTGGGCGCGGTGCACGCCGGCCTCGAGCGCGCGGACGCACGAGTTCAGCTTCGGGATCATGCCCGTCGACACCTGCTCCTTCTCGAGCATGTCCTTCACCTCGGCGAGGCTCATGCGCGAGATGAGCGTCGACTTGTCGCTGAAGTCGCGGTAGAGACCGTCGACGTCAGTGAGGAAGAACACCTTGTGCGCGCCGATGGCCGCAGCCACATGACCTGCGACGACGTCGGCGTTCACGTTGAAAAAGCCGCTGCCGGGCTCTTCGCCGATACCCACCGAAGCGAGCACGGGGATGTAGTCGGCCGCCGTGAGGTCCTCGAGCAACTGGGTGTTGATGCGCACGACGCGCCCCACGCGCCCGAGCTCGGGCGACGCCTGCTCGGCGATGATGGTGGCCCCGTCGGCGCCCGAAAGGCCCACCGCGACCCGGCCGTGCTCGTTCATGGCCTCGACGAGCTCCTGGTTCACCTGGCCGGCGAGCACCGAACGCACGATCTTCATGGCCGCGTCGGACGTGACGCGCTGGCCGTCGATGAACTTGAACGGGATGTCGAAGCGCTTCATCGCCTCGGTGATGGCAAGGCCGCCGCCGTGGACGATAACCGGCTTCACGCCGATGATCTTCAGAAGCACGATATCGGCCATGACCTCGGCGCGGAGCTTCTCGTCGACCATCGCGGACCCGCCGTACTTGATGACGATCGTCTTGCCGGTGATCTTCTTGATCCAGGGCATCGCCTCGGCGAGAACCTCGCCGGTCGTGGTGTCGACGCCGTTCGGCCTGGATATATTGTCGTAGTTCATAGCATTAAGTCCTGTAGTCTCCGTTGATCGTTACATAGTCGTGCGAGAAGTCGCAGGTCCACATCGTGGTTTCGCAAGTGCCGGCGCCGAGATCGATGTCGAGCACGATCTCAGGCGCCTCGAAACGTCGCAGGGCCTCGTCCTCGTCGAAGGGGACGGTGAGCCCGCCCCGGCACACGGGGATGCCCATGATGTCGATGGAGACGTCTTGCTGTTCGAACGACGCGCCCGAGCGCCCCGCCGCGCCGGCGATGCGGCCCCAGTTGGCGTCGTGGCCGTAGATGGCGGTCTTCACGAGCGGGGAGTTCGCGATCGTGCGCGCGCATGCGTCGGCATCGGCGTCGCTCGCCGCGCCCGTGACGTTCACGGTGACAAGACGCGTGGCGCC
>CAKUGU010000050.1 GCA_934654815.1 uncultured Ellagibacter sp.
TGTTCGCGAAGAGCAAGATGGCCACGTTCGAGCTGTACCTCATCGCCGACAAGGCCGCGCGCAAGGAGGTGAAGAACCCCTTCTACACCCTGATCGACGACGAGGAAGTGGTGGCGCGCATCTTCCGCGATTTCGGGCTCGACCCGGAAACCTCGCACATCATCTGCGGGCATGTGCCGGTGAAGGTGAAGGACGGCGAGGACCCGGTGAAGTGCGGCGGGAAGGTCATCATGATCGACGGCGGGTTTGCGAAGGCCTACCAGCCCACCACGGGGATCGCCGGCTACACGCTCATCTCGAACTCGTACGGCTTCATCCTGGCTGCCCACGAACCGCTCGCCTCGACGCGCGCGGCGATCGAGAACGAGCTCGACATCCACTCGTCGCGCCATATGGTGGAGTCAGTGCCGCGCCGCACGCGCGTGGCCGACACCGACACGGGCGTGGAGCTCAAGCGCGAGATCGCCGACTTGGAGCAGCTGCTCGAGGCCTACCGCACGGGCGAGATCCCCGAGGCGGGCGGGACGGACATGAAGCTTCGCCAGTAACGCTTGCGTGCCGATCCGCTCTCGCCGGAACGGACGCGCGTCCCGGCTGCGCCTGGCGGGTCGCAAGCGCGGGCGCCCGCCGCGCTAGAGGTAGCGCCCTGTGACGCTTTCGGGACATGCCGCCACCTCTTCGGGCGTGCCGGCGACGACGATGCGCCCGCCGTGCGTGCCGCCGCCCGGCCCCATGTCGATGAGGTAGTCGGCGTTCCTCACGACGTCGAGGTCGTGCTCGATCACGACGACGGTGGCGCCCGCGTCGACCAGGCGGCCGAACACGCCGAGCAGCACCACGACATCGAGCGGGTGGAGACCGATCGTCGGCTCGTCGAACACGAAGACGGCGTCTTTCTGGGTGCGCCCCATCTCGCTCGCGAGCTTCAGCCGCTGCGCCTCGCCTCCCGAAAGCGCGGGCGTCGGCTCGCCGAGGGCGAGATACCCTAGCCCCAAATCGTGCAGCGTCTCCAGGCGCGCGCACGTCTTCTTCAACCCGAGCGCGGCATCGAGGGCCTCGTCGACGCTCATGGCCATGACCTGCGGCAAGGAAAGCTCGGCACCGCCCGGGGCGCGTCGCCGCATCTCGTTCGCGCGCGCGGCGTAGCGCGTGCCCCGGCAGTCGGGGCATTCCACTTCCACATCGGGGAGGAACTGCACGTCGAGCGATATCGTTCCCGTGCCGTCGCAGGTGGGGCAGCGAAGGCTTCCGGTGTTGTAGGAGAAATCGCCCGCCTTGAGGCCCGCCTCGCGCGCGGCGTCGGTCCGCGCCCAAGCGCGGCGCAGATCGTCATGGATGTTCGCGTACGTCGCCACCGTCGAGCGCACGTTCGCGCCGATGGGCGTGGCGTCGATGAGGTTCACGCGCGCTGTGCCCTCGGCGTCGATGGCCCTCACCGAGGCGGGCAGCGCCGTTTCCGCGGCGTGCGCCTTGAGGGCGGGCACGAGTGCCTCGAGGACGAGGGTGGTCTTCCCCGACCCCGAAACGCCCGTCACCGCGGTGAGCCGCCCGCGCGGTATGTCGACCGCAAGCGGCGCCACCGTGTGGATCGCGTTCGTCTCCAGGTGGATCGATCCTTGGGCGAACAGCTCGCCGTGCTCGAGACGCGGGCGGATCAGGTGCAGCTGCCCGCCGTGCGCGCGGCCCGTGCCCGCTTCCTGCGTGTGCTCTCGTGCCAAAAACGGCGCGATCAGGCTTCCGCTTGCGCGCTCTACCTGGGAAACCGTCCCCTCGGCGACGACGCGGCCGCCGGTCGCTCCCGCTTTCGGGCCCATTTCCACGAGATGGTCGCAGGCGGCGAGCACGCGTGTGTCGTGGTCGACCACGACGACGGTGTTGCCATCGTCGGTGAGGTCGCGCATGACGGCGAGCAGCCCGTCGACGTTCGCCGGGTGAAGGCCGATCGACGGCTCGTCGAGCACGTAGAGCACCCCGGTCGAGCGGTTGCGCACCACGCGCGCGAGCTGAACGCGCTGCCGCTCCCCGGTCGAGAGCGTGGAGCCGGCGCGGTCGAGCGTGAGGTAGTCGAGCCCCAGGTCGATAAGGCGGCGCGCTGTCGCCAGAAACGACTCGCAGATGCTTTCCGCCATCGGGCGCATCTCGGGCGCGAGCGATTCGGGCACGCGACGGACCCACGCGACGGCGTCGCCGAGCGTGAGCGCCGTGGCGTCTGCCAGGCTCTTGCCGGCGATACGCGGGGCGCGGGCGGCGGCGGAAAGACGCGTGCCGCCGCAGTCGGGGCAGGGGCGCTCGCGCAGGTACTTCGCCACGCGCTTGAGCGCTTTGTCGTCCTTCGCCTTCGAAAGCGCGTTCTCCACCGTGCGCACCGCGTTGTAGTAGGTGAAGTCGAGCTCGGCGAAGTTGTCGCCTTTCTTCGCGCGGTACAGGATGTGGCGCTTCTCGGCCGGCCCGTCGAACACGATATCGCGCTCTTCCTCGGTGAGCTGGCAAAACGGCACGTCGGTGCGTACGCCCATCGCGCCGCACACCTGCTTCATGAGGTCCCACATAAGCGAGCCCCACACGACGACCGCGCCGTCGTCGATGGATTTCGACTCGTCGGGCACGAGCGTTTCGCGGTCGACCTCGCGCACCGTGCCCGTGCCCGAGCAGGTCGCGCACGCCCCGCCGCTGTTGAAGGCGAGGTCCTCCGCGGCGGGCGCATAGAACGTCCGCCCGCACGAGGGGCAGGTAAGGGGCAGGTCGGCCGCCACGTTGAGCGACGGGGCCGCATAGGCGCCGCAGTGCGGGCAGGCGTGGCTCGCGCAGCGCGAGAAGAGGAGCCTGAGGCTGTTCAAAAGCTCGCTCATCGTGCCGAACGTGGAGCGCACGCCGGGCACGGCGGGCCGTTGGTGGAGCGCGAGGGCGGCGGGCACATGGAGCACTTCGTCGACTTGCGCTCGTCCCGCCTGGGTAAGGCGCCGGCGCGTGTAGGTCGAAAGCGCCTCGAGGTAGCGCCGGGACCCTTCAGCGTACAGCACCCCCAAGGCGAGCGAGCTTTTCCCCGACCCCGACACCCCGGCGATGCCGACGAGCTTGCCAAGGGGGATGTCGACGTCGATGCTCTTCAGGTTGTGGACGCGCGCGCCGCGCACGCTGATTGAATCGGGCTCCATGTGCTTGATCTCCTTGGGGTGATTGCCTTTTTCTTCATGATACCCCACGGCGAAAGGGGCGTGCTTCCGGGCCTTGGCACCCCGCCCGCTTGCGATGAGGTGCGCTTGGGCGGGTTCGCCTACGCGAATGGTACCGTCAACGTTACAATTCGGGCAGGAAGAGATTCGCAAGGAGCACGACGATGGACGGCGCAATGGAACGACCCCCTATCGAAACATATCTCGACAACGCGGCGACGACGCGCACGCGGCCCGAGGCCGTCGAGCGCATGAATGAGGTCATGCGCGACGCATGGGGCAACCCCTCGTCGGTCCACGCGGAGGGCAGGCGCGCGAAGGCCGTGCTCGAGGGGAGCCGCGAGGTTGTGGCCCGTGCGCTCGGCGTCGACGCGCACGAGGTCTACTTCACGTCGGGCGCCACCGAGTCGAACAACCTGGCTGTTCGCGGCACCTGCTCGGCGCGCAGCGACGCGCCGGGGCAGATCGTCACCTCCACGCTCGAACACGCGTCGGTCACGCGCAGCGTGCGCGGCATGCGCCGCGAAGGCGGGTGGAAGGTGTCCTACATCGACGCCATCGGGGGGAAGCTCGACCTCGACCAGCTCAAAGGCGCGCTTGCCGACACGCCGACCACGCTCATCACCATCATGAACGTGCAGAACGAGGTGGGCTACATCTTCCCCTCGGTCGAGGTCGGGCGCATCCGCGACGAGCTCGCCCCGGACGCGGTCTATCACGTCGACGCGACGCAGGCGTTCGGCAAGCTTCCCGTGAACCCGCGTGAATGGCGCGCCGATCTCGTCTCCGTGGCGTCCCACAAAATCGGCGGGCCGCGCGGTATCGGCGCGCTCTACGTTCGCGAGGGGCTTACGATGCACACGAACGCTTTCGGCGGCGGGCAGGAGGGCGGCCTGCGCTCGGGCACCGAGCCGGTGTTTCTGGCGGCGGGGTTCGCGCGCGCCGCCGAGCTCGCGATGCAGGAACGCGAGCAGACGTTTTCCCACGTGAAGAGGCTGAACGAGCGCGCGAGAAGGGCGCTTGGCGAAGCCGTTCCCGACATCATCGTGAACTCTCCCGTCGACGCGTCGCCCTTCATCCTGAGCGTAAGCGTGCCCGGTGTGCGCAACGCGAAGTCGGTCGCATATCTGAGCGATAGGGGCGTCTACGTGTCGCGCGCCTCGGCGTGCGAGTCGAACCACGAGCACATCGCGGCCGGCACGTGGCGCAAGAAGCACCCGCTGTCGCTCCAGGCGGCGGGCATCCCCCTCAAGCAGGGCAACACCACCCTGCGCGCGAGCTTCTGCGCGACCACGACGGAGGCGGACGTCGATCGGTTCGTCGACGTGCTCGCCGCCTGCGTGCGCGAGGTGCGCGAAGGGAAGTAGCGCGCTGCGCGGGCCGCTCGCTTACAGGTCGAGCTTGTCGATGACGTCCTTCAGCACCGCGGCCGATTCGCGCAACCGCGCCTGCTCGTCGTCGGAGAACGGCGCGGGCACCTTGTACTCGATGCCGCCGGCGCCCACGACCGCGGGCATGGAAAGCGCGATGTCGGAAATGCCGTATTCGCCCTCCATCAGGTTCGACACGGGCAGGATGGGCTTCTCGTCGCGCACGATGGCCTCGCAGATACGCTTCACCGACATCGCGATGCCGAAGTAGGTGGCGTGCTTCTTCTCGATGATCTCGTACGCGGCGTTCTTCACGTCGCGCTCCAGGCGTTCCATCACCTCGGGGCTGTGCTCGCGCCCGCGCAACTTGCTGAACACGTCGATGGGGATGCCCGACACGTTCGCCAGGCTCCAGATGGCGATCTCGCTGTCGCCGTGCTCGCCGACGATGCGCGCGTGCACGTTGCGCGGGTCGACGCCCAAATGCTCGCCGAGCACGTACTTGAAGCGAGCGGTGTCGAGCACGGTGCCCGACCCGATCACGCGGTGGGAGGGAAGACCTGAGAGTTTCAGCGCGACGTAGGTGAGGATGTCGACGGGATTCGACACCACGAGTAGGATGCCGTCGAACCCGCCCGCCATGATCTGGGGAACGATCGACTTGAAGATGTTGACGTTCTTGCTGACCAGGTCGAGGCGCGTCTCGCCTGGTTTTTGGTTCGCACCCGCCGTGATGATGACGATTCCCGCGTCGGCGAGGTCGGCGTAATCGCCCGCGTAGATGTTCGCGGGGCTTGCGAGCGGCATGCCGTGCGCGATGTCGAGTGCCTCGCCCTCCGCGCGGTTGCGGTCGACATCGATCATCACCATTTCCGAGAACAGCCCGCTCTGCATGAGCGCGAAGGCGGAGGCCGACCCCACGAACCCGCACCCGACGATGCCGACCTTGCGGAAGTTGGAGGGGTTTACGGGCGCTTCGGGCGCGCTTGCGGTGTTCGCTTCGGGCATGGTGATCCTTTCGTTGCTGATGAGGACTCTATTCTGCCACAAAATCAGGCGTCGAGGCCGATGGGCTCCCATTCCTCGTGGTTGCAGATCCACGCCTTCGGCTCTTCGACGCTGAAGAAGGTGAGGGTGGGGTCGCGTGGCCCGTCATAGGTCTCGCCCAAGCCCGACAGGTGCGCGAAGCCGGCGTAGCGGATATCGTCGTTCACCTGGTCGTTGAGGCCAGCGCGCCCGCGCAGGATGAGCCAGCCGTGTCCCGGCCACCAGGCGGTCGCCTCGAACCGGGGGTTCTGACAGAGCTCCTCCCAGACGTCTTTCGTGGTCGCCGTGCAGAACCAGATCTTGCCGTCCTGCTCGGCAGCGAAGCTGAACGGGCGCACGTGCGGCTGGCCGTCGACGCTCGTGGCGAGGTACCACGCGGGGACGGAAGTGAGGTACTGCAGGACTTTCTCGATTCCGGTCATAGGTAGGCTCCTTTCGATTTGGGCTAGAAGAGCACGTCGACGGCGGCGACGCAGACGGCGAGCGCCGCGACGGCAAGGGTCGCTTGCGCGTCGCGGGCGGAAAACGCGAGCGGATGCAGGCGCGTGCGGCCGACGTCGCCGTGGTAGCAGCGCGCGTCCATCGCCTCCGAAAGCGTCTCCGCATGGCGGAACACGCTTGTGAACAGGGGAATCACCAGGGCGGAAAGCGTTTGTACGCCATGAAGGGGGCTTGTGGCGAGCGCGGCGCCGCGGCTGAGCTGCGCCTGGCGGATGGTGGAGAGCTCGCTCGCGAACTGTGGCATGAACCGCAGCGCGATCCCCATGATCATGCCGATCTCGTGCGCGGGCACGCCGATGCGCGCAAGCGAGGAGAGCAGCCGCTCGAACGCCTCGGTCAGATCGAGCGTCATGGTGGTGAGCGTGACGAGGCTCATGCCGCACATCATGAGGAGAAGCCGACTCGCGATGAGGGCGCATGCGCACACACCCTGCTCGCTTATCTGCAAGAACCCGACGCTCAGGTAGACGGCGCCCCCTTGCACGGTGAACAGGTTCATGATCGACGCGACGACGACGATGAACAGGAGCGGCGCAAGGGAGCGCGCCGCCTTGCGCACCGGGATGCGGGCGAGCGCGTAGGCGGCCACGACGAACAGCGCCACGGGGACGAGCGCCCAGAACGTGCGCGCGTTCAGCGTGATGACGACGAACGCGACGCCGAGGAGGAGCTTCGCGCGCGCATCGAGTTTGTGGATGGGGCTTTCTCCGGCGACGTAGCTCCCGAACGAGATCTTCGTGCTCATCGAGAGTCCTCCGGCAAGCGCCCTGCCGCTGCAGCTGCCGCGACGACGCTGCGCACGACGTCGCCTTCGGTTGCGAGCCCGCGGGCGGCAACGGGTATTCCGCGCGTGCGCAGAAGGCGCGCGACGCGTTCCGCCGACGTGGTGGAAAGCCCGATCGCCTCGAGTTCGTCGGCGCGGGAAAACACCTTGTCGGGAGCGCCTTCCATGACGAGCTTGCCTTCGTTCATGATGGCGACGCGGCTTGCGAGCGCCGCGAGGTCGTCCATGTTGTGGGACACCATGACGACGGTGAGCCCCTCTTCGTGCAGCCGCGCGACCATGGTAAGGAAGCTCTCGCGGGCGGCGGGGTCGAGGCCGGCGGCCGGCTCGTCGAACACGAGCACGCGCGGCCTCATGGCGAGCACGCCGGCGAACGCCACGCGGCGCTTCTGACCGCCTGAAAGCTCGAAGGGGCTTTTCGCCTTGACGGCCGCAGGGTCGAGCCCGACCGCCCGAAGCGACTCGTCGACCCGAGCGTCGATTTCCTCTTCGGCGAGCCCGAGGTTGCGCGGCCCGAACGCGACGTCCTCGGCCACGGTCGCGGCGAACAGCTGGTTTTCGGGGTATTGGAACACGACGCCGACGATCGCTCGCGCGTCCTGGGCCGCGCGTTTGTCGGCGATGTCGCGCCCGCAGACGAGTACCCGGCCCGAGGTGGGGTGGAGAATGCCGTTCAGATGCTGGATGAGCGTCGACTTTCCCGACCCCGTATGCCCGGCGATCCCCAAAAACTCGCCTTCGCGTATGGCGAGCGACACGCCCTCGAGCGCCCAGGCGGCGTCGGGGCTATTCCCCCATTTCGCCTGCTTGGTAGCTGTTTTCGTGCCGCGTTTCCTCTGCCGCTTCGCAAGGGCGGTATCGTAGGTGTAGGAAACGTTTTCGAGTTCGATGAGCGGGGCGGCGGCGTTTGCGGCCTGCGCGTCTTCGCGTTCCCGGCGAGGCTCGCCTTCGGCGTCCGTTGCCGGCGGCTGCGTGGCGTTCGCGGTCGGCATGTGCGTGGCGCCGGCGGTCATCGTGCGTTCCTGCGCTTCTGTGGCTGCGCTGCGAGCCGCCTTCCCCCCGACGAACGCGCACACGTTCTCGACGAGCTCGCCTTCGGTCACGGCGGAGGCGATCGGCACGCCTGCACGCGCGATCGCGTGCGACACGTGCGCCGCGAAGGGGACTTCCAGGTTCAAGCGCTCAAGCAGCTTCTCGTCGGCGAGCACTTCCTTAGGCGCGCCCTCGCAGGCGACGCGTCCCGCTTCCATCACGATGACGCGGTCGGCGAGGGCGGCTTCCTCCATGAAGTGGGTGATCATGACGACGGTCATCCCCTCGCGCGCGAGCTTGCGCACCACGCGCATGAGTCCGCGCCGCCCGCGCGGGTCGAGCATCGCCGATGCCTCGTCGAGCACGAGGATCCGCGGGTTCATGGCGAGCGCGCCGGCGATGGCGACGCGCTGCTTCTGCCCGCCCGAAAGCGCGTAGGTCTCGTGCTTCTCGAATCCCGAAAGCCCCACGTCGGCAAGGCGGTCGGTCACGCGGCGGCGCAGCTCGGGCGCGGGAACCCCGAGGTTTTCCGGCCCGAACGCCACGTCGTCCTCTACGAGCGACGCCACGAGCTGGTCGTCGGGGTTCTGGAACACCATGCCTGCCGACTGGCGCACCGCATAGGTGAGCGCCTCGTCGGAGGTGTCCATGCCGTTCACGAGAACGCTGCCTTCATCGGGAGTGAGCAGGGCGTTCACATGCTTGGCGAACGTCGACTTCCCCGAGCCGTTCCCGCCGAGGATGCACGTGAACTCGCCGGGGCGGATGCGTGCGTCAAGGCCATCGAGGGCGAACGAGTCGCCGTCGTAGGTGAACCTCACGCCGCGTGCGTCGATGGCGAGGGGCGCGTATCCCGCAGCTTTCTCGGCGTGCGCGGGAGAGGGCGTCGCCTCTTGCGCGGTGGGGGACGAGCCTTCCTGCTCGCTTGCGTTCACGGTGCCCATGGAATTGCCGGCGGGATTCATCATGGTAAACTAACGGCCTTTCACCTGGTTTTTCTTCGGCGTGATGAGGTTCGAGATCGCCTTGTACACGATCAGCGTCAGAAGCGAGTTCAGCACCGTCTTGATCAGGTTGAACGGAACGACGGCAGGAAGGATGAGCGGCATGATCGCGTCGGGCGTGCCGTACCAGAAGGCCACGCCGATGGTGAGGTTGGCCACGACGCCGCCCAAGGTCGCGGTGACGACGCCGACGATGAGGCCTGCGATCGCGCCTTGAAGCGTGCGCTTCTTGCGGTAGATGAGCGCGGCGGGCACCACGAAGAACAGCGTGGCGCAGATGTTCATGAGCGACCCGACCCATTCGCCTAGGATCAGGCCGTGGATGACCGCGGCGATGGCGCCGACGACGAAGCCCGCGCCCGGGCCGTACGCGAAGCCGCACACCATGGCGGGCACGAGCGAGGGGTCGTAGGTCAGGAAGGGCGCTGCGGGCAGAAGCGGGATCTGCACGAACGAGAAGAGCGAGGACAGCGCGCACATGAGCGCCATCGTGACGAGCTGCCGCGTGCTCCAGCGGTTCGTGTTCTCGAGAGGGGCCACAGGTTTCTTCGCAGCTTGGTTTGCGGGCATGGAAGCCTCCTTTTCGCGCAAGGTGGTTCGGTCCGGGTCCGTCTTCCCCTTGCACAAAAAGACGAGCCCGCATGAATTCGTCAGTCATACGGGCTCGTAAATTCGCAGGTAACGCGCACGCCATAAGCGTGCACGCGCGAACTTCTGCCTCTTCCATCCGGACTGTGACCGTTGGTCCCGGATTCTCACCGGGTCAGCCGTTCGCGGGAAGGGGCCTTAAACGCTTGCGGCGCGGGCCTTCTTCCTGCGTTCGGGTCGCGGACTTCCGGGTTTTGCGCGATGCGCGCCCGGTTACCGCCAGTGGGGAATCTCACCCCGCCCTGAAACAGAATTCATCTAGCGCGCATTGTAGGGCCGATGCCCCGCTGCCGCAACCCCTTTCCAGCGGCGTTTCGACGGAATCGCCGTTTTTCTCGCAATGAAGGCTCGAGGGCGGTCGAACTCGCCTTTGGCCTTACTTATCTCAACAAGAATCCTCGTTTAATGGCGTCGATCGTTCATCGCGAAGCTCCTTCCATGAACGTGACATCGCCGCCGGCGGGTTGGACACCGCTATTGTCGGCCTAATCTGTGGATATGCATGCAGGAGGGTTCCGACTTTCTATGTCCTGCTTATATCGTCTTGTACGCGAAAGGGTTGCCCTGGAATTCTTCAGGGGCAACCCTTTCGTTTTGCCTTGATGCGTGGAGGCTTGAATGCGGAATGTGATGTTGAAGCTCGATGCGATGCCGAGCCCAGGGGCGGAGCGGCGTGGCGGTGAAGGCCGCTTTTGCAAGGCGGCCTGCGGTTTTGCCTCCCAGAATGGCGGGCAACGACGGTTTTGCAAAGAGGAGCGCAGTTTGCGTGCTCTCTATGGCGGCCTGTGACGCTTTTGCAAGCCCGGAGTCTATTTCGGGCGCGCAAACCCGGCGCAGGCCGCCAAATCGCCCATCTTGCGTTTGCAAACCCGTCACAGCCCGCCATTTCAAGCGGCGAAAACGGTTCAGCGTTTGCAAACCCGTCGCAAGCTGCCATTTCGCAAGGGAAAATCGCCCTCCCGTTTGCAAAAGCGGTATAGGCAGCCATCCTCCAAGGGGGGCCGCTTGCCCGTTTGCAAAGCCGTCGCAGGCTGTCACGCGCCTCCGTTCGAGCTGTCTTCCTTAGCCTTCCACCTGCGGTTTCCCGGTCGTTTCTCGTGCGGTGCTCAGGATGATGCTGTGCAGGATGTTGCGGCGGGAGAGCGCGCCGACGAGAACGCCGTCGCGCGTGACGGGCATCTTCTTGATTCGGCGCTTGGCGAGGATACCGCACGCCACATCGAGCGGGGTGCTCGCGTCCACGGAAACCACGCGTTTCGTCGCCAGGCTCATGACGTTGAGCCCGCTGAGCGCCGCGACGCGCGCCTCGAGCGCCTCGTCGTCCTTCACGGACAGGCTCATGCCGGCCGACGGGCTCGCTACGTTGAGCTCGATGCGCGAAAGGTAGCGCATGATGTCGCCGTCGGTCACGTAGCCGACGAGCCGGCCCTCGCCGTCGACCACCGAAACTCCCGTCGTGTCGGTGTCCGCGATGAGTTCGACTACTTCTCCCATGGTCGCCGTGTCGCGCACCGTGGCGGCGTGGGGGTTCATGGCTTGCTCAAGCGTGAGACCGGCGAGTGCGGTGCTCGCCACCCTTGCGAACGCGGGCGAGGGGTCGGCGACGGGCCCACCTGCGCTCACGTCCCCGCGCGTTCCGCTCACGCCTGTCGGCGCCGAAGAAGCGGCCGGCGCGCCCGCGGCCTTCTTATCGCGAACGAACACCAGGATGAGCACGACGGAGCACGCGGCCAGAAGCGCCGTCGTGCAGAACGACGCGTGATAGCCGAAGAACGTGCGCGCCGTCCCGTCAAGCCAGCTCGCCTGTCCCGACGCCGCCGAGGCGACCGACACGAGAAGCGCCGTGCCGAACGAAGCCGCGACCTGGTTCAACGTGTTGCTCGTGGACTGGGCGTGCTGGATGGCCTCGTTGGGAAGCGAGTTCACGCCCCAGGTGTTCACGGGCGTCATCGTGAACTGGATGCCCACGGCGATGATGGCGTAGAAAACCGACACGGCCACGATGTGCGAGTCGGCGCGCAGCGAGACGAGCCCCGCGACTCCTGCGACGATCACGACCGTGCCCAAGAGCACGGGCCTGCGCACACCGTGCTTGTCGAACAGGCGTCCTGCGAGAAGCCCGGTGAACGCGCCGATGAGGGCGCCCGGCAGAAGCGTCATGCCGCTCACCGTGGCGCTTTCCCCGAGCACGCCCTGGATGTAGAGCGGCATAATGGTCTCCATGCCGATGAGCGCCGCTTGGAACAGCGCGACGATGATGACGACCGTGCGGTATTGCGGCGTCTTCAGGATGTCGATGCGCAGCATGGGCTCCTCAAGATGCAGCTGGCGATATGCGTACAGGCCGATGACGGCGATCCCGACCACGACGAGGGTGCAGGTGAGGGCGATGTTCTCGGTCGAGCTGAACGACGAGAGCCCGTAGAGCAGGCTGACGAGGCCCACCGTCGACAGCACCACGGAGGGCGCGTCGAAGCGCGTGCGCTTGAACTCCCCGAACGGGGCGAGCTCCTTCACGGCGAGCAACAGGATGACGACGGCGAGCACGGCGACCGTGCCGAAGATGGCGCGCCAGCCCAAAGCGTCGACCAGCACGCCCGAAAGCGACGGGCCGATGGTGGGCGCGAACCCGATGATGAGCCCGACGATGCCCATGGCCGATCCGCGGCGCTCACGCGGGATGATGAGCAGCACGATGCTGAAGACCATCGGCATGACGAACCCGGTGGCCGACGCCTGCATGATGCGGCCTGCGAGCAGCAACGGAAACACCGGCGCCGTTGCGGCGACGAGACTGCCGCAGCTGAAGATCGCGAGTCCGCCGATGAACAGCCGGCGCGTCGAGAAGCGTCCCATCAGGTAGGCGGCAAGCGGGATGACGACCGCCTCGGTGAGAGCGTATCCTGAGGTCAGCCACTGCACGGTGGTGGAGCTGACGGCAAGATCGCTCATGATGGTGGGCAGCGCCGGTGTGAGCAGCGTGGCATTCAGCACGGTCAGAAAAGCGCCTGATAAGAGCACGGCCATCATTCTGAACTGGCTTTTCGAGATTCCTAAACCCATGTAACCTCCTCTGCGGCCTCCGGGCAGCGCTGTGCGGGGCGTTGCCTTGAGACATTATTGATAATAATCAAGCGACAAATATCAATCGACAGTATAGCGACAGACTATTGACATTTATCAATCGCAAACACAAAATGGACGGAAAACGGCGGTCAATGGCGCGTTGCGCGCCTCGGGTAAGGCGAATCACATGATCGAGAAAAAAAACGCGGCGGTGCGGGACAGGCTTGCCCCCGAGGAGGTCGTGTTCGACGCCATGGGGGCGTACGAGGCGCTCGCCAAGCATGCGCTCATGGAAAGCCGCGTCGACGGGCTCACGAAGACGCAGACCGACCTCATCATGCGCTTGGCGTTCTGCGGCGAGTGCAGCATGTCGAGCCTCGCGGACGACCTTTCCGTCTCAAAGGAGCACGTCACGCGTGCCGTTGCTCCGCTTGTCGAACGGGGGCTGGTGGAAAAGCGCCGCGCGCCCGAGAACTTCCGTGTGGTGAAGGCCTCGCTCACCCCGCGCGGCCTCGAGCTTTCGCGGTCGATCCGTTTGGCGTCGATCGACCGCTTGAACGAGCGGCTTGCGGCCGTGTCTCCGGAGGACCGCTCGGCGCTGTTGCAAGCCTCCGAGCGGGTCTCGGAGATCATCAGCGGCATCCTGCGGCCGTGAGGGAAGCGCCCTCAGAGCCTGTCGGATAGTCCCGTCCTCCATGCAGCCCTTCGAGGCCGCGCATACGCCCCTCGCACCCCCGCTTGTGGTTTTTGCGCTCGTCAAGTGCCCCTCGGTGGCGCGTGGGGGGCATTACTACTAAAATCTACTCCGTCTCAGTACATCACGATTCGAACGGAGCAAACTGTGACAGACGTTCAAAGCCAAGGGGGCGCTCCTCGTCCCGGCGGCCAGAAAGCGCCCGCCCGCCCGCGCCCCAAGCGCGCGGCCCATAGCCGTCAGGCGCAGGCGACCCAGCAGCTTTCCCAGTCGCTTCCCGTGCTCGACGTCGATGACGCCCCCCGCCAGTCGGGCTCTCCCGTCATCACGTTCGACCATGTGACGAAAATCTACCCGGCGCAGCCCAACAAGCCGGCGCTCGCCGACATCTCGCTTCAGATCTATGCGGGCGAGTTCATCTTTCTGGTCGGGCATTCCGGGTCGGGCAAGTCGACCTTCATCCGCATGCTCATCCGCGAGGTCAGCCCCACCAAGGGCCACATCTACGTCGCGAACGAGGACCTCTCCACCATGCGCAACTGGCGCGTGCCCTACCTGCGTCGCAACATCGGCTGCGTGTTCCAGGACTTCAAGCTCCTGCCGAACAAGACCGTGTTCGAGAACGTGGCTTTCGCGCTCGAGGTAATCGGCAAGAGCCGCCACGTCATCAAGACGCAGGTGCCCGAGGTGCTTCGCCTCGTCGGCCTGCAGGACAAGCTGAACAAGCGTCCCGACCAGCTCTCCGGCGGCGAGCAGCAGCGCGTTTCCATCGCGCGCGCCATCGTGAACCGCCCGCCGCTTCTGGTGTGCGACGAGCCCACGGGCAATCTCGACCCGCAGACCTCCCGCGGCATCATGGACCTGCTCGAGCGCATCAACCGCACGGGCACCACGGTGCTCGTCGCCACGCACGACCGCGAGATGGTCGACAATATGCGCCGCCGCGTCATCGCGCTCGACCGCGGCCATCTCACGCGCGACCAAGACAGGGGGGTGTACGGTTTCGATGCGTAGTTTCGGTTACTTCCTGAAGGAATCGCTGCACGGCTTCACGCGAAACCTTTCCACGACGCTCGGATCGATCGTCACCATATTCTTGTCGCTGCTCATCATCGGCATCTTCCTCGTGGGCGGCGTCGTGGTGAACAACGTCATGTCGTCGGTCGAGAACGAGGTCTCCATCTCGGCGTTCATCTCCGACGACGCCTCGCAGGCCGACATCGACTCGGTGACGAGCTACATCGAGGGCATCGACGGGGTCGCCTCGGTGAACTTCACCACGAAAGACCAGGCGCTCGAGAACTTCAAGGCGACGTCGAACTCCGACATCGTCGACGCGCTTGACGGGCAGAACCCGCTTCCGGCCTCCATCGAGGTCGAGCTTTCCGACCCGAAGCTTGTCGAAGACGTGGCCGGTCAGATAGAGGAGAACTCCACCTTCGCGTCCATCTGCGGCTACGACACGCCGGCCGACTCGCTCAAGTACGGCCAGAAGTCGGTCGAGCAGCTGTTCTCGCTCACGACCTACGTGCGCTACATCGGCATCGCGCTTATCGCGCTGCTTATCTTCATCGCGCTCGTGTTCATCAACAACACCATCCGCCTGGCCATCCTCGCGCGCCGCAAGGAAATCGCCATCATGCGCCTCGTCGGCGCGTCGAACGGCTTCATCCGTGGGCCCTTCCTCATGGAG
>CAKUGU010000051.1 GCA_934654815.1 uncultured Ellagibacter sp.
AGAACTCCATCAAGATCATCGGCGACCACACCGACAAGTACGTCCAGGCGTACTTCCAGTACGACTCCAAGAAGACGGGCGGCGTGACCATCTCGCATTTGCGCTTCGGCGATTCTCCCATCAGGAGCCCCTACTACATCAACAAGGCCGACTTCGTCGCGTGCCATAACCCCAGCTACATCACGAAGAACTTCCCCATCGTGAAGGACGTGAAGCCGGGCGGCACGTTCATGATCAACTGCCAGTGGACGCCCGAAGAGCTCGAGCATCACCTGTCCGCCGAGGCCAAGCGCTACATCGCGAACAACGACGTCAAGCTCTACACCATCAACGCCATCGATCTCGCCATCGAGATCGGCATGGGCAAGCGCACGAACACCATCCTGCAGTCGGCGTTCTTCACGCTCGCCGGCGTGCTTCCGCAGGCCGACGCCATCCAGTACATGAAGGACGCGGCCACGAAGTCCTACCTCAAGAAGGGGCAGGCCATCGTCGACATGAACCACAAGGCGATCGAGGCCGGCGCCACGGCGTTCGTGAAGATCGACGTCCCCGCTTCCTGGGCGACCGCGACCGACGATGCCCCCGCCCCCGAGCTTTCCGGCAGCCCCGCGCTCGTGAAGCAGGTGCGCGAGATCATGGAGCCGGTCGGCCGCATGGACGGCGACTCGCTGCCCGTCTCCGCCTTCGTCGGACACGAAGACGGCCAGTTCGAGCAGGGCGCTTCCGCGTACGAGAAGCGCGGCGTCGCGGTGAGCGTGCCGAAGTGGGAATCCTCCACGTGCATCGAGTGCAACCAGTGCTCGTTCGTGTGCCCGCACGCCACCATCCGCCCCTACGCGCTTACTGCGGAAGAGGTCGCGGCGGCTCCCCAGAACCTCGTCGTCATCCCGATGAAGGGCAAGCTCAAGGACGCCTACCAGTACACGCTCGCGATCTCGCCGCTCGACTGCATGGGCTGCGCGGTGTGCATCAGCGCGTGCCCCACGAACTCGCTTACCATGGTCGCCTCCGAGGGCGAGCTCGCCGAGCAGGACGTGTTCGACTACTGCGTGGCGAAGGTGGCCGACAAGCCCGAGGCGCAGGACAACTCCGTGAAGGGCAGCCAGTTCAAACAGCCGCTCCTCGAGTTCTCCGGTTCCTGCGCGGGCTGCGCGGAAACCTCCTACGCGCGTCTCGTCACCCAGCTGTTCGGCGATCGCATGTTCATTTCCAACGCCACGGGCTGCTCGTCCATCTGGGGCGGTCCCGCCGCCACGTCGCCGTACACGGTGAACAAGGACGGCCACGGTCCTGCGTGGGCGAACTCGCTGTTCGAGGACAACGCCGAGCACGGTTACGGCATGCTCATCGGCCACAACGCGGTGCGCAACCGCGCCATCGCGAACCTGCGCCAGATGGTCGAAAGCGACAAGGCGTCCGACGAACTCAAGGCGCGCTTCGATAAGTTCCTCGAGACGAAAGACGACTCCGCGGCGAACGCCGAAGCGGTGCGCGCCCTCATCCCCGAGGTGCAGAAGGCCGCTGACGCCGGCTGCCCGATCGCGCCCGAGGTGCTGAAGGACCAGGCGTACCTCGCCAAGAAGTCCATCTGGATCTTCGGCGGCGACGGCTGGGCCTACGACATCGGCTACGGCGGACTCGACCATGTGCTCGCTTCCGGCGAGGACGTCAACGTGTTCGTGTTCGATACCGAGGTGTACTCCAACACCGGCGGTCAGGCTTCGAAGGCGTCCAACATCGGCCAGGTCGCGCAGTTCGCCGCCGCCGGCAAGAGCGTCGCGAAGAAGAGCCTTGCCGAGATCGCCATGCAGTACGGCTACGTCTACGTGGCGCAGGTCGCCATGGGCGCGAAGCCGGCGCAGACCATCAAGGCGATCGCCGAGGCCGAGGCCTACCACGGCCCCTCGCTCATCATCGGTTACTCGCCGTGCGAGATGCACGCCATCAAGGGCGGCATGAAGAACTGCCAGGAAGAGATGAAGAAGGCCGTCGACTGCGGCTACTGGAACCTCTTCCGTTACAACCCGGCGGCGCCGGCGGGCAAGAAGTTCACGCTCGACTGCAAGGAGCCTGCGGGCGGCTACCAGGAATTCCTCATGAACGAGGCGCGCTACAGCCGCCTTACCCGCGAGTTCCCCGAGCGCGCGACCGAGCTGTTCGAGCGCAACGAGGAAGCGGCCATCGAGCGCTACAACCACCTCGTGAAGCTGAAGGACCTCTACGCCGAGGACTAGCGTCGCCAAGCTTGGCCTGCGGCCTTCATAGCGCTTGATCGCATCCCCTCGTTCCCAAGTGCGGGAACGAGGGGATTTTTCATGTCGGGCGCCGTTCGGTCGGGTATGATGCGGGTGAAACGGTAGGTTCTGCTTCTGGAACGGGGTGGTTCGCGTCATGAAAGCGCCCAAGGACGTGGCGATCAAAGCGCAGGGTTTGCGAATCGGCAACGGGGTCGAGGTGCCGGCGATCGCGTTTATCTGCCGCTCGTGCGGACGAAAGCTGCGGCCGGGCGAGGGGTCGCGCACGTGCCCTGAATGCGGGAGCCACGACATCGCGACGGTGGCCGATCCCACGCGCACCGTCGTCGTCCGCCGCGCGTGTTGAGGGTAACGTTCTTGCCGGTGCGGCAAGCGATGACTAAAAAAAGTTTGAGTATCCCCTTGCGCTTCTCCTCTTGCTAGACTCGCCTTCGACGAAGCAAGGGAAGGGGGGCAACGATGGCGCTCGATTCATTCAAAGACCTCGGTGCCGACGTGCAGTTCGGATCGACGGGTGGGAACTCGACTTATACGGTCGCGACGACTACGTTTGTTTGTAGGAACTGCGGGCATGAGCTCTACCCGGGCGAAAGCTATAAAAAATGCTCGGTATGCGGAAGCACCGATATCGAAGCGATTCGCGACCGAAGCAAACGGGTCGAAATCCAATGCGCCGCTTGATAGCGCATTCAAGCCGCCGGTCTGGCGGCTTTCTTTTTTCTCATGGCGGCGAAATATCCCATGCCGCTCGCTTCAATTAGTACAAACGTTCGTGCTATAATGCGTCTATGATAACGAACGAGAACATACCTTACGATGTGGTTCTTCTGCCCACGCAGGCCGAAGCGGTCGCGTTTCGCAAGAAGGCGGCGCAGGACAGGGGCCCTCGGGCGCTTTTCGGCGTTTTCGTCACTACGTTCCCCTCATGGATAGCCGATTTATGGGAATTGCACGGCGACGGTCGCCGCATCGCCGCGGCCGTTGAACGCGATATGGTCGCGCGCTCGCTGTGCGAGCAGGCAGAATGCGCCCCCGGCGTCGACGGCGTCGTCTCAGAATGCCTATCGCGCGCTTGCGGTATCGCGGAGTTCGACGAGGCGGTTGCCGCAGCATCGCAGGGGGCGGTGCCCGAGGAATTCTCCCCGGCCGAGGCCGAGGCGCTCCAGTTGTGCGGCAAGGTGCTCGTCGCCTATGAGGAACTCGGCCTCGTGGAGTTCGGCGAGGCGGTGCGCATCGTTCGCGAGTCGTTGCCCGAGCGGCCTTTGAGCGTCCGTGTCGCGCTCGGGCGCCCGCTCAACGCCGTCGAGGCGCGCTATTTCGAAGGGCTGCCGCTTGCGCAGGTTTCCTTCGAAGGCGATGAGCAGTGCGAGGTCTCGAAGGCCCCCGCGTCGGTTTCGGTCCGTTTCGGCTTCCCCTCGGGGCGCTATGCCGAGCCTGCTCTCATCAACCGGCAGGTCGTGCCGTTTCTCGCGAGGGGAAGCGTCCTTATCGCGTCGCGCGATCCGCTTGAGCTGTTCTCCTCGTGCTGCGAGAGCCTCGCGAATGCGGGCGCGGCATGCGTGCTGCGCTCGCGTGTTCCCTTCTCGCAGACCGACTTCGGCCGCGCCTTTTACGCGGTGCGGGCCTTTCTCGCGGGCGACGAATGGAAGGCAAGCGATCTGGCCGATTTCCTGCTTTCCCCGCTTTCGGGCATGCCTACCTCGGCGGCGTACGCGATCGACGCGCGCGTGCGCGGAGACCGCCTTATCGAGCGCAAGGCGATCGTCTCCGAGCTGCGCGAGAAAAGCCGGACGTTCGAGCTGCTCGAGGAAATCGCCGCCGACCCCGAGGCGGACATCCTCCTTGGGGCGTTCGAAGACGTCGTCGCCTCGATGACGGGCCGATGCGAGGCATGGCGCCGCGAACAGCTTTGCGCTATCTCCGCTTTGCGCGAGGTCACGTCGGCGGCCCGCCTCGTTGGGGCCGGTATGGATGCATGCCTGTCGCAGCTGGGCCGGGCGAGCGTCCCCGTCGCCCGCGTGCTGAACCCGAAGGCGCCGGCGTGTCCGGAAGCGCAAGAGGGCGATGCGGGCCGCGAAGCGCCTGTCGTCACCTTCGTCGACTACTCAGGCGCCCGCGCGCTCGCCGGCGCTCCCTATGAACTGGTTGTCGCCGCCGATTTGGCGAGCGCGGCCTTTCCCGCCGCAGACGCCGATTCCGCGGCCGATTCCCTGTTGCTGAAACGGGGGATCGCGCGGACCGACAACGCGCTTTCGCGCATGCGCCGCTCGTTTTCCGCGCTTGCGCAGATGGCGGGCGAGGAGCTGCTTATCGTTCGGTGCCTTAACGATTCCGACGCCGAGCCGACGTATCCCGCCGCCGTGTTGGAAGAATTCATCGATTGCTACCGCCCCGACCCGTCCGCGACCGACGACATCGACAATCCGTACGCGTTGCCTCCCTGTTTCCTCGAGGACATCTCCGAATGCGGTGAGGAGGCGCTCGTCGAGAACGCGCTGGTCGGCATGCTGCCTGCACCCGAATCCGCGTTGATGGAACGTCCCGTTGCAGGGGAAGTCTCTCCCGATGCGCGACCCTACGTGGTCTTGCCGCGCATCGTGGGCGGCAAGGTGGTCGAAGACCCGTGCCTTTCCCCCTCGCAGATCGAGAGCTATCTCGAATGCCCCTATAAATGGTTCGCCCAGAGAAGGCTCCGCCTCGAGATCATCGACGAAGGGTTCGGGGCGTTGCAGATGGGCGACTTCGCCCACGCCGCGTTCAAGAGCTTCTACGTGCACTTCCAGGAAGAGGTTGCGCCTAAGGTGACCGAGCAGACGCTTCCCGAGGCGCGCCATATCATGTCCGACGTCGTCGACCGCCATCTGGCGTATCAGGCGGATATGAAGCCGACGGACAATCGGCTTCTCCCGAAGACGGAGCTCGAACAGCGCGAGGTCGCCGACTTGAAGAGGAAGCTCGTGGGTTTTCTGCCCTTCGAGGCCAAGCTTCTGCCGTCGTTTCATCCGGCTTATCTGGAATACGACGTCGCGCAAGGGTCGGTTGCCGAATACGCAGGTCATACGATCGTGGGAACGGCCGATCGCATCGACGTCGACGGGTCGGGGCATGCCGTCGTCCTTGATTACAAAGCGTCGATTTCCCCCGTCTATGACTATGCGGAACGCGCCGAAACCGGCGCGGGCAAGGTGCAGGCCCTCATCTACGCGCAAGTGATCCGCCGCGCGCTCGGCCTTGAGGTGGCAGGTGCGCTCTACGTTCGCTACGGGAAGACATGCAAGGTTTCCGGCGCATTCGACGGCACGTACCTCGAGGCGCCCCATCTGCCGAATATGCGCCACGCCCGATGCGAAGTCTCGCCTGCGAGTGGTCTTGCCTTTGCGGACGTGCTCGACCGGACGGAGGAAGCGGTCGCCCAAGGGATCGACCGGATGCTCGCGGGGGATGTGCGCCCGCGCCCGCAAGGCGCTTATGCCTGCAAGTACTGCCCCGTGCTCTCATGCCCTGAAAGGATTCGATAACGATGGCGCTCACGCCCGGACAGCAAAAATGCGTCGACACCTTCGTCGGCCCCCTGTCGGTCTCGGCAGGCGCCGGAAGCGGGAAAACGTATACGCTCACCAAGCGCATCGTCAACGCGTTCGAAACGGGGTTCATCGACGACATCGGCCAGGTCCTCGCCATCACCTTTACCTCGAAGGCGGCGGGGGAAATCAAGTCGCGCGTCAAGGGTGCGCTCAAGGCATCGGGCAGGTCCGACCAGGCACTTCTCGTCGACTCCGCTTGGATATCCACCATCCACGGCGCCTGTTCGCGCATCCTGCGCGCCCATGCGCTCGAGCTCGGTATCAACCCGGCGTTCAAAATCGCCGACGAGGCGACCGCGAGGACGATGCTCGACGAATCGCTTGAAGAGGTGCTCGGCGCTGAGAACGACCTTGTGTCGCCGTGCGGATTCGACGGCCTGTTCGAAGAGTACGGAAATTTCTCAGGCGGGTTTTCCGCAGGGTCCTCGGTCGCGGATATGGTGCGCACGCTCGTCACGAGCGCCGGGGCAAGCCCGAGCGGCATCTCGTCGCTTGTTCTGCCGCCGCCTGCGCGGGGCCTCCATCGCCTTGCGTCGGATATGCTCGATGCCGCGTCGGCCGCCATCGCCGCCGCCGAGGCGCAGAAGCAGTCGAGGTCGCGTGATACGTTCCTCGAAAGGAGCGCGAAGGCTCTCGAGGGCCTTGAATCCGCGCTCGGGAAGGAGGGCCTGTCGAGCAAGGAGCTCTTGGGGCTCTTCAACGCATTCCCGATGCCGGCGAGGAACTTCGGAAGCGCTGAATACAAGGCGCAGGCCGTCGAGCTCGCCCAGGAATACCTTTCCCTCGCATCGGAAGCGCGCCTTGGGCTCGCCGAGCCTCATCTCGCCGAGCTCGTCCAGCTTGCGAATCTCGTCTGCGATGCGTATGCGAGAAGGAAGCGCGAAGCGGGCCTTCTCGATAACGACGACCTGCTCACCTGCGCATCGCGCATGTTCGTCGAGCATCCCGAGGTGGCGGCCGATTACACGAATCGCTTCAAGCTCATCATGATCGACGAGTTCCAAGATACCGATCAGATGCAGGTCGATATGATTAAACGCATGGCGGGCGAAGGCCTTGAGCGCCTTTGCACGGTTGGCGACGCGCAGCAGAGCATCTACCGTTTCCGCGGCGCCGATGTGTCGGTCTATCATCGCCATGTGCGGACGGTGGAGCAATCGAATGCGGAGGGGAGCATCACGCTTTCCGACAATTTCCGCAGCCATGTCGACGTGCTCGCGTTCGTCGATCGCATTTTCAGCCAGCCTGAGGTGTTCGGCCGGTCGTTCATGTCGCTTTCCGCTTCGCGCGACGAGGCACGTGTGAAGAACCCCTACTGCGATAGCGCCCCGCGAATCGAAGTGCAATTGACGACCTACACGAGGGGGGTCGCGTCCGATGACGCGCGGCTCGTCGTAGCTCAGCGGATCGCCGAGCGTTTCGCAGAGCTTCGCGCAGCGGGGCAGAGCGCCTCCGACATGGTCGTCCTCCTTGGGACGATGCGACGCGCCGACGTGTTCGCCGACGCACTGCGCGAGGCGGGCCTTCCGTGCGTCGTATCGGGCGGCTCGATCTTCTCTGCCGCCCCGGAGGTCCAGCTTATGGTCCGCCTTGCGGAGGTCATCGCGAACCCGAAGGACACAGAAGCGCTGTTCGAGGTGCTGTCGAGCGAGCTGTTCTCGCTTTCGGCGGACGATTTCATCACGCTTTCGACCCGCCTTGACGAACAGTGGGGCATCCCGCGCAGGGTGTCGCTCGACAGGGGGGTTCGTGTCCTCGCGTTCGATGCGTCGCGTGCGGAAAACGCGTCGCCTGCGCTGGTACAAGCGCTGCGTATCCTTGCCGGCATAGAAGATGCCGTCGGCGTCGCACGCGTTTCCTCCATCATGAGAAGCGTCCTGCTCGATTCCGGATGGCTCGCTCGCCTCGAAGACGGAGGCCCCGAGGGGCTTGCCCGTGCGGCGAACGTGTACAAGGCTATCCGCATGGTCGAGGGCATCGAGAAGGAAAAAGCGCTTGGACCTGCGGGGATCGCTTCGGAGTTCAGGCTTCGTGTGGAGGTTGCGAAGGAAGCCCCCGGTGCTCTTTCCGCCACGTCGGGCGACTTCGTCCGCATCATGACCATTCATGCGAGCAAGGGCCTTGAATTTCCCGTCGTCGCCATCGCCGAGCTCCGCTCCGACGCATCGCATGCGCGAAAACTCGCATGCACGGGCATCGGCGGAAAGACGTATCTGTCGCTCGACGCGGGCGACTCCCTTGCCGCCTTTACCGAGAAGACGTCGACCCTTATCGCGAAGTGCGGCAGCTTCGACCCCTTCACGGGCGGTAACGAACTCGATGAAGAATCGTTCGAGCAGATTATCGCGAACCCGTCCGGCCGTTCGGCGACCGAGGTCCGTGCGGCGATTCGCGAGCGCGAGCAGCGCGGCGAGGCCGAAGAGACGAAGCGTCTGCTCTACGTCGCCATCACGCGCGCTAAAGAAGCGGTTATCTGCGCCCCGATGGGCTCGCGCACGAAAAACGACGGCACGGGGCTTTCGAAGAGCGCATGGGGCGATGTGCAGTCGGCCCTTGTCGGCGAGGGAGAGGTGTTCGAGCCGGGTGTGAGCATGCTCGACTACGGCGGGGAAGCGCCCGCTCGCGTCGAGCGGGTCGACCTTTTGCCCGATCAGGCCGAAGAGGGCGGCGCCGATGGCGACGTCGATCATTCCGACGCATCGCCTTCGGCGGAGCCCGCCTTCATCGACGTCCCCGCCGTCGCGCCCTTCTCCGAGCGCCCGTACGTTCTTCCCGAATCGGCGCGGACGGGCGTATACAGCTATTCGTCCCTTGCGGAAGGCTCTTCCCATGGCGCGCGCGCCTTCGAGGCCAGCGAATCGGATGGCGACGAAGCCTCTCTTCTCACCGATAGCGATGCATCGCCCGATCCTGATAGGTTCGGCGAGCCTCGCTCGACGTTCGCCGTCGACGCGGACAAGGCGACCGATCTGGGCACAGCGTTCCACCGCCTTGCCCAGTACGCCGTAATCTCGCGCGAGCCGGGTTCGCGCCTGATATGTCCTCCGAAGAGCCGTATCGACGCGCTCTGCCGCTCATGCCGCTTAACGTCGTTGCAGGCCACGCGGCTCCATGCGGCGCTTCGCCGCTGGTTCGAGAGCGGCATCGCGCACAAGGTCGGCGGGTATCGTTCGGTTCGCGCCGAGGTCCCGTTCTTCATTCGAGTCGGGGAAGGGGAAGCCGCGCCGTTCCTCGAAGGGGAAATCGACCTTCTCGCCGATGACGGTGACTCTTCGGGCGCGTTCGTCGTGGATTACAAGACGGGCGGCTCTCCCCTCGAAGACGCCGAAACTCTGCCCGTGAAACATGAACTCCAGGCGAAGTGCTACGCGTACGCGGTGCTCGCGCAGGGCTTCAACCGCGTCGACCTCGCCTTCGTGCGCGTCGAGCAGCATGACGAGGGAAAACCGGGCGACGAGCCCGAGGTCGTGCCGTACTCGTTCACGCAAGACGACCTCGCCTCGCTCGAGGGCGAAATCGTCGCGGCGATCGACTGTCGTGCTGCCCAGTAAACCTGGGTATCCTCTTATCGTGTACGCGCGTCGGACGGTTCTCTGCCCTCCAACGAAAAGCGCCCCACCTAGTTCCTTGCGTTCAAGGTCTGGGAGGGGCGTTTCGCTTGCTGTCGTTTAATGTCTGCTACTTGCCGAGTAGCTTTTCGGCGTAAGCGATCTTCACGCAGCAGACGAACACGTTGAGCGCTTCGCGCAGCTCTGACAGCGGCGGGAGCGACGGCGCGATGCGGATGTTGCTATCGTAGGGGTCGCGCTTGTACGGCCAGGTCGCGCCTGCCCCCGTCAGCGTGACGCCCGCGTCCTTCGCAAGCTCGACGATGCGCTTCGCACAGCCTTCGGGCGCGTTGAACGACACGAAGTACCCGCCGCGCGGATTCGTCCAGCTGCATCCGCCGACCTCAGAAAGCCCTGCGGTGAGCTCGTTGTGGACGAGCGTGAACTTCGGGCGAAGGATCTCGGCGTGCTTGCTCATGTGCTCGGCGATGCCGCTCGCGTTGCGCAGGAACTTCACGTGGCGCAGCTGATTGATCTTGTCATAGCTGATGACGCTTACCGCCATGCGCTTCTTGATTTCGGCGATGTTGTCGGGACTCGCCGCGATGGCGGAAATACCGGCGCCGGGGAGCGTCACCTTCGATGTCGACGCGAACTTGAAGTAACGGTCAGGGTTGCCGGCTTCGCGGCACGCCTTACCGATGTCGAGCAGGTGGTCGTGGTCGGCCTTGAAGTCGTAAAGATGGTGAACACTATAGGCGTTGTCCCAGAAGATACGGAAGTCGGAGGCCGCGCATTCCATCGAAGCCAGGCGATTCACCACGTCGTTGGAATAGGTGACGCCGCCGGGGTTGGAGTATTTCGGCACGCACCAGATGCCCTTGATCGACTCGTCGTTCGCGACGAGCTGTTCGATCTTGTCCATGTCGGGGCCGTCTTCGTTCATCTCGATGGGAATCATCTCGATGCCGAATGCCTCGGTGATGCCGAAATGACGGTCGTAGCCGGGAACGGGGCAGAGCCATTTGATGGATTCGTAGCGGCTCCACGGCGTGCTGCCAAGCGTTCCGAAATCGAGACAGCGCGCGACCGCGTTGTACATGAGCGTGAGGCTCGAGTTGCCGCCGATGATGACGTTATCGGGCTCGTCGTCGAGCATGCTCGCCATGAGCCTCTTCGCCTCGGGAAGCCCGTCGAGCACGCCGTAGTTGCGGCAGTCCGTGCCGTCCTCGGCGATGCAGTCCTCGGCAGTCGCGACGGTCGCGAGCATCGGCATGCTCAAGTCGAGCTGCTCGGCGCTCGGTTTGCCGCGCGCCATGTTGAGCGCCAGGCCCTTCGCCTTGAACTGCTCATATTCCTCCATCGCGCTTGCGAGCGCTTGGGTGAGCTCGTCGTGGCTCATGTCTGCATAAGCTGTCATAATCGCTTCCTTGCCTTCCTTGGCGGTGGCGCGCGCGGCGCGTCGTTTCATCCGCACACGATGATACGTTTGCGGGCGCTGCGGGGCAAGCGCGATTTTGGCGGGGAAGGGCGCGGGAAAAGCTTGCCGGCACGCGGCAGGCGGCTCCGCTCATTGGCCACATCGCCGAATAATCGCTTTAGTACGCGATAGCACGCGCGGGCTTGCCTTATAATGCGTGCGCACGAAAAGGAAGAAAGGTGAACCGTGGTTACTGGCGATTTCTGGGTATTGCTCGCAATGCTGCTCTACTTCATCGTCGTCGTTCTGGTCGGCTTCGTCTATGCGAAGAAGTCGAACTCGTCGAGTGAAGCGTATTTCCTGGGAGGTCGTGGCCTCGGGCCGTGGCTGACCGCTCTTTCCGCCGAGGCTTCCGACATGTCGGGGTGGCTTCTCATGGGACTTCCCGGCGTTGCCTACTTCACGGGGGCATCCGACGCCATGTGGACGGCGATCGGCCTCGCTATCGGCACGTATCTGAATTGGAAGTTCGTCGCGAAACGTCTCCGCAAGTACTCCGAGGTCGCGAACAATTCGATCACGGTTCCCGACTTCTTTTCGAACCGCTTTCATGACGATAAGCACATCCTCATGACGATCGCTGCGGTCATCACGCTTCTGTTCTTCTCAATCTACACGGGAAGCTGCTTCGTGACCTGCGGAAAGCTGTTCTCGACGCTCTTCGGGCTCGACTATGCGACGATGATGGTGCTCGGCGCGATCATCGTGTTCCTCTACACGTTCGTCGGCGGCTATCTCTCGGTATGCACGACCGACCTCATCCAGGGCACGCTCATGTTCTTCGCGCTCGCGACTGTGTTCATCGGCAGCGTCGCCCAGGCGGGCGGCATCGAGAACACCGTCGCCTTCCTCCAGAGCATTCCCGGCTTCTTGTCGGGCACGCAGATCGCGAACCCGGTCCTCGACGCGAACGGCAGCCAGGTCGTCCAGGACGGGGAGCCGCTTTTCGGCGCGGCGGGCGAATACGGGCTTGTCACCATCGTTTCCGGGCTCGCGTGGGGCCTCGGGTACTTCGGTATGCCCCAGGTGCTCGTGCGTTTCATGAGTATCCGCCATTCCGACGAGATCAAGAAATCGCGCATCATCGCCATGGTGTGGCTCGTCGTCTCGCTCACGAGCGCGCTCTGCATCGGCCTTATCGGGCGCGCCGTCATCCCGATCGAATTCCTTACCCAGTCGGCGGCGGAAAACATCTTCATCGTCCTGTCACGCATGATCCTGCCGTCGTTCGCCTGCGGCCTCGTCGTGTCCGGCATCTTCGCGGCGGCCATGAGCTCGTCATCCTCATATCTGCTCATCTCGGGCTCGGCGGTCGCGACCAACATCTTCAAGGGGCTCATCAAGCGCGACGCCACCGATCGCCAGGTCATGATCGTCGCTCGTTTCACGCTCGCCGCCGTTCTTTTGTTCGGCATCGTGATCGCGATGGACGCGAACTCGTCGATCTTCAACGTCGTCTCGTACGCATGGGCCGGCTTCGGCGCGTCGTTCGGCCCGCTCATCCTCTTCTCGCTCTACTGGCGTCGCACGACGCGCCAGGGCGCGATCGCGGGCATGCTCACTGGCGCCCTCTCCGTTCTCGTGTGGCACAACCTTGTGAAGCCTCTGGGCGGCTGGCTCGGCGTGTACGAGCTTCTGCCCGCCTTCGCTCTCGCGTGCGCGGCCATCGTCGTCGTCTCGCTTCTGACCAAGGAGCCTTCCAAGGAAATCACCGACGAGTTCGATCATTTCATGGAAACCGACGTGTAACAAGGGAAACTCGCCGTTCGGGCGGGAGGCGCGCCCGCCTGTCCGAACGCGGTACGCTATTAGCGCATGAAAAAACCCAGCGGGTAAATCCGCTGGGTTTTTCTATTCGGTGGAAGTTTCGGGCTTACCCGAAGCGTAACGCCGTCGTGAAACCGGACCACGAAAGCGAGTCGGTGTCGCGGACGTACGCGCCGAACGTAGGGGCATGCACGTAATGGGACCCGCCGTAGCTCACTGCGATTCCCACGTGCCCGCTGCGCCACAGAACATCGCCGGGACGGGCTTCGGACACGGGGCCGCGCCAGGTCGCGCAGTTGTAAAGGGCCTCGCTCTGGTGGGGGAGCGAGATGCCGACCTGCAGGTACGCCCAACGGACAAGGCCGGAGCAGTCGAAGGAGTTCGGGCCTTCCGCGCCCCACACGTAGGGGCAGCCGATGCGCGACATCGCGTAGTCGACGACCGATCCGTAGGAGGGAACGCTGCTCGACCCGCCCGAGGAAGACGAACCGCCGCTCGAGGAGCCGCCGCCTTTGTTGCTGCTCGACCCGCCCGAGGAAGACGAACCGCCGCTCGAGGAGCCGCCGCTCGTTTTGTTGGAAGAGCTCTGCTGGGCGGCCTTCGCGGCTTCTTCGGCGGCTTTCGCCGCTGCCGCTGCCGCCTGCTCCTGCTCAAGCAGCTGACGCGCTTCTTCATCGAGGGAGTTCACAAGTGCGGTGGCCTGGTCGACCTTCGCCTGGACCTCCTGTTGGATTTGCGCGGCTTCGGCGGCCTTGTCGGCTGCGATCTGCTCCTGGCGCGCGTACTCGTCCTTCGAAGCCTGCAGGTCTTCGCGCAGCTGCTTGGAGCTGTTGACCATATCGGAGTCGTTGTTGTTCATCTTCGTGAGCAGATCCCAGTTCGACGTGAACTCGTCGAACGAGGACGCGCCCAGGATGAAGTCGAGGAAGCTTGCGGAGCCGGTGCGGTACATGCTGCGCGCACGCGTGGAGAGCTTGCCTTGCAGATCGGCGATCTGCGCGTTGGTGTCGTCGATCTTCTCCTGCTCCGCCTTCATGGCGTTTTGCGCGGCTTCTTGGTCGTCAAGGGCGCCGTAATAATTATCAGACGCTTCTTCGAGATCGGCTTGAAGGCCGATAAGCTGGTTGCGAACGGAATCGGCTTCTGCCTGCTTTTCCGCGGCAGTGGCACCGAAAGCGATATTGGGATAAGCCATCGTGGCAGCGCCAGCGAGGGCGGCTGTGCCGATAAACGCTCGCCTTGAGAGTGCATTTGTATGCTCGCTCACTGAGGAACCTCCTTGGTTGAGCATGCTGTTACGTATTTGGCTAAAGCGCTATTAATGATACCACGCTCGAAACGACGAGTCGCGGTCGGCCGACTCATTACATAACGCCAGTTCATCGTCTTCTAAACGTGTAAGGGCGGTGAGCCAGGGGCGTTTTCGGCCTTGTGCGATGCGAAATGCTGGTGCGTCGCGTCACCAGGGACAAGGCAATAGAAGAAAAATCTTGGCGAGTGAACTCTTTTCTAATAGGTACGTCCAGCATGAACGAGAAAGCGATCTAAGGCAGCATTGCCGGTCTGCGGCAGTATCGGGCCTGTCATGGGGAGGAGACATAATAAGGTTAACGGCGGGGCGCGCACAGCGAAGCGGGCGTTTGCTTCCGTGCCGATATGAGGAGGAATCGTGGAGGGATACACCCGGGGGCGTGTAAGGTGTTGACAGCATTTCGGGGGTAACGTAATATTCTCTTGCTCGCGCAGCCGGGAACGGCAAAAAGCGTGGGTGGCAGCTTGATAAATACACATGAATTAAGCGTCGATCATGGGCGTGTGCCCGAGTGGTTAAAGGGGACGGGCTGTAAACCCGTTGACTCTGTCTACCTAGGTTCGAATCCTAGCGCGCCCACCAT
>CAKUGU010000052.1 GCA_934654815.1 uncultured Ellagibacter sp.
GCGCATCGAGTCGCTTGGTGAAGCGTATGGGCTTACGAAGAAGGAAATCGAAGTGGTGCGCCTTTTGGCTATGGGCAAGAACAATAGCAGCATTGCGAACGATATGTTCATTGCGGAAGGCACCGTGAAGGCGCATATTCAGCATGTGTACCAAAAAACCGGTGTTCACTCGCGCAAGGATTTATTCGAGCTCATAGGCAAATAGGACCATCGCAGGCATCGATCATTTCTTCTTGCCGTTGCCCTGCCCTCCGTCGACCAGAGCGAACAGCTCTTTTCTGCTCGATATCCCGAACTTCTGATAAATATGGTGGAGGTGCGCCTTTACCGTGCCTTCCGAAATGAACATGTCGTTTGCGATTTGAATGTTGGTTTTGCCTTGCATAGCAAGGTGAAACACTTCCGTCTCGCGGTCGGTGAGTCCGTGTGCTGCGCTCAGCCCGTTAACGCGCGTTGCCGTGCGCTGCTCGTCACTCGGCTCCTCACTCTCTTGCCCCGTTGCCTTGTTTTCCGCTTTCCAGAAGAGGAACAGGTTTTTCTCGGACATCAAGCTCAACGTGATCATGGCGATAAGGACCAGCATAGCGATTGACACTGTGGTGGTTACAAATGGCGCGTTGAGCTCGGAAATGAACGTTCCGATGCATGAGCCTATCGCGCGCATTCCGAATTGGGTTGCAGCTAGAAGGGAGAACAACCAGATGGCGGATGCGTTCGTGCCGTAGGAAATGGTGCATACCATCAGCACGAGAAGCAGTTCCATGGCCGAATAACCCGCATTGAGAACGACGGTCGAGACGGCGCTGTCGTGTCCGGGGATTACGGCAACAAGCAGGAAGCCGCCGATCATCAGGGGAAGCGCGATGCGGAAAAGCGTTGCAACGCTGAAGCGCCTGCTGTTGACGATCACAAGGACGATGACGATGGCGCTTGGTATCACGGCTGCATAACGAGCCGAGATCACGTCGATGATCGGGGTTGCGACCCCGTATGCCAGCGAGTAGATGGCGATGAACAGCAGGGCTTTCAGGGGTATGGGGCAGTACTCAGTCGCTCGGCCTTTTTTGCTCTCTGTTGTGGTGTCGATGGTTTTTGCCGTGCGATTCTGCTTGTCTTGCATCTCGATTCTGGCGAAACGGCAGCAGGCGGTAGAGGCGATTATCGAAACTGTCAGCATGAATAGTATTCTCGGTACCGGATTGAGCTCGGTTAAGTAAACGATGCATTGGGCCGCTACGATCGCGCAGGAGTTCGCGAAGATGGCGCGAGTGGGGTTCAACCTCGCGTAAAGGTCGATCCAAAGGGAGGAAAGGACAACCGTACCCGCGGATTGCGCCAAGGTGCTTGCAATCGACAATGCCGAGTTCAAACTTTGCGAAGAGTTGAAGTACGCCGCCGTCATGGTGAAGAGCGCCGCGAGGTAGCATCCTGTTCCGATCCCGAGACCGGCCTTGCGTATCGCCGGAGAGCCAAGGCGATAGACGCTGAAGGCAAGCACGAGCGCGAATGCCGCATTAACCGTTGATCTGAAGTTCGGGATGAGCGCGCCATCGAAAACCACGCCAGCCGGTATCCCCGAAGCGGACATGCAGGCTTTCAAGAAAGCAAAGCCGTAAAAAGCAAGGGGGATAGCGGTAATCGAACCGATTGCAACGCCGATTTTTCCCATGAAGCCCCCCTTCTCAATCTCGTTGACCGACGAGGCGCTCGGCTGTTTGCCGAGTACAGCTTGTAGTTTACTGACAGTTTACTCTCGAAGGTTTAGTCATTTACACGAATTGCCCAGCGTTCGTCGGATGTGCCCGAGAGGGGTTTCTGAAATCATCCCGCATGTAGGCAAGGGTGGACGTGCGCTGCAAGGAGGAGGGAGGAAATCGCTCGAGGATACGGCCGCGTCCGATTGACAACTATCGAAAAGGGGAACCTTATGGCGAAAAAGGAAAAAGCCATCGCGCAGGCTGAACGCGACCGCGCGATGGATGAGAAGCTGAACTCGGAGTTCAGCGACCCGCAGAAGCGGGCAAGGCGCAAGAGGAACGTGCGTAGGGGCTGGTGCATCACGCTCATCATCTTGCTGCTTTCAAGCCTGATCAACTGGGGCGTCGTCACGGGGATGGGAAACGTGACCATCGACCGCATTAAGCTGTCGGGCAACGACGGCGCCGAATTCAGCGGATTGGTGTACCGTCCGCAAAACGCAACCGATGAGACTCCCGCTCCGACGATTCTCATGTACCACGGCAATGCGGGCAATGCGCGCAACCATGAATCGTGGGCCATGGAGTTCGCACGTCGCGGTTTCGTCGTGATCTCGCCCGACCAGTTCGGGTCCGGTGACTCTCAGGGCTACTTCGACGGGTCGAAGGAGGGTGCGCTCACCATGCGCTCGCTCGTCGACGAGGCCGAGCAGTTCTACGAGTACGCGCTTTCCGTGCCTTACGTCGACAAGGACAACATCATCGCGTCTGGCCATTCCATGGGCTGCACGTCCGCCGCTGGCGTGGGCGCGCTCAACGACGCGAAGGCGATCCTTCTCGCTTCGCCCGTGATCATGCTTGAGAAGGGAACGTCCTACGCCGATGCATGGAACAGCTACACCGGCGATGTCGCTGCGCTGATGGGCGCTGTCGAGTTGAAGGGCGACAGCTACGACGAGAAGGTCGAAGCTGCTCAGAAATCCGCGCTTCCCATGCTCCAGAAGTATCCTGGCTACGAAAACGCCGACCGCATCGTTCCCGACCAGGTGTACGGCTCCTTCGCGGATGGCGACGGCTTCATCTACCAGATCGAGTACAACCGCATCCACGAGGCGGCATTCGTCAGCGACCAGACGATCGGGAACCTGCTCAAGTATGGACAGGAAGCTGTTGGCGACGCCGTTCCGAACTACATCGATTCCTCTGATCAGATTTGGATGTACAAGGACTTCACGGGTCTGCTCGGTATCTTCGCGTGGGCTGCCTTCGTCTTCGCGACCGCGCTTTTGCTTATCGAGGAAGTGCCGGCGTTCGCTTCGGTTCGTCGTCCGCTTGCGCGCAATAAGGGCTTCCGTGGAAAGAGCCTCGTCATCGCAACGCTCATCGGCCTGCTTGTTCCGTACCTTGTGATCAAGACCGACGCGTTCGGCATCGTCGGCGGTCGCTTCTACGACAATCTCCGCGCTGCCGGATTCAACATGGGCTACTCGAACATGGGCTTCGGCGTCGTGGTCGGCCTGACGATTGTGTGCCTTATCGGCGGCATCGTCTACATTCTCACCGAGCGTAAGAAGAAATCCCTCAAGCCGTGCGACTTCGGCATCACGCCCGCAGGCTATGACGAGAAGGCGACTACCGGCGAGAAGGCGAAGGCGATCGCGGGGATGATCGGCAAGAGCGCGCTCGTCGCCGCCCTGACGCTTGTGATCGGCTTCCTTTACCTGCAGCTGCAGTCGACGATCCTCGGCACCGACTTCTATGCATGGTTCTTCGGCGTCAAAGACCTTCCGGTGGTGAAGATCCCCAACTATCTTAACTACTGGGTCATCTTCATCTTGTGCTTCGTTGCCCTGTCCGTCGACATGAACGTTATCCGCCGCCTGCCGACCACGGGCAACGAGACGAAGGACCTCATCATCGCTATGGCCGTGAACGTTCTCGTCGGCGTGACGATGGTGATCATCATCGTGGCCGTGAAATGGTTCCTGCAGACCATCGGCAGCCCCGCCGACACCAATTGGCTATGGAGCATGGGTCTCGATACCCAGCGCATCTGGGGTCTGCCTGTCGGCATGACCGTGGCCACGGCCGGTGCGACCTTCATCTACAAGAAGACCGGCAACCTGTGGCTGTGCGCTCTTCTGGTTGGCTCCGTTGCCTGCCTCATGGGCCTGCTCTACGGCGGCACGCGCTTCCACTACCTGACCTACTTCTACGGATAAGGCCTCGAAACGTAGCCGACGTTTACTCGTCTCCCTCCAAGAAGAGCCCGCGCGATTATCGTGTGGGCTCTTTTCTTGTTCAGGGCTGCGGATTTCCTGGGAGGGAGATTGCGGTCGTCGATCGCGCTTATTTTTTTCTCAGCCGATTGACAGGATGCGTTTGGAACCCGTGGGCGAGTGCTTCGTAGGATAGGTTCCAAAACGGATTGACCCTGTCGTCGAGGAGGTCGTCCAATTCCTTCGGATGCGAAAGAGCGTACCGTAGAATGTTCGTCAAATGCTCGGCTAGCAGCGTCGACATGAAGTCGAACGTCGCATCGGGCAGATAACGCCCACCCAGGATAAAACGAATGTCTGCCCTGACGGCGGGGGCGTATAGTTCGAGAAAGAGCGTGTTGAACTCGGGCTCGCTGGGAGTGAAGACCTTGCGATAGAATGCTTCGTCGGTGCGGACGCAAAGGACGAGCGCCCGATAAAAACCCGAGAAGTCGAGCGTATGGGCGCCGATCTCGACATGCGCGTAAAACGGGAGCTTCTCCGCCGACGGGTCGTCTGAGGTGGGAGAGTAGAGAAGTTCCCGTTCGTCAAAGCGACGGACAAGCACCTGGGCGAGGTCGGTTCGGAATTTGTAGAGCGCGACCTCGTATTTGTTCGCAAAATGGTAGTAGAACGTGTTGCGATTGATGCCGAGCTTCTCGATGAGCGCCGCAACGCGAACTTTGCGCAAGGAATCGCTTTTCACCATGTCGGCGAAGGTGTTGATGATTTCCTGCTTGGTGCCCGGCGCGGTCATGTCTAATCTCCTCTCGCATCTTCTAAAGTCTACCAGTAAAGCGAAGCGAAAATGTTGATCGGCGCAACGAACCGATAGGCAATTCGGCGGTTTGCCTATTCTCACCAGCCATATTGTTTCGGATAATCATTGATGAAGGGGGACGTAGCACGTATTTGTCCGAATGCTGCACCCAGGTGCGATTCTCCCATCTCCCCTTGAGGCATCAATCCATTGTCTTCCCCTCCGGTTTTCGTTTCCGATGCCGTCTGACGCGAGTATCGCAAGGATCTTCCCCACGGTTGCGTCTTCCCTTCGTCGCGAGGGTGTATCCCGACCCCGCTTATGAGCGAGCCTGCGAAACGCATCGCAGGCTCGCTCGCTTTCGGCGATGATGTCGATCATACAATGCCATATAGGCAAAATCGAATACTGTCTATTAATTCTTAACCGCATTGTTCCGACAATATAACCAGTTCAGGTGCGCCGTCGCGCGGCGCAGTCAAGCAAGGAGGAAACATGGAAGATGTCAAGCGCCCACTCGAGGGCATCAAGGTTCTCGAGATGGCGACGTTCATCGCGGTTCCCGCCGTCGGCCGCATCTTGGCCGATTTGGGCGCCGAGGTAGTGAAGATCGAGTCCGCAAAGGGCGACAACCTGCGTTTCACGGCGCCTAACGAGGGCCGTCCGTCCGACCCGCACGAAGACATCAACTTCGACTTGGAGAACTCCGGCAAGAAGGGCATCGTCGTCGACCTGCGCACCGACAAGGGCCGCGAGATCCTCTTCAAGCTGCTCGACGATACCGACGTGTTCCTCACCAACTGGCGCCCTCAGGCGCTTGCGCGCAAGAACCTCACCTACGACGACCTTAAGGACCGTTACCCGAGCCTCGTCTACGCAAGCCTCACCGGCTACGGCGAGAAGGGCCCCGACAAGGACCTGCCCGGCTTCGACTACACGGCGTTCTTCGCCCGCAGCGGCTGGTCCGGATCGCTCTACCAGAAAGGCACCGTGCCTTCCAACCTCATCCCGGCGATCGGCGACCACCAGGGCGCGCTCGCGCTGACCGTCGGCGTCCTCGCAGCTCTCTTCCGCGCGAAGACGACCGGCAAGGGCGAAAAGGTCACCACGAACCTGCTCCACACCGCCGTGTGGGTGCAGTCCTTCCAGATTCAGGGCGCGCAGTACGGCAGCGAGTTCGGCGGGGTCTCCTATCCGTTCGACCGTCGCGACAACCAGCTGCCCTATCAGCCCGCCGTCCAGACGAAGGACGATCGCTTCCTGCAGGTCATGGGCCCGAACTTCGACATCTACTACCCGCTTATCCTGAAGGCGATCGGTCGCGAGGACGTGCTTTCCGACCCGGTTCTGAGCGATCAGAAGGAAATGATCCGCACCGGCCGTGTCGGCGAGGCTTACGACATCATCCAGGCAGGCTTCAAGACGAAGACCGCTGCCGAGTGGGAGCCGATCCTCACCGAACTCGATATCCCGTTCGCGCTTTGCCAGACCTATGACGAGGTTGTGCGCGACGAGCAGGCGTGGGCAAACGACGTGTTCTGTGAAGTCGATTACCCGCGTGGGAAGAAGGCCATGGTTCGTCCTCCGATCGATTTCGAGGAAACGCCGCTTCCGCCCTACGAGAAGGCGCCGCTGCTCGGCGCCGACACGAAGGCGGTCCTGTCCGATCTGGGCTACAGCGACGACGAGATCGCGTCGATGATCGCCGACAAGACCGTCGGCGTCTGGGAAGAGAAATAGGAGGGCGTCATGGCTCAGCTTGAACCCGCGAAGAGCGTGGCCGGCCGCGTGCTGGCCGAGGTCGCGAACGACGTGTACGAAGACGCCATCAAGGCGAAGGCCCGCGGCGAGAAGGTCGGCTGGATCTCGTCGAACTTCCCGCAGGAGATCCCGACGGCGCTCGGCATCCCGTGCGTGTACCCTGAAAGCCAGGCGGCCGCCATCTCGGCGAAGGGCGCCGGCCAAGAAATGTGCGAGCACGCGGAAGGCGAGCTCGGCTTCTCCAACGACATCTGCGCGTACTCCCGCATCAGCATGGCGTACGCCGACCTCGCCAAGTGCCCCAACGGCGAGCGCGAGATGCCGCTGCCCGACTTCGTCCTGTGCTGCAACAACATCTGCGACTGCATGCTCAAGTGGTACGAGAACCTCGGGCGCACCCTCGGCGTGCCCGTCATCGTGATCGACGTGCCCTTCAACAACAAGTACAACGTCGACCGCAAGCGCATTGACTACATCGGCGCGCAGTTCCGCGACGCCATCGCCCAGCTCGAGGAGATCACGGGCAAGAAGTGGGACGAGAAGAAGTTCGAGGAGGTCTGCCGCGTTTCCGGCCGCATCGGCGAGGAATGGCTCAAGGCGACCAAGTACCTGAACTACAAGCCCGCTCCTTATAAGGGGTTCGACCTGTTCAACCACATGGCGGTCGCGACCATGGCCCGCGGCCAGCAGCGCTCGCTCGACGCGTTCATCGAGTTCAACAAGGAATGCGAGCAGTTCATCCGCGAGCACAAGTCCACGTTCAAGGGCGAGGAGAAGTACCGCGTCATGTTCGAGGGCATCGCATGCTGGCCCTACCTGCGCGTCACCTACTCCACGATGAAGAACCTCGGCATCAACGTCACCTCCTGCGTCTACGGCCCGTCGTTCGCCTTCGAGTACAGCAACTTCGACGAGATGATGGAAGCCTACGCGTCGGTGCCCAACTCCATCAACATCGAGCGCTCGACCGAGCTGCGCGAGCGTCTGTGCCTCGAGGGCAAGGTCGACGGCGGCCTCATCCACATCAACCGCTCCTGCAAGATGTGGTCCTCGATCATGCCCGAGATGGCGCGCCGCATCAGCAACGATCTCAACATCCCGGTCGTCACCTTCGACGGCGACCAGTCCGACCCGCGCAACTTCAGCGAAGAGCAGTACGTCACGCGCGTCCAGGGCTTAGCTGAGATCATGGAAGCGAATGCGAAGAAGGGTGAATAACGATGACCACGATCAATGAACTTCTCTCCGAGTTCTCGGAGGTTGCGGCGAACCCGACCGCTGAGCTTAACCGCCACATCGCCGCCGACAAGAAGGTCGTCGGCGTGGGCCCGTACTACATCCCCGAGGAGCTCGTCTACGCGGCCGGCGCCATCCCGTTCGGCGTGTGGGGCCGCATGGGAACCGCGACCGAGGCGCGCAAGTACTTCCCGCCGTTCTACTGCTCGATCTGCCAGATGACGCTTGAGATGGGCCTCAATCACGAGCTCGACAAGCTCTCCGGCTACATGACCTCGGCGCTCTGCGACACCCAGCGCGGCTTCTCGCAGAACTTCCGCGTGGGCGTGACGCAGGTCCCGATGATCTTCGTCTCGCAGCCCCAGAACCGCGCCACCAAGGCCGGCCGCGACTACGCTGTGAGCTCGTACAAGGAGCTCCGCACGCAGGTGGGCGAGGTGTGCGATGCCATCATCGGCGATGAGGAGCTCTCCCAGGCCATCAAGCTCTACAACTCCTGGCGCGCAGCGATGCGCACCTTCGTGAAGCTCGCCGGCGAGCGCCCCTCGCTTGTGAGCGTGTCCGCGCGCAACGACGTCGTGAACGCCGGCTATTACATGGACAAGGCCGTGCACCTGGAGAAGGTGACCGAGCTCAACAAGCTCCTCGCCGCTGAGGCGCCGAGCACCGACGGGTTCGCCAAGATCGTGCTTTCCGGCATCTTCTACGACATCCCTGCCGTGAAGGAGATGCTCGACGAGAACAAGTTCGCCGTCGTGGCCGACGACATCGCGAAGGAATCGCGCGCCTTCTCGATCGAGGTTCCCGAAGAGGGCGACCCCATCGAGGCGCTCGCCGCGGGCTTCTGCGGGCTTAAGAACGATTCCATCCTCTACGACGCCGAGAAGTCGCACATCACGCACGTCGTCGACATCGCCAAGAACAGCGGCGCCCAGGGCGTGGTGCTTCTTCTGGCCAAGTTCTGCGACCCGGAGGAATTCGACGCGCCGCTTCTCGCGAAGGAATGCAGGAAGGCGGGCCTTCCCATCGTGCAGATCGAGGTCGACCAGTCGGCCGAGAGCTACGAACAGGCGCGCACCCAGCTCGAGACGTTCAAAGAGCTGATCGGCGCTTAAGGAACAAGGGCGCCGGAAGAGGCGGCTTATCCCAGAAAGGAAAGACAAGTGGACTTCAGTTACACCGACGAGCAGGAGCTTCTGGTCGACAGCATCAAGGAGTTCTGCGAGCGCTTCTTCGCCGAGGCGAAGATCCGCGACATGTACGAGAAAGAGTCGATGAGCGACGAGCTTATCCAGGAGTACCTCGAAGCCGGGTTCGGCCTTATGGGCATCCCTGAAGAGCTCGGCGGCATTCCCTGCGACATGCAGACGCTCGGCCTGCTCACCGAGGAGTTCGCACACTATTCCGGCGTCATCACGCCGCTTCTGAACAACACGCTCGCCATGCGCGACCTCATCGACTTCGGCTCCGAGGAGCAGGTCGCCGAGGCGATGGAGGCCTACAGCGAGACGGGTAAGCCCACGTTCTCGCTCGGTTTCTCCGAGCCTGCCGCAGGGTCGGACAACATGAACATGTCGTGCGTCACCAAGAAGCAAGCGGATGGCACGTACTTGCTGAACGGGCAGAAGACGTGGGTCACCCAGGGTGCGGCGTTCCCGAACATCCTCGTCGTCTCCAAGGACGAGGATCCCGCCCGCGAGAACAAGAGCATGTCGATGTGGCTCGTCCCGCTTGAGACGAAGGGTCTCACCACGGCGCCTCTCCACAAGATCGGCCAGCAGATCATGCCGTTCTGCGAGGTGTACTTCGACGACGTCGTCCTGACCGAGGACATGCGTGTCGGCGAAGAGGGCAAGGGCTTCTACAACCTCATGAAGAACTTCGAGACCGAGCGCTGCCTCATCGTGGCGCAGGCCGTCGGCATCGCGCAGGCCGCGATGGACGACGCCGCGGCGTACGTGTCCGAGCGCATGACCTTCGGCAAGCCGATCGCGAACTATCAGCTCATCCAGCTCAAGCTCGTCGAGATGGAGACCGCCATCCAGAACTCCCGCAACATGCTGTACAAGACGCTCTGGAAGATGGACAACGGCCAGTCGGTGCGCATCGACTCGGCGCTCCTCAAGCGCTACGCGTGCCAGGAGGCGACCAAGGTCGCGTCCGAGGCGATGCAGATCTACGGCGGCCTCGGCTTTACCACCGAAACCCGCCTGGGCCGTCTGTGGGCCGACCTGCGCGGCTTCCAGATCGCCGGCGGTACCGACGAGATCATGGTCTACATCGCCGGCCGCCAGCTCGCCAAGCAGTACGCCCGCAAGTAGGCAAGGGGAGCAGACATGGCAGGAGAGCTTTATCTGGGCATCGATATCGGATCGACTGCGTCGAAGTGCGTCGTCGTCGATGCGGGCGGTGCGGTGCGCGGAACGGGGGTCTACCCGTCGGGCGCGGGCACGAAAGGGCCGCGTGCGGCCCTGGACGCCGCCTTGGGCGCGGCGGGCGCCTCGATGGACGACATCGCGCGTTCGTGCGCCACGGGCTACGGGCGCAAGCTCATGACCTGGGCCGACTCGCAGGTATCCGAGCTTTCCTGCCATGCGAAGGGCGCGTCGAGGCTTTTTCCCGGCGTGCGCACGGTCATCGACATCGGCGGGCAGGACGCCAAGGTCTTGCGCCTTTCCGCCGAGGGCGACCTCGAGAACTTCGTGATGAACGACAAGTGCGCCGCCGGCACGGGCCGCTTCCTCGATGTGATGGCAGGCGTATTCGGCATCGGCGTCGACGAGCTGTCTGACTACGATCGCGCCTCGCACGCGGTCGCGTCCATCTCGTCCACCTGCACGGTGTTCGCCGAGTCCGAGGTCGTCTCGAAGCTCGCGAGTGGCGAGCCGGTGACCGATATCGTCGCTGGAGTGCACGAGTCGGTTGTCGACAGGTGCAGCGGCCTGGTGAAACGTTTAGGTATCGTTCGTCCAATCGCGATGACGGGCGGCGTCGCCTTGAACGACGCTCTGCGCGAGCGGTTGGAGAAGCGGCTCGAGAGCCCGATCACGACTTCCGAGTTCGCCCAGATGAACGGCGCATACGGTGCCGCGATCTTCGCGATGGAGGGCCGTTAGGCGCCGAGTTTCCGGTCGCCGCCGCGGCCGATGGAGGGTGAAGGAGGACGAAGGTGAAGATCGATTGCGCCAAGGGACCGCTCGCGACGCGCAGCTACCCCAAGCTTTCCGTGATCGAGCGGCTGCGTGCGTGCTCCACCGAGCAGGCGTACCGTCGGTTGGCGGCGGGCGAGAACAAAAGCGTCACGTACTTCGATGCCCTGCGGGAATCGAACGCCCTCGCGCACTACCTTGCGACGACGTGCGAATGCGGGCCCGAATCGACCGTCGTGCTCTCCGCGCCGAACGTGCTGTGGTTCCCGGCCATCCTCGCCGCCGTCCAGATGTGCGGCAGCCGCATCGCGCTGCTCGCGCCCACCCTGCCCCGCGACGAGTTCGAGCGGTGCGCGGGGCTTCTCAACCCCCAGGTCATCATCATGTCGACGCCCGAAGGCTGCCAGGCGGCGAAAGAGGCGTTCCCGAAAGCCCATGTGCTCGCGGTCGGGTGCCCCGTGGCGCCCGTTCCCTTGGTGAGCGAGGTCGTCGCGCGCACGGGCTACGACGATTCGCGCACCTTCCCCCACATCGACGCCGACAGTAAGATCGTCGTCTTCTCCTCGGGCAGCACCGGCCGCCCGAAGGCCATCGTGAACAGGCTTTCCTCGTTCGCCCTGAACGGCATCGCGCTCACGCGCGCGCTCGAGCTTTCACCCGACGATGTGCTGTTCGTCCCCGTTCCCTTCATCCACGTCTTCGGCGTCGTCGGCGTGTTCGCGGCGCTCATGTCGGGCGCGTCGTTCGTGAGCGACGAGAAATACCATGCCCGCGCCGCCTGCCAGCTCGTCTCCACCTACCGCGCCACGGTGCACCTCGGCGTGTCGACGATGTTCGTGCGCGAGCTGCGCGAGAACCAGGACGGCGCGTGGGACTTCTCGTCCTTGCGCGCGGGGCTCGTCGCGGGCGCGGGGTGCCCGGCGAGCGTCATCACCGAGTTCGAAGAGCGCTTCGGCTGCCGCATCATGCAATCCTACGGCATGAGTGAGACGGCGGCGACGCTCACGGTGACGCCGCTCGAGCTGCCCGCAGAACGCCGCGCGTCCACCGTCGGGTTCTGCATCGAGGGCGCCGAGGCGAAGGTAGACCCCGACTCAGGCGAGCTTTCCTGCAAGTCCGCCTCGATGATGGACGGCATCCTCCAGCCCGACGGCAGCGTGCGCCTCGAGCTCGACGACGGGTGGTTCTGCACGGGGGACGTGGCCACGATCGACGAGGAAGGCTACCTCACGATCGTCGGGCGGCTCAAGGACATGATCATCCGCGGCGGGGTGAACATCTTCCCGGCCGAGGTGGAGTGCGTCTACGACGCCCGCGACGACGTCGACGCGTGCTGCCTCGTGGGCTATCCCGACCCTGATCTCGGCGAGCGGACGTGCCTCGCGGTGGTCATGAAGCCGGGTGCTGTGGCCTACAGCCGCGATTTGCGGCTGTACGCGAAGGGCCTCGTCGAGAAGCAGAAGATTCCCGATGTGATTCTCAAGATGGACGGATTCCCTCAGCTGGGGAATGGCAAAATAGACAAAAAAGCGCTTCGCGCGATGGTGATCGATGCCATGAGGCAGGCAGGTGAGCGAGATGAGGATTGAGGAATCGGCTCTCGGCGGAAACCGCGAGCTCGTCGAGCAGGTGGAACGGGCCGTCGACGAGTTCTGTGACGAGCACGTGACCGAGGAACGCGTCAAGCAGTGGTGCGTTTCCCGCGGGGTACCCGAAGCGGAGTACTGCGCGTTCTACGAAAGCGAGCTGGGAAGGTACTGCCTGCCGGCGTCGGCCGGCGGGTTCGAAGGGCCCTTCGTCGCCCGCGCCGCCCTTGCCGCGCGCCTTATGCGCCGCGCGGGAGCGACGATGCCGTTCCTCACCGACATGACCTCCATGGCCCTGCTCTCGACGATGCGCAGCCTCTCGCAGCAGGAAATCGCGGAGGACCTCATGAGCTGCAACGGCCGCGTCGCGTTCTCCCAGGCGTTCTCGGAAGGCGGGCAGGGCGGCGAGTCCGGCTCGGTTGCGACCGAGATCACCGTCGACGACGGGGGCATCTTCCTCGACGGCGTGAAAACCTACGTCGCCAACGGGCAGTACATCCCGCGAACGCTCGTCTACACGCGCGACATGGTCAACGGCTCGGCCGACGGCGGGGTGTCGCTGTGGCTCGTCCCCATCGACGAGCTGGGCGTGTTCACCTACCCTTTGAACACGGTGGGCCAGGAGATGCTCGCGCCCGCGCGCATCGAGTTCGAGCACGTGAAGCTCGATCCCGAATGGCAGATCCAGACGGAGGGGAAGCTCCCCCAGATGCTCGAGCGCCAGTACGAGCTCGGCCGCATCCTCGTCTGCGCGTCGAGCTTAGGCCTCGCGCAGGCGGCGATGGACGACGTGCTCGAGCGCTGCGCGACGCACTTCACGCACGGGCGCTACCTGGGCGGCATCCCGCAGATCCAGCAGAAGGTGGCCGACATGGCCGTCCGCATCCGGACGATGGAGATGCTCGTCGCGCGCGCGGCGGAGTCGGTGTCGAGCGAGGCGAGCGCCGATCAGCAGCACCTCGACTGCGCGCTCGCGAAGTACTTCGTCCCCAAGGCGGCCACGCAAGTCGCCTCCGAGGCGCTGCAGATCTTCGGCGGCGTAGGCTACACCGACGAGGCGCGCGTCGGGCGCATCTGGCGCGATTGCCGTGGCAACCAGATTGCCCAGGGCACCGACGAAATCATGCCGCACACCATTTCCAAGATGCTCGTCAAGAATTGCGCATCGAAGCTCGTCGACTTCTAAAGCGCAGGTCATAGCCTTAATTTTTTCGATTTAATCCCTTCGGACCAGACAAAAACGAATATTGTCTGGTCCGATTTGCCTCTGCGTTCGGTACCGTAATCTCAGCACGAAAAGCATAACCTGCTCTGAAAGAAGGTACCCAGATGAACATCATCGTCGCGATCAAGGTCGTCGCCGACGACCAGGACATCCAGATCGCCCCCGACGGGTCGTTGGATCTGTCCAAGGCGAAGCCGGTCGTCTCGGCCTACGACTTGAACGCAATCGAGGCCGCCGCGAAGCTCGCCGAGGCCAATGAAGGCTCCAAGGTCTACGCCGTCACCGTCGGTCCCGCCCAGGTCGACGACTCGAAGCTCAAGAAGAACATCATGGCCCGCGGCGTCGACGAGCTGTTCATGGTCGCCGACGATGCCGCCGCCGACCTCGATTCCTTCGCCACCGCTCAGGTGCTTGC
>CAKUGU010000053.1 GCA_934654815.1 uncultured Ellagibacter sp.
GATCCTTGAGATGGCGCTGACCGACAAGGGCGCCTACATGGGCAACACGCTCCCCGTCCCGCTCGACTTCAAGGGCGATCTCAACTTCAGCGACGACAAATACGCGGTCGACATCGACGGCGACAAGTCGAACCTGTATCTGACGAGCCATTCCACGCCGCTTCGCTGCCTGCACGGTTTCGACAAGATGGACGATTTCGCGCTTCGCCACTTCGCTCTCGACGCGGGGTTCGGTGCGATCGAACGACATGATTTCAATGCCGATAAAGGGCAGGTCATAACCATGATCCGCATCTCGTCCGACTGCAAGGAGATGTTCATCGGGCGAGGGGAGATCGTCGCCGGTTTCGGGTACGACTCCGACAACTGCAACGGCGGATTCGTCTTCCGTGTTGCCGACCAGGAGGACTTCATGCTGAAGCATGCGACGTTCGGGCTCCATCTTCCGCTTGTGTACGGCGATTACGTCGACGATTTCGTGTTCATCGCCAAGCGTTTGGGCCTTGTGCCTGTTTTGGCTTAAAAGCGAGCGTGAGCGCGATGCCTTCCGACGAGGTTATGGGCAAGCTTCTCGAGTCGAAGCGCCGATCGGCTGAAGTGTGCGACGCGTTCGCCCGCTTACGCGCCGATGGCGAGCTCTGCGAATCCAAGGTTGCGCGTCTGGTGAAGGAATTCGTTCTCGCGAAGTTCCGCTTGAACGCCGACGAGGTGAGTGAGGCGGGCGGCAACCTGGAAAAACTTGCGCAGACGAGCATCGCGAAGATGCTCGCTATCGCACCGGAGATCGTGAAGCGGGAGGACAAGCCGGCGAACTGTGACGGCGCTGACAGCGCCACGGTGAAGCAGGCTCTCATGATCATGGCCTTGCGTCGCGAGTTCGAAGTCGATTTCGACTGCTTCGAAGCGGGGCTTTGTAAGACGACGGGAGAGCTTTCCGGTCTGGTCGCAAGATCGATCGGGGCTGCGTAGCGAATAGGGGGGGGGGCGGGGTCTTGCTCGGCGAGCGAGGCCCCGCGTGCTCGTGGAGCCGCTTCGCCGCGGCACCGCGGCGCGACACGGAGTAGCACGGGAAGAACAGGACGAGGCGATCAGGGGGGTGCGCATGCCTGAGGAGAACGGGAATAGGCCGTGCGAGCAAGGCATAGCGGAGCGGGAGAGGCGCCTTCTGGCGAATTTCCGCCTGCTCGACGATCGTTTCCTGCAATTCGAGTACCTCATGAGCTTCGTCGCCGATTTGGATGAGCTGCCCGATGGCGAGTGTGATGAGTCGTTCGCCGTCGATGGTTGCAACGGCAAGGCATGGATTGAGCTGTCTGCGCCCAGTGGATGCTTGTCGATGCGGGGAAGCGCGGACGCGCTTGTGATCAAGAGTCTGATAGGCGTGCTGAGCTGGCTGCTCAACGGAAGAACGCTTCGCGAGATTCGCGAGTGGAAACCCGCGATGATGGATGATCCTCTGTTCAGGAAGCAGGTTGTCGGCAATCGCCGGAAGGGATTCGAATCTATGATCGACACGGTACGGCGCTATTGCGGCGCGGCGTGCACATCGGCGAAAGGAAAAGGCCACCGGAAACAAGCCGATGGCCTAGGATGATTTGGTGGGCCCACCCGGATTCGAACCGAGAACCAAAGGATTATGAGTCCCCTGCTCCACCATTGAGCTACAGGCCCTTACGCGAATGTATAAAAATACCCGCCAAAAGCGGGTATTTCGAGTTTTAAAATGGCTCCCCGGGTAGGATTCGAACCTACAACCCTCCGGTTAACAGCCGGATGCTCTGCCGTTGAGCTACCGAGGAATCTGCCAATCGCTTGCGCTCTTTTCGAACGCGCAAGAAAGTATTATACGCATCTCAGAAACGAGCGCAAGCCCCTTTTTCAACTTTTTTGTCCTGTTCTTTCTCGGGTGGAGGCGGGCGCTGGCCGGGTTCGTCTTGAGCCGACTTCACGCTCTATGCAATCCTTGACTTTGAGCTAACTTCTAGTTTTATCGTGGGGCCAGTCGAAGAAGAAAGGACTCTCATGACGAAGAAAATGCTTGTGGTGTACTACAGCTGGTCCAATGGGAACACCGAAGGCATCGCGAAGCAGCTTGCGCGCGCATGCGGTGCCGACATCGAGCGCATCGAGACCAGCGTTCCTTACCCGAAAGACTACGATGCGACCGTCCGCCAGGGGAAACGCGAGGTCGACGAGGGCTTCAAGCCAAACATAGAGGCCCTGACGCACGACCCGGCCGATTACGATGTGATCGCCGTCGGCACGCCGACATGGTGGTACACCATGGCGCCTGCCGTTGCCACGTTCTTCTCGGAGCATTCCTGGGAAGGGAAGACCGTCGTGCCGTTCGCGACAAACGGCGGATGGCCCGGGTCCGTCTTCTCCGATATGGAGGACGCCGCCGAGGGCGCTTCCTTCGGTCCAGCGCTCGAGGCCCGCTTCGATTCCTCGGGTGGTGCGCGGCTCATGAGCTCGCAGAGCGACATCGACGAATGGGTCGAGGAAGTGAAGGGGATCCTCTAACCCGGCATTGAGGGCTGGGGCTAGATGTTGGGCGAGCACTAAGGATACGCCTTTGGGCTCTTAGTGCTCGCCATGCCCATGCCCAGCTTGGACTCTCCTTGCTTTGCGTTGCAGGCGGCATCGAGGGCATCTTCCGCGGTATAAGGAGGGTTCCCCGATTGAGATGGCGGTGAGTTCCGGTTTTGCAAGGGCTGAACACTTTTCTTGCTCTCAAATGGCGGCGTATGCCGGGTTTGCAAAGGCGGACCGCGTTTCTCGTCGCAGGCCGCCATTTCAAGGCCGAAAACACACCTGCGCGTTGCAAACCCGGCGTTGCCCGCCATCGCAGCAGGGCTCCACTTCGGCTTGCATCTCGCGAAGCCGTTCTTGAGCGTCGTCAGCTGTCAGAAAAACACGCGTGAGTTTCGCGCATCCGGCGCCGTCCGCTATTCGTGGAACCGTTACCGCTCCCAAGCATGAAAAAGGCCCCCGCATCGCTGCGGGAGCCTGTTGAACCCGTTGGTCGTATCGGAAGCCTGCGCGCCGTGCCAACGCCCTGCGCCGCGCGCCCCACGCAAAGCCCTACGCCGTGTAGACCATGCCCATGGCTTCGCGCACCTCGCCGAGGGTTTCGTTCGCGATCTCGTTCGCGCGGCGATTGCCCTCCGCCAGGATGTCGGCGATGTAGGCCGGGTCCTTCGCCAGCTCCTCGCGGCGCTCGCGGATGGGCGCCAGATACCCGTTCACGCTCTCGGTGACGTACTTCTTCAGCGCGCCCGAGCCGCCGTTGCCGATTTCCTCGGCGATCTCGACCTCCGTGCGACCGGTGCACAGCGCCGCGGTGGTCAGAAGCGCCGACACGCCGGGACGGTTGTCGGGGTCGAAGGTGATGAAGCGCTCGGAGTCGGTCTGGCTCTTCTTGATGAGCTTCGCGGTTTCCTCCGCCGTGGCCGAAAGGCTGATGGCGTTGCCGTAGCTCTTCGACATCTTGCGGCCGTCGAGGCCGGGGATGAGCACGGCGTCGGTGAGCACGCCGTCGGGCTCGGGGAACACGGGCGCGTAACGCTCGTTGAAGCGGCGGGCGATCTGGCGCGTCTGCTCGATGTGGGGCAGCTGGTCTTTGCCGACCGGCACGATATTGCCCTTGCAGAACAGGATGTCGCACGCCTGATGGACGGGATAGGTGAGCAGAAGTCCGGTGAGCGCGTGCCCCGACGCCTCCTGCTCGGACTTCACCGTGGGGTTGCGCTCGAGCTCGGCCTCGGTGCACAGCGACAGGAACGGCAGCATGAGCTGGTTCAACGCAGGAATGTGGGAATGCGTGAAGATGATGGTCTTTTCCGGGTCGATGCCGCACGCCATGTAGTCGATCACCATGTTGCGCACGTTGTCGGCGATGTTGGCCGTGGTGTCGCGGTCGGTGATGACCTGATAGTCCGCGATGACGATGCGCGTGGTGATCCCTGCGTTCTGCAGAGCGACGCGCTCCTTGATCGTGCCGAAGTAGTGGCCGAGGTGCAGCCGACCGGTCGGGCGGTCGCCGGTGAGCATGGTGTATTTCTCGGGGTGCACCGCGAAATCGGCGCGGATCTCGTCGCTGCGCTTCTTGGAAGCGAGGAAGCTGTCTTCGTTAGCCATAAATCTTCTTTCCTGTGCCCGTGCAAACTGCGCAGCGCGGTGCACGGTTCGCTTTTCTTTCGGTGGTCTTGCGCGCGCAATGCGCACGAGAAGAGAGTATAGCATTACGCTCGTCGGAAAAATCGCATGCTCGCGCCCACGACTCTGCCCGGAAACAATCGCATGCTAGAATCGGCCCACCGAAGATATCGCAAGGGGGCAACGCATGACCTACTTCTCCGTTTTGGGAGATTCCATCTCGACGTTCGAAGGGCTCATTCCCGAAGGATGGCGGCTGTACTACGACAAGTATTTCCGCGAGGACACGGGCGTCATCGAGCCCTCCGACACCTGGTGGGGGCGCGTGATCGACCACTTCGGGGGGAAGCTCCTCGTCGACGGCGCTTTCTCGGGAAGCCTCGTCGAGGGCGCGGGCTTTCCCGCGGGCGATTCCGACGAACGCGTGGCGGCGCTTGCGAAAGACGGCGTTTCCCCTGATGTGGTTCTCGTTTACATCGGCATCAACGACTACGGCTGGGGAGGCGCCCGCGCCCAGGCCGCGGGGCGGGGAAACGCGCGGCCTGCGTGCGTCGCGGGCGCTGCCGAGCCTGCGCCGGCGGTCGCGGGCGTCGCTTCCGCCGATGCGCTTTCCCGGTTCGCCGCGGCCTATGAGTCGATGCTCGTGCGCGTCCGGGCGGCCTACCCGCAGGCGCGCGTGTGGTGCGTGACCCATTGCGCTGGCCATTCGCGCGGGTGCGAGCACGCCACGTTCACCGACAATCTGCGCGGCGTTCCCCTTGCGTCTTATAACGCCGCCATCCGCGAGGCGGCGCGCAATGCGGGTGCGAACGTGGCCGACGCCGCCGCGTTCGGGCTCGATTACCAGTGCCGCGAGGACGGCGTGCACCCCACGGTGTTCGGCATGGCACAGCTCGCGCGCATGGTCGAGCTCTCCATCGAGCACGAGCGCGAGATCGCGGCCGAGCACGAGGCCTTCGGCGTCATGCGCGGCGCTCCGGGACCGGTGACGGCGGCGCTCGCGGCGCAGGTCGTGGCCGAGACGGGCGCGTACGTGTCCGACCCGTGCACGAAGGGGCGCGCGTGCGTCGGGTGCTCCGAGGCGGTCTTCACGGGCAATGAGTGGATTTGCGCGTGCCGCCGCGGGGGAGAGAGCCTGCCTGCATGGGACGCGCTCGCGCTCGCCGGGCGCCTCGCCGACGAGAAGCTGCTGGAAGAGGGCCGCTAGGGAAGGCGGACTGGGCGGGATTGGGCGGCGCCGCGAAATTTTTCGAAATCACCCCTTGCGCAAGTCCGAGGCGGGCGCTATTATATTTCCTCGCATCAGGAACTTTTAAGCCTCATGCAAAACATATGGTCGCTTGGCTCAGCGGGAGAGCATCGCCTTCACACGGCGGGGGTCACAGGTTCAAATCCTGTAGCGACCACCATGAATGCGCAGGCCGGAGGTTTAATCCTCCGGCCTTTTTTGTGCGCTCTTTCGCTCGCAGCCGAAAGCGGCGCGCCCCACACCGTCGTTGCGCAGGACCAATCAACCGAAAGGAAGTGCACGTGAGCGCGAAAGACAAACCGGTACCCACCATGGGCGCGGCCGACAGCCCCGACGCCATCTACGACGCGAGGACGCTCGGCAAGCCGAAGATGCTTGTATTCGGCCTCCAGCATATGTTCGCCATGTTCGGCGCGACCATCCTCGTCCCCGTGCTCACGGGCCTTTCCGTTTCCGCGACGCTTCTGTTCGCGGGCTTGGGAACGCTTCTGTTCCACTTCCTGTCGAAGGGCAAGGTCCCGGCGTTCCTCGGCTCGTCGTTCGCGTTCATCGCGGGCTACGCCGCCATCGCGCCGAACGGGGAGGCGGAGCTTCTGCCGTACGCGTGCCTCGGCGTCGCGTGCGCGGGCCTGCTCTACCTCGTGCTCTCGGCGTTGTTCCGCGGCTTCGGCGCGCTGCGCGTCATGAAGTTCTTCCCGCCGGTCGTCACCGGCCCGATCGTCATTGCCATCGGACTCATCCTCTCGAGCTCCGCCATCGCGAACGCCTCGACCAACTGGCTCGTCGCCGTGGTCGCCATCGCGGTCATCGTCGTGGCGAACATCTGGGGCCGCGGCATGGTGAAGATCGTCCCCATCCTGCTCGGCGTGCTCGTATCCTACGCGCTCGCGGTCGCGCTCGGCGAGGTCGACTTCTCGGGCGTGGCGAGCGCCGCCTGGGTGGGCCTGCCGGTCGCCTTCGAGAACACCGTCTTCGGCCTCGCCGGCCACTTCGACGCGGGCCTCGCCATCACCGCCGTCATCACCATCATGCCGCTCGCGTTCGCCACTATGATCGAGCACATCGGCGACATGTCGGCCATCTCGTCCACCGTGAACCGTAACTTCATCGCCGAGCCCGGCCTTCACCGCACGCTTCTGGGCGATGGCCTCGCCACCATCCTGGCCTCGCTTTTCGGCGCGCCCGCCAACACCACGTACGGCGAGAACACCGGCGTGCTCGCGCTCACCAAGGTGTTCGACCCGCGCGTCATCCGCATCGCGGCCGTGTTCGCCATCTGTTTCTCGTTCTGCCCGAAGTTCGCGGCGGTCATCGAGGCGATGCCCGCATGCGTCATCGGCGGCGTGTCGCTCGTTTTGTACGGCATGATCTCCGCAGTCGGCGTGCGCAACCTCGTCGAGAACAAAGTCGACTTCATGAAGAGCCGCAACGTGCTCGTGGCGGCGCTCATCCTCGTGCTTTCCATCGGCATCGCCTACAGCACCGCCGGCGCCATCGTGTTCGCGGTCGGCGGCGTCACCATCTCGCTTTCCGGCCTTGCGGTGGGCTCGATCGTGGGCATCGTGCTGAACGCCGTGCTTCCCGGCAAGGACGAGTACTCCTTCGGGGAAGAGCCGCCTGCGCGCGCGGACGAGCCCGAAATGCGCTTCCCCCTGGAAGGCGAGCTCCCGAAGGACTTGGAAAAGGAATTGAAGAACGCCTGAACGCGCGTCTGAGGCTGCGTTTGGACAAAGGGAGCGGGTGCGGCGAGGGTGCCGCCCTGCTCCCTTTTCGTTTTCCCCGAATTTGTCGGGAATGTGCATTTATGGGGCGCGGGGGCCTTATCTCGATTTACCCCTTGCATCCGTTTCCGAGCGGCGTATACTAGCGCCCAGTTCAAAACCAAATACGACGAAATGCGTTGACGAGGAAAGTAAGGACGAACCCATCTCACAGAGAGCCGGCGGTTGCTGCGAGCCGGTGGTGGGCGGCCCCGAATGCCACCTCCGAGCAGTTCGGCGCGAACGTTTTGCGTGCGTGCGGAAGACCTCCGTGCGGGCGTCAAGGCAAGTAGCCTGAATCGGCGACTCCGTTATCGGTCCGCGGGTTTACCCGTTGTCCCTTGAGGTCCTGGTGCAGGTGCTTGCAGCCAGGATTTTTTTATGGGCTGAACAAGCCCGAAGGGAGGATCAGGGTCACATGCAGTTACGCAGCGACGCCGTGAAAATCGGCCCGGCTCGTGCCCCTCATCGCAGCCTGCTCAAGGCCGACGGCATCACCGACGAGGAAATGAAGCGCCCGCTCATCGCGGTCGTGAACTCGCGCAACGACATCATCCCCGGCCATAACAACCTCGACAAGATCTGCGAGGCTGTGAAGGCGGGCATCTACATGGCGGGCGGCGTCCCGTTCGAGATCTCCACCATCGGCGTGTGCGACGGCATCGCCATGAACCACGAGGGCATGCACTACTCCCTCGTGTCGCGCGAAGTCATCGCCGACAGCCTCGAATGCGCTGTCCAGGGCCACGCGTTCGACGGCATCGTGTGCATCCCCAACTGCGACAAGATCGTGCCGGGCATGATCTTGGGCGCTCTGCGCGTGAACATCCCGACCGTCTTCGTGTCGGGCGGCCCCATGCTCCCGGGCCATCAGCCGGGTTGCACCGACGGCCCCACCACCGACCTGAACACGCTCTTCGACGGCGCGGGCAAGGTGACCGCCGGCACGATGACCGAAGACGAGCTCAAGTACTACGAGAACACCGCTTGCCCCACCTGCGGCAGCTGCTCGGGCATGTTCACCGCGAACTCGATGAACTGCCTCTGCGAGGCGCTCGGCATCGCGCTTCCCGGCAACGGCACCATCCCCGCGGTCTACTCCGAGCGTCTGCGCCTCGCGAAGCACGCGGGCATGAAGGTCATGGAGCTGCTTGAAAAGGGCGTGAACTTCAAGGACCTCGTCTCCGAGGCCGCTATCCACAACGCCATGGAATGCGACATGGCGTTCGGCGGCTCCACCAACACGGTACTCCATCTCACCGCCATCGCGCAGGAGGCCGGGCATCCCATTACGATGGACGACTGGGACGCGGCGAGCGCCCGCACCCCGCACCTCGTGAAGCTGCAGCCCTCCGGCCCGCGCCCGCTCATCGATCTGTACGCGGTTGGCGGCGTGCCCGTCGTCATGCACGAGCTCGCCGAGCTCGACCTGCTCGACAGGAGCGCGCTCACCTGCATGGGCACGATGGACGAGTACCTCGAGAACTGCACCAAGCCCGCCGACGGGGAAGTGTGCCGCACGCACGACAACCCGTTCTCGAAGGTCGGCGCGCTGCGCGTGCTCCACGGCAACGTCGCTCCCGACGGCGGCATCGTCAAGAAGTCTGCGGTCGACCCGTCAATGCTCACGCACACGGGCCCCGCGCGCTGCTTCAACTCCGAGGAAGAGGCCTGCAAGGCCATCTTCGCAGGCGAGATCAAGGCGGGCGACGTCGTCGTCATCCGCTACGAAGGTCCCGCCGGCGGCCCGGGCATGCGCGAGATGCTCACGCCCACTTCCGCCATCGTGGGCATGGGGCTGTCCAAGAGCGTCGCGCTCATCACCGACGGCCGCTTCTCCGGCGCGTCGAAGGGCCCCTGCGTCGGGCATGTGAGCCCCGAGGCCGCAGCTGGCGGCCCGATCGCGCTCATCGAGGACGGAGACTCCATCACGGTCGACATCGAGGGCGGCGCTATCACGCTGCACGTCTCCGATGAAGAGCTCGACCGCCGCCGCGCAGCCTTCGTGGCGCCGGCTCCCAAGCACAACCACGGCGTGCTCGCGAAGTACGCCAAACTCGTTTCCTCTGCGGACAAGGGGGCGTACGTCTCGTGAGCACTTCCAAAGCAAAAGCTAAGAAACCCCAGATAGGCGGCCCGCGCGGACTCGGCAGCAAAACGCCGAAGCAGGGCAAGACCATGACGGGCGCCGAGGCCATCATCGCCTCGCTCGAAGCCGAGGGCGTCGACCTCGTCTTCGGTTACCCCGGCGGCCAGGCCATCAAGATCTACGACGCCATCTACGACAGCACGCAGCTGCACCACATCCTCGCTCGCCACGAACAGGGCGCGGTGCACGAGGCCGACGGCTATGCGCGTGCGACGGGCAACCCGGGCGTCGTCATCGTGACCTCCGGCCCGGGCGCCACCAACACCGTCACCGGCATCGCCACGGCCTACATGGACTCGGTGCCGCTCGTGGTCATCACCGGCCAGGTCCCCACCGGCGTCATCGGCACGGACTCGTTCCAGGAATCCGACATCGTCGGCATCACGATGCCGGTCGTGAAGCACAGCTTCCTTCTGCAATCGGCCGAAGAGCTCACCCGCACGTTCCGCGAGGCGTTCCACATCGCCTGCACGGGGCGCCCGGGCCCGGTGCTCATCGACGTGCCGTCCGACATCCAAAGCCAGCAGATCGTCTTCGAGTACCCTGACGAGGTGAACCTGCCGTCGTACCGTCCGACCTATCGCGGCAACGCCAAGCAGATCAAACAGGCGGTGAACTACATCGAACGCGCGAAGAAGCCGATCCTCTACGTCGGCGGCGGCGCGATTTCCTCGAACGCCACCGACGAGCTCGTGAAGCTTTCGACCGACATGCAGATCCCGGTCGTCACCACGCTCATGGGCAAGGGCGCGTTTCCCGCCTCGCATCCGATGAACTTGGGGCCGGTCGGCATGCACGGCTCGAAGTTCGCCAACATCGCCATGACCGAATGCGACCTCATCATCGCGGCGGGCGCGCGCTTCTCCGACCGCGTGACGGGCAAGCTCTCCGAGTTCGCGCCGCACGCCGAGGTCATCCATATCGACATCGACCCGGCCGAGATCGGCAAGATCCGCGAGGCGCAGGTGCCGATCGTCGGCGACCTTAAAGGCGTGCTCGCGGGCATCGTCGAGACGATCGAGAAGGAAGGCGCCGCCCCGCAGACCGCGGAATGGGTGGCCCAGATCGCCGAATGGCGCGAGCGCTTCCCGTTCTACGACGCCGACATCACCGAGAAGCCGGGCGAGATCGTCCCCGAGATCGCCATGCAGAAGCTCTCCGCGAAGCTCGACCCCCACAACTCCGTGGTCGTCACCGAAGTCGGCCAGCACCAGATGTGGGCGGCGCAGTTCATCGACCGCGAGGAAGGGCGCTCCTTCATCTCCTCGGGCGGCCTCGGCACCATGGGATTCGGATTCCCCGCGGCCATCGGCGCTGCGTTCGGGCGCCCCGGCGCGCAGGTCGTGTGCATCGCGGGCGACGGGTCGTTCCAGATGAACAGCCAGGAAATGGCCACGGCCGCCATCCACAACGTGCCGGTGAAGGTCGTCATCCTCGACAACCGCGCGCTCGGCATGGTGCACCAGTGGCAGAAGCTGTTCTACCACGAGCGTTATTCCTCGACCGTGCTCGACGCGAACCCCGACTTCGTCAAGCTCGCCGACGCCTACAGCTGGCAGGCCGAGCGCGTGACCGACCCGGCCAAGCTCGACGAGGCCTACGACCGCATGCTCGCGGCCGACGGCCCCTACCTGCTCGACGTGGCCATCTCGCCTGACCAGAACGTGTTCCCGATGGTCGCTCCCGGCAAGGCCATGAGCGACGTCATGGGCGCCATCGACGTCGCGGTCGGCGCGGTCCGCACCGACATGCCGGGCGAGCCCGTGCGCACCGTTCCCGAGAAGTCGCCGTGCGCGAAGATCGACGCGCAGTTCGGCGGCCGCTGGGAAGCCGACCCGCACGACAAGGGCCCCCGCCAAGGCGAGGATGCCGGCGCGGATGAAGATGCCAACGAGGAAGGACAGGCACGATGAAGCACATTCTTTCCGTTCTCGTCGAGAACAAGCCGGGCGTGCTTTCCCGCGTGACCGGCCTCATCTCCCGCCGCGGGTTCAACATCGACTCGCTGTCGGTGGGCCCGACCGAGGATCCCACGATGTCGCGCATCACGATCATCGTGAAGGCCGACGACGTGGCGTATGAGCAGATCACCAAGCAGCTCCACAAGCTTGTGAGCGTGTATAAGATAAGCGACCTTACCAACGATTCGGCCATCGAGCGCGAGCTCGTGCTGTTCAAGGTGAACGCGGCGCCCGAGCGGCGCAACGAGATCATCGAGATCACGAACGTGTTCCGCGCGAAGATCGTCGACGTGGGCAAAAGCTCGCTCACCATCGAGGCCACGGGCGACGAGAGCAAGCTCAAGGGCATGGAAGACCTCTTCCGCGCCTACGGCATCAAGGAGATCACGCGCACCGGCAAGATCGCGATGAGTCGAAACTCCAAAGAAGTGTAGCGCTCAAGCGTTCAACCAGGGTTCCACCGCGCACAGCGGTTGACCATATGCAGGGAACATCAGCCAAGAAGAAAGGACGTACTGAAAATGGCTGTGACTATCTATTACGAAGAGGATGTCAATCCGAAGATCATCCAGGGCAAGAAGATCGCCATCATCGGCTACGGTTCGCAGGGCCATGCCCATGCGCTGAACCTCATGGATTCGGGTTGCGACGTGCGCGTCGGTCTCCGCGAGGGTTCCAAGTCCGCCGATAAGGCCCGCGAAGCCGGCCTTAAGGTCGTCGACATGGACACCGCCGCCGAGGAAGCGGACGTCATCATGATCCTCACCCCGGACGAGACGCAGCCGAAGGTCTACGAGGAGCACATCAAGGATCACCTGAAGGCCGGCGACACCCTCGCGTTCGCCCATGGCTTCAACATCCACTACGGCTACATCAAGGCTCCCGAGGACGTCAACGTCATCATGTGCGCCCCGAAGGGCCCGGGCCACATCGTCCGCCGTCAGTTCACCGAGGGCTCCGGCGTGCCCGACCTCGCGTGCGTGGCGCAGGACGCGACCGGCGACGCATGGGACATCGCCATGTCCTACTGCTGGGGCGTCGGCGGTGCCCGTTCCGGCATCATCAAGGCGACGTTCGCCGAGGAAACCGAGGAAGACCTCTTCGGTGAGCAGGCGGTTCTCTGCGGCGGCCTCGTCGAACTCGTGAAGGCCGGCTTCGAGACGCTGGTTGACGCCGGCTATCCGCCCGAGCT
>CAKUGU010000054.1 GCA_934654815.1 uncultured Ellagibacter sp.
GGCCTCGAAGTTCTCGACACCGGTCATCCGATCATGATGCCCGTTGGCAACGAGACCCTCGGCCGCATCTGGAACGTTATGGGCGAGCCCGTAGACGAGAAGCCGATGCCCGATGTGACCGGCTACATGCCGATCCACCGCCCGGCTCCCGAGTTCGATCAGCTGTCTACCAAGACGGAGATCTTCGAGACCGGCATCAAGGCGATCGACCTGATCGAGCCGTTCATCAAGGGCGGCAAGACCGGTCTGTTCGGCGGCGCAGGCGTTGGCAAGACCGTTATCATCCAGGAGCTCATCAACAACCTCGCTCAGGAGCACGGCGGCACGTCCGTGTTCACCGGCGTAGGTGAGCGTACCCGCGAGGGTACCGACCTGTTCCTCGAGATGAGCGACTCCGGTGTTATCAACAAGACCTGCTTGGTCTATGGTCAGATGAACGAGCCGCCGGGAGCGCGTCTGCGCGTCGGCCTGGCCGGCCTGACCGAAGCCGAGTATTTCCGCGATCAGGGCCAGGACGTGCTTCTGTTCGTGGACAACATCTTCCGCTTCACCCAGGCAGGTTCCGAGGTGTCCGCACTTCTCGGCCGTATGCCGTCCGCTGTGGGCTATCAGCCGACGCTGGCAACCGAGATGGGCGACCTTCAGGAGCGCATCACGTCCACGTCGACCGGTTCCATCACGTCCGTGCAGGCCGTTTACGTCCCTGCTGACGACTTGACCGACCCGGCCCCGGCGACGACGTTCACGCACCTCGACGCGAAGACGGTTCTGTCCCGTTCCATCGCCGAGCTCGGCATCTACCCGGCTGTCGACCCGCTGGAGTCCACCTCCCGCGCTCTCGACCCGCAGATCGTCGGCGAGGAGCACTACCGCGTGGCTGTCGGTATCCAGGAGCTTCTCCAGAACTACAAGGACCTCCAGGACATCATCGCTATCCTCGGTATGGACGAACTGTCCGAGGAGCAGAAGCTCATCGTTAACCGCGCACGTAAGGCACAGCAGTTCTTCGGCCAGTGCTTCCACGTCGCTAAGCAGTTCACGGGCCTCGACGGCAAGTACGTCAAGCTTGAGGACACCATCCGCTCCTTCGCCGACATCCTTGACGGCAAGTGCGACGATATCCCCGAGCAGTTCTTCCGTCTGAAGGGCTCCATCGACGAGGTCTACGCTGCATACAACGAGTCGAAGGAAGAAGCCAATGCCTAAGTTCCGTTGCACGGTGGCTATTCCGACGCGTGAGTTGTTCCACGGGGAGATCGAGTGCGCTCAGATCCCGGGCAGTGAGGGCGACTTCGGCGTTATGGCCGGCCATGAGATGTTCGTCGGCACGAACCGTCCCGGTGTGCTGACGCTCACGCTCGACGAGGCGGGTCAGGATAAGCGCTACTTTGTGACGTACGGCGGATTCGCCCAGGTGATCGACAACAACCTGTCGGTTCTCGCCCGCATGGGCAAGAACGTCGACGACATCGACGTCGACGACATCACCGCAAAGGCGGCGAAGCTTCGCGAGGAAATCGCTCGGCTCGAGGGCAAGAGCGACGACCAGGCGACGGCACTGCTGGAAACGCACCGCACCAAGCTGGAGTGGTACGATCTTCAGCTCAAGGCTGTTGGTGCTGTGAAGTAGGCTTATCACAGCCATCATCATCACGAAAACCGGCTCCCGAAAGAGGGCCGGTTTTTTGTTGCGCTCGCATGCTTGGTTTCCAGGGGAGGTGCGGCGCTGACGAGGGCGAGCGTCTGTCGGGCGCGTTGACCGTGCTGCGATGGAGGCTTCTCTAGGGCATGAAAAAGGCGGCGCCCGCATCGGGCGCCGCCTTCGCGTGAGGCATGCTTTTGGTCGGCGGATCGGCTTTCGCTACTCGCGGTGCCAGTCCACGAGGCAGGAGTCAAGCCCCTTGATGAGGGCCTCCTTGTTCATGTGGCGCCCGATGAAGCAGATCTTGTTCATGCGGTCGCCGACCTCGGGGTCCCAGTCCTCCATGATCTCAGGGTACTCGGTGATGGCCTGCTGACGCTCGTCTTCGGTCGCCGCATCGACGAACAGGCTGCTCTCGTCCATCGTCATCTGGCGTCCGGCCTGCTCGAACACGTACGCGGTGTCGGGATGCTCGATCGTCCACATGATGCCCTTCGCGCGCACGATGCTCTCAGGCCAGTTCTCGGCGTAGGCGTTGAGCTTATCTAGATCGAACGGCTTGCGGCGCTTGTACACGAACGTCTCGATGCCGTATTCGAGCACTTCAGGGTCTTCGTGCTCTTCGGGGTGGTCCATCGCGTCGATCCATGCGGCGGAGTTGTACGCCTTCTCGAAGTCGAAGCGCCCGGTGTCGAGCAGCTTGCTCATCGGCACGTTGCCGCGCGTCGCCTCGACGATGACGGCGTCCTTCTGGAGGCTGCGGACGATCGCCTTGAGCTCCTGCATCTGCTCGGGCGTGACCTTGTCGGCCTTGTTGAGGATAAGGGTTGAGCAGAACTCGATCTGCTGGATGAGCAGGCTCTCGATGTCGTCCTCGTCGATATCGTCCTCGAGCAGGTCGCGTCCGCCGTTGAACTCGTCGTACATGCGCGCGCAGTCGACGACGGCGACGATGTTGTCGAGGGCGAGCGGCGCATGCCCTTCGTTTTTCGTCTGGTCGCAGAAGTCGGAGATGATGTAGGCGATGGGGATGGGCTCGCAGATGCCCGATGCCTCGATGATGATGTAGTCGAAGTCGCCGGATTCTGCGATGCCGGAAAGCTGCTTCGCGAGATCGTCGGAAAGCGTGCAGCAGAGACACCCGTTCGTAAGCGGGATGAGCTCGCCGTCCATCTGGGAGAACCCGTCGTTCGCGATGAGAGCGGCATCGACGTTGACCTCGCCGATGTCGTTCACGATGACCGCGGCTTTGATTCCCTCGCGGTTCGACAGGATATGGTTGAGAAGCGTCGTCTTGCCGGCGCCGAGGTAGCCGGTAAGCAAGATGATCTGGATTGGTTTGCGTTCTTCGGGCATGTCTTCGCTCCTTTGCGAATGGATTATCATTTCAGAGGTAACTTTACTCCAAATGCTTCCAGGGAAAAGGGGCGCGTCATGATCTACTTCGACAATGCGGCCACGACGCTTCGGAAACCGCAGGCCGTCATCGACGCAATCGATGCGGCGCTCACCTCGTTCGGGGGTCCGGGGCGAGGGTCGCACGGACCCGCGATCGAGGCCTCAATGGCGCTCTTCCGCGCGCGTGACGCGGTTTCCCGCCTGCTCAACGTGACGGGAGGATCATCGTGCGTCGCGTTCACGCTGAACGCGACGATGGCCTTGAACATCGCGATCGCCGCGCTTCTGCCTTCGGGCGGCCGCGCCGTCACCACCCAAGCGTCGCACAATTCGGTGCTGCGCCCCCTCTTCCGCGCGCGAGACGAGCGTTCCTGCTCGGTCGGCATCGCGCGCATCGCACCCGACGGCGCGCTCGACGAGGACTCCTACGTGCACGAGCTTGCTTGCGGTGCCGACGTCGTCGTCGCGACGCACGCCTCGAACGTGACGGGCGACGTGTACGGCGTCGCGCGCATGGCGGATCTGGCCCACGATGCGGGCGCGCTCTTCGTGCTCGATGCCGCGCAAACCGCGGGAGCCTATCCGCTCGATATGGACGCGCTCGGCGTCGACGTCGTATGCTTCACGGGCCACAAGAGCCTCTACGGGCCTCAAGGGACGGGCGGGCTCGCCGTACGCGAGGGCCTAGACGTGGCGCCGCTTCTCGAGGGCGGCTCGGGCGTGAGAAGCTTCGATGAGCGCCAGCCGCGCGTTATGCCGGAGTCGCTCGAGGCGGGCACCGCGAACGCTCACGGTGCCGCCGGGCTCGCAGCGGGAGTCGAGTACGTGCTCGACAAGGACCCGTGCGCGCTTGCTGGCGCCGCCGGCGCGCTTGCCGAGCGCTTCGAAGCGGGGATTGCGGGCGTTCCCCGCGTCCGCCTGTACGGCGGGCATGCGGGCGCGGGGCGCACAGGCGTGGTCGCGTTCAACGTCGGCGACGCCGATTCGGGCGAGGTCGCGGCTCGTCTTTGGCAGGACTTCGGCATCTGCGTGCGCCCGGGCGCTCACTGCGCGCCGCTCATGCATAAGGCGCTCGGCACCGAATCGCAGGGCGTGGTGAGGGCGAGCTTCAGCAGCTTCACGACGGAAGAGGAAATCGACGAGGGCATCCGCGCCGTGCGCGAACTTGCGGCCGACCTGTAGCGAGGGCGTCATCGGCCCGCGGGCTGCCTGCGGGCCGCCGCCTGCGCCCGGGGCGTCGCGCGCCCAAGCCTGTTCGTTGCGTGGCATATGCCGAAAGGCGCGTGCGCTTCGGGTACAATAGACGGTCGCATTCGACGATTCCGGAGGATTCATATGCCAGTAGATATTTCCACGTTGAACGGCCCGCAGGCCGAGGCCGTCCAGTGCACCGAGGGCCCCTTGCTCGTGTTGGCGGGCGCGGGGTCGGGCAAAACGCGCGTGCTCACGTACCGCATCGCGCACCTGGTCGACGACCTCGATGTGGCTCCGTGGGAGATCCTGGCGATCACGTTCACCAACAAGGCCGCGGCCGAGATGCGCGAGCGCCTGCAGGGGATCATCGGTCCGCGATGCCGCGGCATGTGGGTATCGACCTTCCACAGCATGTGCGTTCGCATGCTGCGCGCCGACGCCGAACGCCTCGGCTTCTCGAAGAGCTTCACCATCTACGACACCGACGACCAGAAGCGCCTCTACAAGGAGATCATGGCCGAGCTCGACATCGACCCGAAGCGCTTCCCGATAAACGCGCTCATGAATCGCATTTCCACTGCGAAAAACGAGCTCCAGGTGCCCGCCGAGTTCGAGAAACAGGCGGCAGACCCCGTGGGCAAGGTGGCGGCGCGCGTCTACACGCGACTGCAGGAACGCCTGAAGGCCGCCAACGCGTTCGACTTCGACGATTTGCTCGTGTACGCCTACCTGCTGCTCAAGAACCATCCCGACGTGCTCGAGGCGTATCAGGAGCGCTTCCGCTACATCATGGTCGACGAGTACCAGGACACCAACCACGCGCAGTACGCCATCACCGGGCTTTTGGCGCAGAGGTACAAGAACATCATGGTCGTGGGCGACGACGACCAGTCGATCTACTCGTGGCGCGGCGCCGACATCCGCAACATCCTCGAGTTCGAGCAGGATTATCCCAACTGCCACACCGTGAAGCTCGAGCAGAACTACCGCAGCGTCGGCAACGTGCTCGCGGCGGCGAACGCGGTGATCGCGAACAACCAGCACCGCAAGGCGAAGAAGCTCTTCACGAGCGCCGAGGACGGCGAGAAGATCCACGTCTACATGGCCGCCGACGAGCGCGACGAGGGGCGCTGGATCGCCGGCGAGATCGAGAAGCGGCGCTCATCGGGCATGTCGTACAACCAGATCGCGGTCTTCTACCGCACGAACGCGCAGTCGCGCATGCTTGAAGACATGCTCTTGCGCGCGGGCGTGCCCTACCGCATCGTCGGCGGCACGAAGTTCTTCGACCGCGCCGAGATCCGCGACGTCATGGCGTACCTCACGCTCGTGGTGAACCCGGCCGACGACATCGCCGCCAAGCGCGTCATCAACGTGCCACGCCGCGGCGTGGGCAAGACCACCGTCGAGCGCATCGAACAGTTCGCGCGCGAGATGGACATGACCTTCATGGAGGCCTGCGAGCTCGCCATCGTCGACCCCGAGCTGCGCGCGGCCGCCCGCCGCTCGGTGGGGGAGTTCGTGACGCTTGTGAAGGAGGCACAAGGCTATGAGGGCGAGCTTCGCCGCGTGGTCGAGATGATCGTCGACAAGTCGGGGCTCATCTCGGCGCTTTCGGCCGAGAACACCGACGAGTCGCGTGGGCGCATCGAGAACATCCAGGAATTCATGAGCGTCGTCGACGAGTTCTCGCAGACGCACGAGGACGACGACGCCGAGTACGCCGCGCCGACCGAGGGCGAGGCCGCAAGCGAGGGCGAGGCGCCCGTGCGCGTGCTGCGCGGCAACTCGCTCGCCGACTTCATCGAATGGGTCCGCCTGCGCACCGACCTCGACACCATGTCGGAAGACGGCAAGGCGGTCACGCTCATGACCGTGCACTCGTCGAAGGGCCTCGAATTCGACTGCGTGTTCGTGGCAGGCATGGAGGAAACGCTGTTCCCGCATATGAACAGCATCAACGACGCCGCGGGCATCGAGGAGGAGCGCCGGCTTGCTTACGTCGCGATCACGCGAGCGCGCAAGTTCCTCTACCTCACCTGCGCGCAGCAGCGTCAGATCTTCGGCCAGACGTCGGCGAACCCGGTGTCGCGGTTCATCCACGAGATCCCCTCGGAGCTCCGCCAAACCTCGGGGCTCGGCTCGGCCGGCTTCTCGGGCACGGGCTGGGAGAAGCGCGGCAGCCGCCGCGGCATCGCCGGCAGCGGCACCGAAGCGGGCGGCGGGCGCGTGTTCGGCCGCTCGAGCGCGTCGGGCAGCGCCGGGCGCGGCGACCGCGACCGTGCGGGCAGAAGCGGGCACACGGGGTCGAGCGCTCACGGTTCGGGCGGGTATGTGAACCCCAAGGCCGGCAAGAAGGCGGCGGCCGGTGTCACGTTCGCCGTGGGGGATGCGATCGACCATAAGACGTTCGGCCGCGGTAAGGTCGTGAAGGTCGACGGCGACACGCTCCACATCCGCTTCGCGAAGACCGGCCAGACCAAGAAGCTCCTGAAGGACTACGCCCCCATCGTGAAGGTGGGGTAGGGGCTCGGGAGTCGTCATGCGTTGCTGCCAGCGTTTTCACGGCGGCTTGTTATTTCTGCTAAGTGCGCCTTCGCGAAGGCGCACTTATTTTTTTCTTGCGAGCAAGTGGTGATGCAAGTATACTTGCTCACATACTTGTTTCATGAAGGAGGGTGCTATGCCTCAGCTGTCTTTGTATCTTGACGATGCCACGATGGAAGCGCTGCGTAGCGACGCGGGGCGTGAGCGCGTCTCTCTTTCGCAGTACGCCCGCCAGCTCATCCAGGAAAGGGCGGAATCAGCGTGGCCTGCGGGTTTTTGGGATACGTATGGCGCTTTGAGCGATCCCACCTTCGTCGTGCCAGCCGAACTCGACGCATCGCTCGACGAGCCCGTCTCGTTCGATTCCGCGTTGGCGTAGGAGGTGCCGCGTGTACTTCCTCGATTCCTGCGTTTGCATCGAGTTCATGCGCGGGCGCATGCCGCATATGTACGACCTCATGCGGAGAAGCGACCCGCGCCTGTTCAAGGTGCCCTCCGTCGTGGAGGCCGAGTTGTTGTTGGGCGCTGAGAAAAGCGACCATCCGGAATCGAACCGCTTGCTGACCGAGCAGTTTCTGCTCCCTTTCGAAATCGTCCCCTTCGATTCCGCCGCGGCGCGGGAATACACGACCATTCGCGCGCGTCTTGAACAGAAAGGCCAGGTTATAGGACCGAACGACATGCTTATCGCTGCCGCGGCACGCTCGCGCAACGCCACGCTGGTGACGCGCAACACAAAGGAATTCAAACGTGTGCCCGGGTTGAAGCTGGAGGAATGGGCGGAAGGGTAGGCTCGCGCGCCCATTCCCGCTCCCTTACCTTCCCATGCAGCTTTCGCAGAAGGTGCAGGCGGAAGGCGCTGCGGCGAGGCCGCCCAGGGCGCTTTCGCGCAGCTCGAAGGGGAGGCTTCTGCCCACGGCGTACATCGCGTCGACCGTCTCGTCGAACCCGACGAGGTTGCCGATCCCCGCAAGCGCGATCTCCGCTCCCGTGATGGCCGTGGCTGCACCCGCGGCGTTGCGCTTCTGACACGGCACCTCCACAAGCCCCGCGACCGGGTCGCACACGAGCCCCATCAGATTCGACAGGGTGGTCGCCGCCGCGTTCAGGCATTCTTGCGCGCTGCCGCCGGCAAGCTCTACGCAAGCCGCCGCCGCCATCGCCGCCGCGGCCCCGACTTCCGCCTGGCAGCCGCCTTCCGCGCCCGACACCGTGGCGTTGCGGGTGATGAGGTACCCCACCGCCGCCGCGCACAGAAGCCCGCGGACAAGCTCGTCGTTGGAAAGCCCGCGCTCCTCGCCGAGCGCGAGAAGGACCCCGGGTACGACGCCCGCCGAGCCCGCGGTCGGCGAAGCGACGATGCGGCCCATCGACGCGTTCGTCTCGAGCACCGCCATCGCGTAGGTCGCCGCCTTCGCGACGGGTCCGTCGCAGATGCCCCGCCCGCTTTCGTGCAGGGCGCGCAGGCGGGACGCCTCGCCGCCCAAAAGCCCGCCCATCGAATCGACCGCCTCGTCGAGCGGGCGATGCGCGGCCTCCCTCATCACGTCGAGCGCGTGGAGTAGGTACTCGCGCGTGTCGTCGGAGCGCCCCTGGACGGCGGCGAGCGAACGTTCCCTCTCGGCGAAGGCGGCGGAAAGCGGTTGCCCTTCGCGCTCGCACCATTCGACCATGGCGACGCCGCTCGCGAAGTCGAGCTCCTCGAAACGCCTAAGCGCGCGCTCGGCCTCTTCCGGCGCGGGATCGGGCGCGCCGTCGCCCGCTCGCAGCGAGTCGGCGGGGATCACGCGCACGGCGGATATCCCCGGGTGGCTCAAGATGAGCTTTCGCGTGCGGTCGCTCACTCCCTGATCGCATTCGAGCACGGTGTAGGCGATTTCCCCGCGGCGCTCGCGGAACATGCGCGTGGTCGCGATGTTCACGCCGTCGTCGGACAGGCACTTCGCGATATGCGCGAGCACGCCGGCGACGTCGCGCTGCCTCACGACGACGCTCGTGTGCTCGCCCGTGATCTGCACGTCGATGCCGTCGAGCCGGCTGATGACCGCAGCGCCGCCCCCGATGCTCTCGCCGCGCACGTCGAGTGCGGCGCCCTTCGCGTCCTCGACATGGATGTCGATGGTGTTGGGGTGGGTGAAGTCGTCCGCCTCGGCGTCGGGGAGAAACGAGAAGGCGAGGCCCGCTTTCTTCGCCCACTCGAACGAATCGCGGATGCGCAGGTCGTCGGCCTGGAAGCCGAGCATGCCCGCGACGAGCGCCTTGTCGGTGCCGTGCCCGCGGTAGGTGTGGGCGAACGACCCGAGCAGGCGGAAGGTGACGCGTTTCGGCTCGTCGGCGCAGAGGTTCCTCGCCATGAGCGCGCAGGCGAGCGCGCCGGCGGTATGCGAGGAGGAAGGTCCCACCATGATGGGGCCGATGATGTCGCGCAATCCAAGCGTTTTCATGGGTGTCAGCCTTTCGGAGCGTTTTCGAAGCGGCCCTCGCAGCAGCCAGTGGCGCGAGGTTTCTACCAGAATCGTCGTATTTCCCGTGAAGAGAGGGGTTGCGTGGCCGTCTTCACAAAAAAGATGGCAGCGCCGCGCGCGTCGGACGAGTATACTCGTCTACCGTATAAACTTAGTGGACTGACAACAGGGGTAAAGAGCGTCCGCGAATCGCGGCGCTCGGATAGAGGCTTCATTGGACGACAGCAATTCGGTCGAGCTGACGAGCGAGCAGGCCGAAGCCGAACTCGCTTCTTACGGGAAGAGCTATTCGGTCGTCCGCCTTCTTGACAAAGAAGACGTCGACTCCGATCGGTTCTGCCTTCTGAACGGGCCGGGATGCCCGTGTTTGCGCCTTGTGTGCGACAAGGTCATCGAGCTGGGCGGCGAATGCACCGAGCGCCTCGCCTTCGGGTCGAGCACGTACGAGGCCTTCGTGCGGTCCGTCTCGGTCGACGGCGAGCCGCGCGTGTTCTTGTGCGCCCGTCCCATAGAGTCGAACCCCAACACCAACCTGCTGTACGAGGATTCCCTTTCCGGCGTCTACAACCGCCGCTATTACGAGGAACGCCTGCGCCATCGCTACGTTCCCGCGGGCGTGGCGGTCATGGACCTCGACGACTTCAAGCTCATCAACGACACGTACGGCCACCACGCGGGCGACTTGGCGATCAAGGCCTGCGCCGACGCGATGCGCCGCGTGCTGCACGACAGCGACATCGTGGTCCGCTACGGCGGCGACGAGTTCATCATCGTCTTGCCGGGGGCGACCTCCGACGATTTGCCGGCGCGCCTGCGTGCCATCGCCGAAAGCGTCTACGAGTCGATCATCCCCGGGTTCACCCAGCTGCAGATCTCGACGAGCATCGGCGGCGTTCTTGCCGTGGGCTGCACCGTCGAGGAGGCGGTTCACCGCGCGGACCATCTCATGTACCGCGCCAAGCGCCGCAAGAACTCGGTCGTCACCGACTCCGACCCCGTCGACGACGAGGCGCCGACGCATCCGCTGCTCCTCATCGTCGACGATTCGGCGATGAACCGCGACATCCTGCGCGAGATGCTCGGCGACGAGTACGACATCGTCGAGGCGGCGAGTGGGGAGGCGGCCATCGAGGAGCTCGACCAGCGCGGCGGCGAGATTTCCATCATGCTGCTCGACATCGTCATGCCCGGCATGAACGGCTTCGACGTGCTCTCCCATATGTCGCACACCGGGCTTATCGAGGACACGCCCGTCATCATGATCTCGAGCGAGGACTCCGAAGACGTCGTGTTGCGCACCTACGAGCTCGGTGCCTCCGACTACATCAGCCGCCCGTTCGACTCGCGCGTCGTCCGTCATCGCGTGAACAACATCATGCGCCTCTACACCAAGCAGCGCCGCCTGTCGGCCATGCTCGTGCAGCAGTTCTTCGAGCAGGAGCGCAACAGCCGCATGCTCGTCGACGTGCTCTCGGGCGTCATGGAGCTGCGCAACGGCGAATCGGGCGCGCACGTGCACAACATCGGCATCATCACCGAGCTTCTGCTCGAGCGGCTCGTCCAGCGCGACGGGCGCTACCACCTTTCCGGCGCCGAGCGCGGCATGATCGCGATGGCGTCCGCTCTGCACGACATCGGCAAGATGGCTATCGACGACAAGATCCTGAACAAGCCGGGGCGTCTCACGCCCGAGGAGTTCGAGATCATGAAGACGCACGCGGAACGCGGCGCGCAGATGCTCGAGCAGCTCACGCAGTACAAGGACAGCGAGCTTGTGAAGACCGCGATCGAGATCTGCCGCTGGCACCACGAGCGCTACGACGGGCGCGGCTACCCCGATGGGCTCAAGGGCGACGAGATCCCCATATCGGCCCAGGTCGTTTCCGTTGCGGACGTCTACGACGCGCTCACAGCCGACCGCGTCTACAAGAAGGCCATTCCCCACGAAGAGGCGATTCAGATGATCCTGGACGGGGAATGCGGGCAGTTCAATCCGTTGCTTTTGGAATGCCTCGTCGACATCAAGGACCGCATACCCAAGGCGATGAGCGATCCGGA
>CAKUGU010000055.1 GCA_934654815.1 uncultured Ellagibacter sp.
AGGGAAGCTACGTGTCCGTGAACGCCGCGGGCACGGCGCGCGTCACCGCGCATGCTGCGGCTTCGCGCAACTACCTCGCTGCCGACGACGTGGAACTGACGGTGAACGTTTCCCCTGCCCAACTGCTCGTTATCGTGGGCGATGCCGAACGTGTGGAGGGAGAGGCGAACCCGCAGTTCACATCCGAGCTGATCAGCCCTGCCGACACGTCGGGCGTGGTCGTCGAGTACTCGTGCGAAGCGAACGAGGCGTCGCCGGCTGGCGAGTACACGATCAACGCAAGCGTTTCGGACCCGAACTTCTCGGTGACGGTGGAACCGGGAACGCTGACGGTAACGGCGAAGCCGACGCCCGACCCGGGTCCCGATCCAAGCCCTGACCCGGGTCCCGGCCCGGTTGACCCGGACGATCCGAATCCTCCAACGCCGACGCCCGACCCGGATAACCCGGATAACCCCGGTCAACCCGATAATCCGGACAACCCGGATACGCCGGATAACCCCGATGAGCCGGATACGCCGGATAACCCGGATGATCCCGATGGCCCGAGCGATCCTGGCAACCCGGATAGCCCTGACGATCCCGGCCAACCTGACGATCCCGATGGCCCGGGCAGCCCTGACAATCCGAGCGACCCAGAAAACCCGAGCGGACCGAGTGGCCCCGTAAACCCGGATAACGGCCAAGGGGATTCCGACGGCCCTGAGAACCCGGATGATTCGAACAACTCGAGCGATTTCGGCGAGTCGGGAGGCCGAACGGGCGATGCAGCTTCCGGCTCCGCGGCGACATTGGAAGAGAAAGCGGGTTCGAACGCCTCGGACGATTCGAAGCGCGACGGCCAAACCAACGGTTCGTCAAGCTCCAGCGAACCTAGCGCGACGAGTCCCAGTGATGCCGATGCGCAGGGCAGCTTGAACCGCTCCGACACGTCGACGGACGCTAAGCAAGCTTCGAATCGCATCATCCCCATCGTGGCGGGTGCGGCCATCGCGGTTGCTGTGCTTGGCGGCGCCGCGGCAGCTTCGGTCGCCTTCGTCCGTCGCCGCAAGATTCCGAAATAACGAAGGCTCAACGGAGGCATGAGACGTAGTGGGGGCAGGCGCGTTCAACCGCGCCTGCCCCCACTTGCATGTCCGATTATGGTCAGACTCGACTGTTTCGATTCCCTATACTTCATCTAGCGAACACAAGTTCGATTTATCAGCTAGGTGAAACGAAACGAAATGAAGGAAGCGAAACTGAGAATCCGCGAAGTGAAAGACGAGCGCGAAGTCGCCGCGATCCTCGCCCGCTGCAACACGGTGCGCATCGGCATGGCCGATGGCGAGCGCCCCTATATTGTGCCCGTTTCGTTCAAACTGGACCTAGTCGTCGCTTAGATCCTCGTCGTGGCTCACTTCGATCGGGTCGTCGTCGATGTCGAGCCCTTGGGTGTCGTCGGTCGTGGTGGTGGTTTGCGCGTTCGCGTCGGTCGTGGCGGCAGCGGTGCTGTCTTTCGAGGACGAATCCGTCGCTGCGAGCTCCTCCTCGTTCGCCTTCAAGTCGTCCTCAAGTTTCTCGAGACGGCGCTTCTCCTCTTCCTCCTCGGCTTTGTCGCGCGCGGCGGCCGTGGGGTCTTCGGCGTTGTAGTAGTACGTTTGCAGGTCGAGTGTCGACACCATGCGGTTCGCCGTCTTGCCCTGGTAGGTCACGTACCCGATCTTCCCGTTGAGGAGAAGCGTCGCCGAGCTGAATTCTTCCAGGTCAAGGTGGTGCAGCACGCTCGTGCCCCCGTCGCCGAACACCACCTTCACGTCGACCGCGTAGCCGCCATCGTCGCTTGTCGTCCCATTTTTGGGAATGTACACGTTCGCCGTCTCGCCGTCTTTCAGGTGCGCATCCGACGACATCATGTTCGCGGAGAAGCCGTCCTCCCCCGGCAGCTTCACGGCCATGCTCACGACTGATTTCCCCGAGCTGTTTCCAAGCTCGATGCAGTAGGCGCCGTCGGCCTTCTCGCCGATTTCGAGCGTTTGGGTTTGGGTTGCGCTGTCCGTCTGCTCCTGTTGACAGGCGGTAAGCCCGAAGGCGAGGCACATCGCGAGGGCGAGCGTGGCCAAGGGGCGGGCGAAGCGGAGGAGGGCAGAGGGCATGAGGAAAACCTTTCAGGAAGAAAGCCGGCGCCGCGCTTTCGCGAAGCCGGCGCTTGAGCGCGAATCGGAAACTACTTGATGAGGCCCGCGAGATAGGGCTTGTCGCACTGCGGGTCGCTCAAGGGGCAATGCTTCTTGCAGAGCGGGCAGGGCGTGTTCGCGAGGTCGTCGTTGGAAGGCTCGCTTTCGTCGGCGTCCGACGCGGCGGAATCCGAAGCGGACGTTCCGCTCGATCCTGCGCTCTCCGACGCGTTCGCTCCCGAGGCCGAGGATGCGGCTCCTGGGGCCGACGCGGACCCGGTCGAAGACGATGCTGCGGAACCTGACGAACCTGTGGAGCCGGATGAGGTTGCGGATGCTGATCCGGCCGTAGTCCCAGCCCCCGAGCTGGCGCTTCCCTTGCTCGCCGGGGAAGCGGAACCCGTCGTTTCCGCTCCCCCGGCATCCGCGCCCGTGAACAGCTCGAGAGAATTGAACCCGACCACGCCGAGCGCCACCGACCCCACGCCGGCCGCGATTGTCACGCCCCGCCCGATCGCGGCACGTTTGCCCGGGTCGAAGGGGATGTTCAGGTGCTTCAGAATGCTTGCCCAGTGCATGGCGAGATGCACGACGGCGAGGATGCACAGCATATACGAGCTCACCTTGTGCACGTTGAGCCACATGCTGCTCATCACCTTGGGGGCAAGCCCCGCCTGGTACAACAATCGGCTTATGGGAATCGAGCTCACCGCAAGCACCGCGCAGTCGATGCCGAGCAGCACCGCGACGACGAACAGGGAAAGCTGCCCTTTCTTCGCCTCAGCCGATTCGACCATCTGCGCCGTGCCCCGCATCCACGAAAACGAGTTCACGATATGCGCCACGATAAGCACAAGGAACACGACGCCGATGACCTCGTGCGCGGTAACGCCGGTGAGCTGCACGAGCATCGCCGCCACGAGCAGGACGGTCAGAAGGGCATCAAGCGCCATCTTCGCGTTTCTATTCTTCATTTCGAGCTTCCAACCTCGCCTTGTTCCGATCGATCGCCCACGATGCTACACCGCGGCCAGGGTGAAATCGATAAGGCTCTTGAAGAAACCGTATTCGGTGTAGGTGTGGATCTTCTCGGAGAACTCGGCGCTCCACGGGTCGAGGAACTCCTGCTTGAAATCCTCGTAGGCGCACGCCGCGTCCTTGCTGCCCGTCTGCTCGAAAGCCTTCGCGAGAAGGGCCATGAAGGTGAGCAGATAGCGGATATGGTCGGGCATGTCGTGCTCGTCGTCTTTGATCTGCAGGCCGAACTGCGCGTAGAGCTCTTCCACGGCGACGGCGGTGGGGCCGAAGACCTGGTCGGCGCCGTCGATGTAGAACGAGGCGTAGGGTGGGGCGTACATTTTGAACGACCCGATGAACAGCCGCGTGTAGTCGAGCTGCACCAAGTCGGCCCCGACGACGACCTCCTCGCTTTCCCCGTATGCGGAAAACGCCTGCTCAAGCCCCTCGATCTCGTCGCGGTACGCGCCAAGAGCCGGGTCGCTTCCCATGCGGGAAAGTTCCGCTGCCACCAAGTCGGCCCCGCCTTCGGGGTACTTCCACAGGCCTCCGAGCTTCTCGAGCAGTGCCGACGGCGCCACGCGGGGCACAGGGCGCGCGTCGTACGCTTCGGGGCTTTCGGCCGGCTCGGCCTCGTCGGTCGCTTCGCAGTCGGCGGCCATGCGCCGGTATTCTTCAGGAACCTCATCGACGACGCCGTCGGTTCGGTAGTCGGTTTCGCTCATGTTCTCGTCTTCCTTGCGGTTCGTGGGTTTCTCGCCTTCGCTTCGAGGGCCGCATGCCCGGTTGCGCTTCCGGGATGCGGCCCTCGAAGCGAAGGGCGACCCGCGCCTGCCGCCGAACGGCCTGCGCCTTCACCCTTCGCACTATGTCTGGTCTACCAGGTCTTATGGAACTCGCGCATGTAGTACACGGCGGGATCCGTGCCCTCTTCGGGCAGAAGCGTTTCCATCTTGTAGGACTGCATGAGGTCGTACAGGGTGGAGTCGTAGACGTTCTCCACGTCGCCGAACACGCGGGCGCCCGCCGGGCACGCGTCCACGCAGTAGGGGTTGTCGCCATTGTAGACCAGCTGCTTGCACATCTGGCACTTAAGCGGCGAGCCCACCTCGACCTCCGGCAGGTCGTAGTCGTCGAGGATGGGGTCGTGGCATGGGTAGGCCGCACCGACCGCTTCCTTCAGCGCCGCGCCCGACCCGGTGCAGCCCTCGATGAGCTCGGGCGTGCTCGAGACGTCAGAAGCCGCGGTGTTCTCCGGCGCGGGTGTGATCTGCCCGTACGGGCAGGCCGTCGCGCACATGCCGCAGCGGATGCACTTGTCGTAGTCGACCACGGTAAGCCCATAGTCGTCCTTGTGCATGGCCGTGGTGGGGCAGGCCGCCACGCAGGGCGCGTTCGTGCAGTGGTTGCACATCGTGATCTTGTAGCTGTACTTGGTCTTGGGGAACTTGCCCGTCGTGGTGGCCACGTGATGGGTCAGAAACACGCCCGTCGGCACCTCGTTGTGCGTTTTGCAGGCGATCTCGCATGCCGCGCATCCGACGCATTTGTGCTGGTCGATGATCATGATATAGCGCGTCTTCATTATGCGCTCACCTTCTTAATGCTCACGCGGGTGAGGCCGCCGTGGCGTGCGGTCGATCCGCTCAAGCGCTCCCAGTCGCAGGGGAGGATGTCGTTGTTGTTGCCGCCGCGGGGCTTGAAGTTTTTGAAGTCGGCGGCCGCGACGTGACCGAAGGCCCAGTGCCCCTGGCCGTACGCCTTGATGACGACGCCCGGGCGCGTGCCTTCCCATGCCTTCGCGTGCACGGTGATGGAACCCTGCGGGGAGGTCACCTCCACGGTGTCGCCGGTCTTAAGCCCCAAGTCCTCCATGTCGGACGGGTTGATCTTGATCACGTCGTCCCACGGCTCGTCGCCCGGGTCGACGTCCTTGAACTCCTGGTAGCCCACGCAGTTCGCGCTGCGGCCTTCAAGGTTCAGGCGCGCGCGATGCTCCTCGAAGATGTAGGGGTAGGTCTTCTCGTCGCCGTGGCGCACCGGGGTTTCGTAGTGGGGCACGAAGGCCAAGCCGTCGCGCGCCTCGAAGCCCATGTCCTCCATGACGGAGTTCACGTCGCACTTGTACTGGGTCGCCACCTCTTCGAGCAGCGTCTTCAGACTCTCGCTGTAAAACTCGAACTTGCCGGTGTCGTGGCCCAAGCTTCCCCAGTGCTTCTTGTAGCCCATCTTCTTGGAATTGAAGCAGCCCTTCGAGCAGAAGTTGCGCCAGCTGCCGAGATCGGTGCCCTGCTTGGCGTTCTTGCCGTTCCACGCCGGCGCGGTCATGATCTTCACGGCGATCTCGGCGAACTCGGCGGCGTTGGTGGGGCAGTTGCCCGTCTCGGGGTCGCAGAACGCCTTCGAATAGTAGTCGTAGATGTTCGAGAAGCCGCGCTCCTTCAGCTTCACCGCGAGCTCCCACGCGATCTCGGTCTCGTCGGTCTTGGTGTCCCACAAAGGCGTGATGACCGGCTGCTGCACCGAGATGTAGGTGTAGAGGCCCTGGCTCGCCTTCATGAAGCCCCAGCGTTCGAACATGTAGTGCTTCGCCGGCAAGAGGATGTCGGCGAACATGGCAGATTCGGACGGCATCGTCGTGATGTTCACGTAGAACGGCACCTTCGCATACGCCTTGTCGAAGCGCTGCGCGCCGGTGCAGCTGAAGTTGTAGTTGCACCAGTAGCTGATGAGCATCTTGATTTCGTAGCCGTCGTCTTCGTAGTGGCCGTCTTCCTGCAGGATGACGTCGGCGAGGCGCGAAGAGGTCTCGTTGGAGTGGATGGCCTTGCCGTTGTAGTTCAGGAAGTCCTTGCGGATGCGTCCGTCGATGGGCTTCATCTTGGCGGCCTTGCGCGCATTGCCGTCGCGGAAGTGGTTGTGGTCGGGAAGGCTCGCGGTGGAAGCGGAAGCGCTTCGGAACACGCCGCCCTTCGTCTCGATCGACCCGACGAGCCCGTTCAGCGCGTTCGCGGCCATGGCGCCGTACACGCCGCGCACCTGCATGTTCGTGCCAGGCGACTGCCACGAGCAGCTTGCGTCGCCGTACTTGCCGAACTGGGTGGCCACTTCGGTGATGTCCTTGGCCTCAAGGCCGCAGATGTCGGCCGCCCATTCGGGGGTGGTGTCCTTCAAAACGAGGTTCCACCAGCGCACAAGGCCGTAGCCTTGGTTGTACTCGAACTTCGATTCGTCGACGGTCTCGCCCGCCTTGAACAGGTTCGTCTTGTTGTTGTAGTTGTCGGTGAGCTCGTAGTTCCACGGGCCCTGCTTGAAGTCGCCGACGAACTTCTTGTTCCAGAGTCCCTTCGTCAGGATGACGTGCGCGATCGCGCAGGCGAGCGCTCCGTCGGTGCCGGGGATGATGGGAAGCCACTTATCCGCCTTCGCCGCGGTGGCCGACAGGCGCGGGTCGATGACGTAGATCTTCGCGCCGTCCATGACCTGCCCCCACACGCTCGAGGCCCAGCCCGTCATGCGGTTCGAGGAAATGGGGTCGGTCGACCACATGAGGAAGCACTTCGTGTTGGTGAGGTCGTAGTTGTGATACGAGAACGCGCCTTCGGTTGCCCAGTTGGCCATCTTCTCGGCCTCTGCGCAGATGTCGCCGTGGCCGAAGTAGTTCGGCGTGCCGAACAGGATGTTGAACTTCTTGTACAGCACATCGCCCACGCCGGTCGAGCGGCCTTTTTGGAAGGCGAGTTTCTTCGTTTCGCCGTTTTTCTTCAGCTCCATGAGCTTGTCGGCGATGGTGTCGAGCGCCTCGTCCCAGGAAATGGGGACGAAACCGGGATCGATCCCGCGTCCCTTCTGGGGGTTGGTGCGCTTCATGGGCGTTTTGATGCGGTCGGGGTCGTAGACCTGCTGGATCGCCAGATGCGGCTTCGGGCAGATCTTGCCGCCGGTAGCGGTGCAGTTCCAGTTACCGGTGATGCGAAGGATGCGCTTGTTCTGCGTATACACCTTCACAGGGCAGGTTGCGGTGCAACCCTGGCAGGTTGTTGCGGTCCACTTGCCAGCCTGGTTCGGTTTGTGCGACTCATCGGCCAATGCGGTAAACGGTGTCACCCCCACCGTCGTCATTGCAGCCAATCCCAAGGCGCTCGCCTTAAGGAATGAGCGTCGATTGATGTTCACTTGTTTCATACCCTCTCTTTTTGGGCGTTGATTCCCTGCATGCGATGCAAAAGTTTCGTTCCGCCTGCTACTGCCGTCGCTTTGGGGAATCGAAGCAGCAGAAACGAGAGAATGCGCGCGAATTATAACGCAGGTTTTGCAAGACCCTTACGCAAATTTTACCTCATCGGTTATTTTCATTCGGCAATGTGAGAGATAAAGTAATACTTGACAACGTCCACTATTGCGCAGATACTGCAACGGGGGAATCGTGCGCGTGCGCGCATTGCTGTCGACTGTTCAATGGAAACGATTTACGAAAGAGAATCAAATGAAATTTGCAAGGCAGTTCACCGGTGAGTTCATCGGGACGTTTCTCATGTGCTTCCTCGGCATCGGCGCCGTTGCCACGGCAACGCTTTTCGGCGCGCTGACCGGCCCCGGCCAGGTAGGTCTCGTGTGGGGCATCGCCATCGCGCTCGGCATCTACATCACGCGCAACCTGTCCGATGCGCATTTCAACCCGGCTGTTTCCCTTTCCATGATCTTGGCCGGCAAGATGAAGCTTCGCGACCTGCCTGCCTACCTGCTCGGCCAGTGCGTAGGCGCTTTCCTCGCCGCCGGTGCGCTGTGGGTCATGTTCGGCGATTCGGTCGCTAAGAACCTGTCCAACAACGGGCTGACCATGTCGACCAACTCCATCGGCAGCGCTGCCACCATTTGGTGCGAAGTGTTCCCGAACACCGCAAACGGCACCGTGCCCATGATGGTCGGCGCGTTTGCCGAGGGTTTCGCCGTGTTCATCCTCTGCCTCGTCATCTTCAGCCTCACTTCCGATGAGAACAAGGGCAAGCCGACCGCTGCGCTCGCGCCGCTGTTCATCGGCCTTACCATCACCGTGCTGATCAACGTCGTCGGTCCCTTGACCGACGCCGGTTTGAACCCCGCCCGCGACGTCATGCCGCGCCTGTGGGCTGCCATGGTCGGCTGGGGCTCCATCTGCTTCGGCAACAACGTCATGGACACGCTGTGCGTCTACGTCGTCGGCCCGCTCGTCGGCGGCATCGTGGCTGCGCTCGTGTACCGCTACATCCTGAAGCCGATGCACATCTCCGCCATCAAGGAAGCGGAAGAGAAGTAGCCGAAGGGAGGGGGTCTTCCCTTGCCGGCAGCTGGCAATTAGGCGGGATGGGGTTGCGCTGTGAACCGCGCCCCGTCCCGCTTTTGCGTTGCGGTGAAGATTTCGCACGGCGAGGCTGACAGCTTTGCGTTGCGGTGCCGAAAAGAGGCCCTCAATGGCAGGCAGTGACGGGTTTGCAAAGGTTTGGGCGGGTTGCGCGTTGCAAACTCGTCGTTCGATTCCATCGTGCTTTGCAAACCTGTCGTACCCCGCCATGAGGGGCCTCGAAATGCGCGAAAAACTTGCAAACCCGTCTTTCCCCGCCAGTCTCGGCTTGGCTCCATCCCTCGTGCGCGATTCGCCGTGTGCGCGAAGGGGCGGGCTTCCCTGCGGGGGTTTCATTTGCCTGCCGTGGAGCTTTCGTAGAGTAGTTGCATTGGAGTGTGCTCCAACTCCTATCCTGTCGCATGAAGACGCGATTGAGAAAGGAAAGGCGCGATTATGGGGGTAGAGTTTCACAACATCGTCGGGGAAGGGCAAGCGCTGGGCGTTGAACCGCTGGAGCAGTTCTTCGAGCGCACGCCTCGCTTTGCGGTGGCGTTCTCGGGTGGATGCGACTCGTCGTACCTCTTGTCGGCGGCCGTCGCCGCGGGGTGCGACGTCCACGCGTACGGCGTGAAAACCCAGTTCCAGGCCGCTTTCGAGCTTGAGGATTCGCGTCGCCTCGCGCGCGAGGTGGGATTCCCGCTCACCATCATCGAGGCCGATGTTCTCGCCGACGAGGCCATCTGCGAGAACCCGCCCGAGCGCTGCTACCTCTGCAAGCGTTTCGTGTTCGGCAGCATCCTTGAGCGCATGCGCGAAGACGGCTTCGAAGTGCTCTGCGACGGCACGAACGCAACCGACAACCCGGAGCGTCGCCCGGGGTTCCGCGCGCTCGCGGAGCTCGGCGTGGTGTCGCCTCTGCGCCGTGCCGGCATGACGAAGGACGATGTGCGGGCCGCAAGTCGTAAGCTCGGCATCTTCACGGCTGACAAGCCGAGTTTCTCGTGCTTGGCGGTTCATTCCCCCAAGGGTGAGCACCTCACGCAGGCCGTCCTCGACGAGGCCGCGCGCAAGACCGGTGTCTTCGGCGGCGGCCGCCCGAAGGCGGAGTTCACCCACTAGGGTGCGTGCTGCGCCGCCGCGCGCCCTGTCCCGATAACGACCCACTCCCAGCACCGACGCGCGCTCGCCGCCCGTTGCGTGACGAAAGGGAAACGGCTCGCCGTTTCCCTGTGGGGAACTGGTATGATTGCGCACGGGCTCCGCCGAGGGGCCCTTTTCGTCTTATCATCGAAGTCGCATCGCCGCTGCGTGGAAAGGAGTTTGCCGTTGCGCCGCATCATGCTCGTCCTGCTCGCCTGCGCGATCGCGTTTGCCGCGGTGCCGCTTTCCTCCTGCAAGGCGAAGACGCTCGACGACTGCGACCTCTTGCTTTTCGAGAACGCTTCCGGCTCGGGCGACACGCGCAACATCGTTTCGGGGGTGGTGAACCTCGGCGGCGTGTTCAGCAAGGACGGCGTGTCCGGCCGCGTCATCACCGTGAACGTCGGCATACCGGAGAAGAGCGCCTGCGACACGGTCACGATCGAGTCACTCACCGTCGGCGTGTCCGTGGCGAAGGGAACGGAGGCCTGGGGCCCGTCCGCGACGTTCTCGGCCGCCGAGCTTTCCGGCGGCGGCTACCTTTCGTTCGCGGTGCCCGTCGAGGCTTCCAAGACCGAAAGCGCCGACGTCGCGGCATACCGCTCGTTCGGCGACGTCGAGTTCCGCGCGACGTTCTCGAGCGACGAGGAATCGGTGAGCTACCGTTACTCCATCGTGCCCACTGATCGCTACCTTTCCTGGATGGACGATCCGAACGGCAACACCTTCGACGGCGCGCGTTTCACCGTCACGCGGACGAGGGAGTAGCGCTGTGGGGCAAACTCTCGGAAACAGCGCTCCAAGCGCCGCTGGCGCATCGGGAAATCCGCTTCTTGACCAGGCGCGGGATGCGCTTAAGAAATACTTCGGCTACGCGGACTTCAGGCCCGGGCAGGCGGGTGTCATCGAGGCGGTCCTTACCCGCCGCGACGCGCTCGCCGTCATGCCGACGGGCGCGGGC
>CAKUGU010000056.1 GCA_934654815.1 uncultured Ellagibacter sp.
GCGCTACACCGAGGCCAAGCTCTCCCCCATCAGCGCCGAGATCTTCAAGGACATCGACAAGGACCCGGTCGACTTCATGGACAGCTACGACGGCGCCATGAAGGAACCGCGGCTGCTCCCCACCACGTTCCCCAACATCCTCGTGTCGGCGAACAAGGGCATCGGCGTCGCCATGGCGTCCGACATCTGCGGCTTCAACCTGAACGAGGTGTGCGAAGCGACCATGCACTTCCTCGAAGACCCCGACTGCGACCTTCTGGAATACATGCCCGCGCCCGACTTCTCCACCGGCGGCGAGATCATCTATCGCCGCGAGGAGATGGAGCGCATCTATAACACGGGGCTCGGCAGCTTCCAGATCCGCTCGCGGTGGCGCTACCTGCCCGATGAGCGCATCATCGAGGTGTACGAGATCCCCTACACCACCAAGACCGACGTCATCATCGACCGCATCGTGAAGCTTTCCAAGGAAGGCAAGGTGCGCGAGATCGCCGACATCCGCGACGAGACCGACTTGTCCGGCCTGCGCATCGCCATCGACCTGAAGCGCGGCGTCGACCCCGAGCTGCTCATGGCGAAGCTGTTCCGCTCCACCACGCTGCAGGACTCGTTCTCGTGCAACTTCAACGTGCTCGTCGACGGCTACCCGCGCGTGATGGGCGTGCGCCAGATCCTCACCGAGTGGGTCGCGTGGCGCGTGGAGTCGACGCGCCGCCGCATCAACTTCGACCTGGGAAAAAAGACCGACCGGCTGCACCTTCTGCACGGCCTCGAGGCCATCCTGCTCGACATCGACAAGGCGATCGCCATCATCCGCAACACGAAGCTCGAAGCCGAGGTCGTCCCCAACCTCATGAAGGGTTTCGGCATCGACGAGGTGCAGGCGGAGTTCGTGGCGGAGCTGAAGCTGCGCAACATCAACGAGGAGTACATCTTAAACCGCACGAAGGACATCGCGAAACTCGAAGGCGACATCGCGGAGCTGAAAGACACGCTGTCGAGCGAGGCGAAGATCAAGCAGGTCATCCGCGACGAGCTCGCCGCGGTGAACAAGAAGTACGTCACGCCGAGAAAGACCGGCCTCGTGTCGCCGAGCGAGGTGGTGGAAGTGAGCCTGGAGCCCGAGGTGGAGGAATATCCCGTCACCATGATGCTGTCGCGCGACGGCTACCTGAAGAAGATGACCGACCGCGTGCTGCGCAAGGCGACGACGCTCAAGTACAAGGACGGCGACGAGCCTTTCATCGAGTTCCCGTCGTCGAACACGCACGAACTTTTGGTGTTCACCGACCACTGCCAGGTGTACAAGTGCAAGGTGGCGCAATTCGAGGACACGAAGTCGGCGCAGCTGGGGTCGTATCTGCCTACCGACCTGGAGATGGACCCCGACGAGAACGTCATCTGGGTCATCGACCCAGATGACTACAAGGCCGACGTGCTGTTCGTGTTCGAGAACGGCCGCGTGGCGCGCGTCGCTTTGGCGGGCTACGTCACGAAGACCAACCGCAAGCGCCTGAAGAACGCCATCTACGGCGGGTCGAAGCTTCTGTACGCCTGCGTGCTGAAGGAAGACCGCGATGTGGCCTTGGTGTCGAGCGACCAGCGGCTCGTGAACTTCAACACGCAGCTTTTGAAGACCAAGACGACCACGAGCACGCAAGGCGTGGTGGCCTTCACCGCCAAAGGCGGCCGCATCGTGACCATGGTGGGCACAGCCGAGGAATTTTTGGGCGGCACCGCCGACGTGGAGAAGTTCCGCGCGGCGAGCCTGCCCTCTTCTGGCGCGCCCCTGAAGGAAACGGACATGAAGAGCCTGTTCGACCTCGAGGGATAACGAAGGTCCAGAAGGCTTGGTGCCATCTGGACCTTCCGGGCCGACTGGGCATCAGAGAGCCCAGTCGGCGCTTTCGCGCTGCAGTTCCAGCATGCGGCGGTATCTGCCGTCGGGCTTCTCGCGCAATTCAGCAGGGCTTCCCTGCTCGACCACGCGACCGCCGTCGAGCACCACGATTTTGTCGGCGTTGTCGACCGTGCGCATGCGATGCGCGATGACGAGCACGGTCTTTCCCGCAAGCAACTCGGAGAGCGCTGCCTGCACCTGCGTCTCGTTCTCCACGTCAAGCGAGGCCGTGGCCTCGTCGAGAAGCACGATCGGGGCGTTTTTCAGCAAGGCGCGCGCAATCGAGATACGCTGCCGCTCGCCGCCCGAAAGCCGGCCGCCGTTCTCGCCGATCATCGTGGCGTACCCTTCGGGCATGCGCTCCACGAACTCGTCGCACCGCGCCGCATGGGCTGCGGCCAGCACTTCCGCATCGGTTGCGTTCTTGTTGCCGAGGCGGATGTTTTCCAGCACCGTATCGTCGAAGAGCACCACGTCTTGGAACACCTCGGAGTAATCGCGAAGCAGCGTTTCGGGGTCGACGGTGGAGACGTCGACGCCGCCCACGTAAACCGCGCCCGAGCCCACGTCCCAGAAGCGCGAAGCGAGCTTGACCGCCGTGCTCTTACCCGATCCGGATGCGCCCACAAGCGCTGTGACCTGTCCGCTTTCGGCAGTGAACGACACACCATCCAAAACGCTTTCCCCGTCGGCGTAGGAAAAGCCCACGTTGTCGAATACCACGTCATGGCTTTGTGGGTTAAACGTGGTGTCGCCCGTTTGAACAGGCTCGTTCTCGATGGCGCGCATGCGGTCGAGGCTCAAGCCCATGTCCATCAGCTCGGCGATGGCCTGCAAGATGACGTTGATGGGGTCGTAAACCCTCGTCACCGCCAGCAGGTACACGAAGAACACGAGGAAGTCGACCTGACCGGCCACAAGCAGCATCGTCCCCACCACGATGACGGACGCGATCCCCAGGCGCAAGAAACCTTGGGCGGAGCACACCGCCACGCCCATAGCCAGCTCGGCGCCGATCTTCTCTCGCTCGAAGCGGTCGATGCGGCAGTCGAGCTCGTCCTGGAACGCACCGACCTTGTTGAGCGAGCGTATCTCGCGGTGGCATTCGAGATATTCCTGCAGTTTGTCAGCGAGAGCAAGGGATGCCGCACTCTTCTTCGCGGTATGGGATTTCTGGATGCGCATGGTTAAAAGCAGCGCCGCAAGCGCCACGGGGATGGGCCAGAGCGCAGATGCCGCCAACCTCCAGTCGAAGGCGAACATCATGACGGCGAACACCAACGTCGAAACTCCCATGCCGAAGATCTGCGGCATGGTGTGCGAGAACAGACGCTCCTGGTCAGAGCAGTCTTTCATGATGACGCCCGTCAAGTCGGCCAAGTCACGTTTCCCAAAGAACGAGAGCGGCAGCATCCGCAGACGCTCCGCGATGGCGATGCGCTTGCGGGCGCTTTCCTGGTACACCACCGTGTAGGTCCTGCCGTATTCCCACATCTGCGTGACGAATATCACGGCAAGCGCCGCCACAATGCCCACCGCGTAGGGCCCCAAGTCGGGCAAGCCGGCACCGGGGTCGGCCAGATATCCGATGAAATCGCTCGTGACGAAGTACAGCACCACGATGGGCAGCATCAGCATCAGGTTCGCCAACGCGCAAAACCCGGCGCCGCGCACGAAGTCCTTCATGCCCTGGTCAGTCAGGGCGAAAGCATTTTGAAGTCTACGCCACACGGCTGCCACTCCCCTCGATCCTCCACATCGCGCTCGTTCGGTAGTCGTGCCACATGCGCGCATACAGCCCGCCTTGCGCGACAAGCTCCTCGTGAGCGCCTTGCTCCACGACAGAACCCCGGTCGATGACGAAAATCCGGTCCACGTTCGCGACGGTCGACAGGCGATGCGCGATCATGAGCACCGTCTTGTCCTTGCAAAGCGTCGCGAGAGCGGCCTGGATCAGCGCCTCGTTTTCGGGGTCGGCGAAGGCCGTCGCCTCGTCGAGAACCACGATCGGGGCGTCTTTCAGGATGGCTCGGGCAAGCGCGATGCGCTGGCGCTCGCCCCCGGAAAGATATATGCCCGCTTCCCCCACCACGGTGTTCGCGCCTTCGGGGAATTTGGCGACGATGTCGTCGCACTGAGCCGCATGAAGCGCTGCGAGCACCTCGGCATCGCTTGCTTGAGGACGGCCCGCACGCACGTTGTCGGCTAGGCTCCGTTTGAACAGCTGATCGTTTTGGAACACGAATGCGACCGCGTCCATCAGCTCCTCGCCGGGAATGCGCCGCACATCCGCCCCGCCCACGAGCACAGCACCCGTATCCACGTCCCAGAAGCGCGGGATGAGCGACGCGAGCGTCGATTTGCCGCCGCCCGACGGACCGACGAGCGCCACCGTCGCCCCAGCGGGAACGGAAAGCGACACGTCGCGCAGCACCGGCTCCTTCGACCCCGGGTACGAGAAGCTGACGTTTCTGAACTCGACGCTCGCCTCCTTCGGGTGGAGCGCGTTCGCGGCTTCCACCTCGGCAACAGGGGCGACCTCCATGATCGTGTTCATGCGCCGCAGCGCGTCTTCTGCGATCATGACAGCCTCCGACGAGTACATGACCTTCGACATCATCGTGGTCGTCATCGCCGAGAAGAACGAATAGAACAGGAAATCGATCAGGAAAACCGAGAAATCGGGAGCCGCGGCCGCAAGCACGATGCCGGCAGGCACGAGCACTGCGAAGGTCGAGTTGATCGCGACCAACTGCACGACCTGCGGCTTTCGGCAGTATTCCGTGTAGTTCGTCGCCATATCGCGATAGTCGACGATCGCCTCGTGGAACGCCCTGAACGAAAGCACCGTCTGCTGGAACACCTTCACCACCGGAATGCCGCGAACGTATTCGGTTGCCGCTGCGCTCATGCGCATGAGCGCAGCCTGGTAAAGCTCCATGAAATGACGGCCGCCCTTCGCGTCCTCGCGGCCCATCATCCACCACATCGCAGCGAAGGACACGGCGATGGGAACGAGACACAGAAGCCCCATCCTCCAATCGAACAAAAACGCCACGACGAGGAATACGACCGGGGTGGCGAAGGAACCGATGAAATCCGGCAATTTGTGGGCGATGAGGTCTTCGGTTTGGCCCGCGCACCCATCGATCACGCGGCGTAGCTCGCCCGACGAATGCGCGCTGAAGTACCCCATCGGGATGCGCGCCACATGGCGCACCATCGCCTTGCGCATGTTCGCCGCAATGCGGAAGGCCGCCAGATGCGAGGCCATGAGCGCGCCGAAGTACACGACGATGCTCAGCACGGCGAACACCACGGCGAGCACAGCCCAGAGAGCCGCCGACGACGCCTCGCCCCAGTTCGGGAACACCGAGATCAAGTCGCGCACCACGAACCACACGCACACGAGGGGCATCACAGTGAGCACGGCGTTTACGACCGAGAGCACGCACCCCGCATACGCCAGCGCCCGGCGCTTGCCGGCGAATCCCAAAAGCTCGACGATCGCGTTCTTCTTGGCAGGCGGCTTGCCCTCCGCAACGTTCCGCGCCGTCGGCTCCGAGGCGTCAACATCTTGTCGCATTGCGTTTTCCATTTCCGACTCGCCCTACATGCCGAGTTTGGCGAAATGCTTCGAGAACACCTTGGTTCCGACGAAGCCGCCGACAAGGCCGCCGGCGATGGTGACGATGCCGGTGACGACGCCCATCGGGCTTAAGATGGAGTTGACGAGCGTTTGGCCGTATTCCAGCGTCATCCCGGCCTGAACGCACATCTCGGCGTAGGCGTTGCCCATCATCAGGATGAGCGAGATCTGCCCCAGCCAGAAACAGAACGTGAACGCCGCGAAAGCGCAGATGAGCTTGGCCTTCGTGCGCTTTTGCGGGTCGCCCGCGATAAGCTCGGCCACGATGCCGCCGACGACGATGCCGACAGGACCGCTCCAGAACATGCCCATCAGAAAACCGACGGCACCTACGATAACGCCCATGATGGCGATCGCGCCGCGCTTCGGGACGCGATAGGCCAGGTACATGAACACCGTGCCGGCAAACAAAGCGCCCACTGAATGGGTGAACCAGCAGAGGTTGGCGTACATGCTTAAGATGATAGAGAACACCATGAACACCAGGAACAAAAGGATGCCGAACACGGCGATGAAGACGAAGTCCTTCGGGTTCAGGCCCTTGCGTTCCTTCGCGGCCGACCCGATCGTTGCGTTGTTTTCCATTGTGAAACCTTTCTCTTGCTACTGCATTTCCGCAAACCCGAAATTGCGTTTCAACTTCGGAAGTGTTGCCTTGTTCAGGGGGAACCGCTCGACGATGCGCCCGCCTTCGACGAGCGCGATCTCGTCGCATGCCGAGCAGAGGAACTCGTAGTCATGAGAGACGACGCAGACACCCGCGCCCTCGTTTCGGAGCGCCGCGATCCGGGCGTTTATCCGGCGCATGTTGAGATAGTCCAAACCGCTCGTGGGCTCGTCGAGAACCATCGCGCGAGCGCCCGAGAGCAAGCCCGCAGCGATGGACAGGCGCTGGCGCTCGCCGCCCGAAAGAGAAAGCGGGTGCCTATCGGCCAGGCCCTCAAGAGCGAGCGCGGCTTTCTCCTGAGCGATCCGCCTTTCGCACGCGACCGGGTCTTCCGCTCCCGCAGCGCGACAGGCGTCGGCAAGCTCGCCTTCCACCGTGCTGCCGAACAGCTGGTATCCCGGTTCCTGCATAACGAGGTACACGCGTCCCGTGCGCTTCTTCGCGCGAAGCAGCACGCCGCCCACCTCGACTGCGCCCGCCTTTTCCTTGAGAAGGCCGGCCATGCAGCGGGCAAGCGTCGTCTTGCCCGCCCCGTTGCGCCCGACGATGCCGACGACGCGACCCGAAACGAGGTCGAAATCGAGTTCGTTCAAAACCGCAGGAGCCCCGCGGTACCCGGCAACCACGCCGTGCATGCTCACGACAGGGTCCTCGCGATGGGGCAATCCATTAGGGTTCGAATTACCGTCATCGCCTGCGGCGCCCGAAACGGAAACCGAGACGGCCGAGTCGATTTCCTCAAGCGAAGCGGCGCGCAGCCCCATGTCGTTCCGCTTTTCAAGCGGTAAGGCGAAAAATTCCTCCGCCATCCAGTCGCCCGCGACCGCACCGGCCTCCAAAACGACGTAGCGGTCGGCGATGCCGGCAAGCCACCACAGCCGGTGCTCGGAAACGAGCACGGTCTTCCCCTGGCTTTTCAGAAGCGCGACCGTTTGCGCGAGCTTGCGCATCGCGCGGACGTCGAGCGACGCGGTCGGCTCGTCGAGCACGAAGATGTCGGGGTGTACCGCGTAAGCCGACGCCAGGATAACCGACTGCTTCTGCCCGCCCGAAAGCGCTTCGGTTCCGCGCCCAAGCAAATGGGTGACATCGAGCGCCGAGGCGGCGCGCGCCACGCGATCGACCATCTCCTCGCGTGCGATGCCGAGGTTCTCGCATCCGAAGGCGATTTCGGAAGTCACGTCAAGATTGACGAGCTGGCTGCGAGGATTCTGGAACACCGACCCGACACGCGCAGAGAGCTCGCTCATCGTCCACGCGGGAACGGGCCGTCCCGCAACACGCACCTCGCCCTGAAGATCGCCTTCGTACATAAGCGGGATGAGCGCGTTGGCAAGACGCGTGAGCGTCGTCTTCCCACATCCGGATTGCCCGGTCACGACGATGCATTGGCCGCAGGGGACCTTCAGCGAGACGCCGCGAAGCGACGGTCGGGAGGCCCCCTTGTAGCGAAACGTGCAGCCGTCAAACTCGATGGCATACGGCGAGGCTTCTGCGGCGGCGATGTCCTCCCTCATCAGAGCACCCCCGCCTTAAGACAGACGGAAAACGCGAGAAGCGCTGCGGCGACAAGCAAGCACACGGCATCGACCGCGCGTACCTTTAAGCGGTAATACGAGGTCCTATGCGCGCTTGCCCCTACGCCGCGAACGACGACCGCATTCCCCAGCTCGTCGGCGATCTGTCCCAATCGCGCGATCACGGGAACGAGGAAGTGCTCGGCGATCTGGGCGGGATGGCACACCACCGATTTCGGCGTGAGCGCGATGCCGCGCGTCTTCATCGCGTCGGCGACGGCGGAGAATTCGCGGCCCATGGTGGGAAGGAAGCGGAACGCCACGCACACGGCGACCGACGCGTTCGCGGGAACGCGCATCGCCTGCAGCGCGCAAGCGAGCTCGCCCAAACGCGTGGTCGCGATCATGTTGAAAGCGAACATGAAGGCGGGCAGAACGTGGCGGTACATAAGAAGCGACGCCGCGAAGGGCGAAAGCAAGGTGTTCCCGCTCGCCACGAACAGTTGCGCCGCCACGGCGAACAGCGCATAGAAGGCAAGCCAGCGCGCAATCGCGGAAAAACGGCGGCAGTACGCCATCACGGCGACGGTAAGCGCCAAAACGCCCATCTCGGCGAACAAGCTTTGCGTGAGCGCCATCTGCACGTTGATCGCTACCAGCACCGCAAGCGACACGCGCGGGTCGAGATGGCGCGGCGCGGCGCTGGCGGGGTCGGCAGGCGCCGAGGGCCGCGCCTGCGTCGCCGCGCTCAAGGGCAAAGGCGCATCCATCGAAAGAGCCATGCGGTTTTCGTCCTTCTTCCTGTCAATTAGCCATAGGTAACTTCTTCACGTTAAAATAGGGCTCGATAAAGCGATGCGAAAGACGAAACGGGAAGATGGAAAACGACGCCGAAAAGAATTCAAGTTCTACCGAAAAATCAACCGAAAGCCATGCCGCAGGACGGGGAAACCCGCTTTACGACATGTTCGTCACGCAGCTTTCACAGCTGCACACCGTGTGCGCGGAGGAAGCGCTCGCGCGCGGATTCGGACGGCCCGACCTGGTGCGAAGCATCGGCGAAACGTGGTTCGTCGACCCCCGGTACGGCAGGGGTTCCTATTGGTTCTACCTCATGGACAACGACACCATCGTCGTGTCGATGGACATCACGTACGGGCGCGCCGTGAAAGCGGCCATAGAGACCGTTCCCTACCTGGGGTTCGGCCTCTACGAGCATGCGATGCCCAAGTATTGCTCGCCCGAGTGTGCCGGATCAAACTCCAAACTCATGGGGCACGACTGGGGCGGCGGCCCTTGCATAAGCTCGTTCGAACCCGACAAACGGCTGTCGTCGGCGTCGATCACCATAGCCCCTGAAGCGATACGTCGCTATGCGGACGCCTTGCGCTGCGACGAGGGGAAACTGCGCCGCGTCATCGCACGGCTCACCGCGTCTGACGGCGTGCCCGGCCTGCCCTCGGCGCTTCGAGGGCTCGACATCGCCTACCCCGCCGCATCGGTGGCCGACGCGTATTACCACGCCAAGGTGATCGAATGCTTCGCGCTGCTGGCAAGCGGCATCTCCGAGAAGGACCCGACAGCCGACGCCGTGCGCATAAGCGACAGGGACTGCGTCGAGTGCATCTGCTCCTACATCGACGGCAACCTATCGTCCGACCTCAGCACGAAAACGCTGTGCGACATCGCCCATGTGAGCGAAGGGAAGATGATATCGGCGTTTCGCAACGTGCAGGGGGACACTCCGCAAAGCTACATCCGCGCGCAGCGTCTGGAATACGGCCGGCGCCTTCTCCTTGATGGGGGCCGCGAGATCGGGGGAATCGCCAGAAGCGCAGGCTACCGCAACCAAGGGGCGTTCACCGACGCGTTCAAGCGCGCCTACGGCATAACGCCGCGCGCCTATCGCAAAAGAGCGCGCATCGGGTAAGGCGGGCGCGTCGCGCGATGCCTCGGCGCCCTGGGAATCGCGCGCGCTTCGCCGCTCCCGAAAACAAGCGGGAGCCGGCCGCGTGGCCGACTCCCGCTTTATGAAGATGGCGCGATGCCTCGCCACGCGCTCTTATAAGTTTCTTACCAGGACAAAAGCTCGTAGCCGTCTTCGGTCACGACGAGCTGCACTTCCCACTGCGCGGAGGGTTTGCCGTCTTTGGTGCGCACCGTCCAACCGTTGGGATCGGACATGTCGATGTCGTGAGCGCCCGCGTTGATCATGGGCTCGATGGTGAAGCACATGCCCGGCACGAGGATGGGGCCCGTGCCCGCCTCGGCGACGTGGCTCACGAACGGGTCCTCGTGGAACTCGAGCCCGATGCCGTGACCGCCGAACTCCTCGACGACCGAGAAGCCGTTTTCGTGCGCGTGGGCGGAAACGGCCGCCCCCACGTCTCCCAAATGCCCCCAGGGCTTCACCGCGGCAAGGCCCGCTTCAAGCGCTTCTTTGGTGACGCGCACGAGCTTCTGCTTCTCTTCGTCGACGTCACCGATCATGAACATGCGCGACGAGTCAGAGAAGTAGCCGTCGAGGATGGTGGAGCAGTCCACGTTGACGATGTCGCCGTCCTTGAGCACGTCTTCCTCGGAGGGGATGCCGTGGCACACGACCTCGTTGATGGATGTGCACACGCTGTTGGGGTAGCCCTCGTAGTTAAGGTCGGCCGGGATGCCGCCGTGCTCCTTGGTGTAGTCGTAGATCCACTTGTCGATCTCGGCGGTGTTGACGCCCGCCTTGATGTGCTCGGCCACGTAATCGAGCACGCCGATGTTGATGGCGGCCGACTTCTTGATGCCCTCGAT
>CAKUGU010000057.1 GCA_934654815.1 uncultured Ellagibacter sp.
CAAGGTAGTTGCGCGAAGCCGCAGCATGCGCGGTGACGCGCGCCGTGCCCGCGGCGTTCACGGACACGTAGCTTCCCTGGATGGAAATCGGGCTCGGCGAACCGTCATCGTTCGGCACGATCTCATAGGTAATCGGCGTCTTAGCGGTATTGTCGAACGCGAATCCGGCATCGCCGTACGTTGCGAAGTAGCTCGTCGTCCCCTCGATGCTCTGCGATGCCGGCGAAATCTTGTACGAGACCGATCGCCCGCCCCGATAGTTCGGGTTCGTCACCTCAACAGACGCGGTGTAGCTACCGCTGTCGCGCGGGGACTGAGCGGTCGGACCGTATTCTGTGCCGTCAACGCCTTGATACGTCACCTCGTAATCGGAAGGCTCCAAACCGTCGACAGTGACAGTCGCGCCGTGGGATTTCCCGTCGTAGATTGCATCGGCGGCATCGACGGAGAAGCGGACAGGCTTCATGAGGATTTGGTACTCGGTCGCCGCACGCCCGACATAGCCATTCCCCTTGAGCGTCGCCACCACGCGGTAGGCGCCGACATCGGTCGGCGCGTGGTTACTCGAATAAACGGTCGAACCCGTTCCCGTGTAGGCAAAGGCGACATCCCCCTCAAGGCCTTCGGGAACGCCGTCGAGCTCGGGCGATTGCTCGCTGCCATCGTAAACAAAGTTTTTCTTCGAGAACGAAAGGCTTGCCACCTGCGGTTTCACGATAAGCGTGAAGTGCGCGGTCTTCGTTGCGCCCGTAGCGTCGGTGCATACGATGTCGAAGCCGAACACGCCCGTCTCACTCGGCTCTCCTGCAATTTGCAGCGTCTGTTTGCCGCCATCGCCCTCCACCTTAAGCGTCAACCCCTTCGGGAGCGAACTCCCTTCAGCCAGCGCATACGTATAGGGCGCCACCCCACCCGTCGCAGGTTCAATGCTCGCGCTGTAGTCGGTCCACGTCGTGGCCACCGGCAAGTCGCACGCGTTGAACACGAGCTCCTCGGGCTTCACAAGCGAAATGGTAGCAGGCTTTGAATCCATGCTCGTCACCGTACCCAGGTACGATTGCGTGATGCGGCAATAGTACGTGCCCGCAACGCTTTCGCTCGCCTTATCGAACGAAAGCGTCTCCGCCGTCGCGCCCGCGATCGCCTCATCGGCGCCATCGCCGCCGACGCGGTACCACTGGTACGCAAGTTCATGACTCGCCGCCGCACCGGTCGAGGCCTCTTCATGATCGAGCACGCTCTGGGCCGCATCGGCTGCGACCGACAGCGTGACGGCCTCATCTTTCCGTACCTCTTTGCTTTGCGGCTGCGCGTTCACGACCGGCGCCTCGGCCTTCTCGAACGCGAACGAAAGCGCCTGCAAGGCAGTGATGTTTTCTAGGGTCAGCGCATAGCTTCCGCCCGAATAGTCGGCGATGTCGAAAGAGGTCGTAACCGAATCGTTTCCACCAGCTGCCTCGGTCGTCGTGCTCGCCTGCACGAGGTAGCAGTTCTCGTTCGGCGACGCGACGAACGCAGCATCCCCGCCCGGCGCGACATCCACCGCCGCCGGTTCGACAGTCCCATTTTCAGCCGTCGCCGTCACCTTGAGCTTCGGCTTCTCGGCGAAGCGCGCGATCACCTTCGTGTCGCGCTCGGGGTAGAACGTCCAGTTCGCATCGGCGCTCACGGGCTCGGCATCGTCCGCCACGCCGTCCTTGCCGTATTCGTACCAACCCGCGAAGTCGTATCCTTCGTCGGCGATGGCACGAAGCGTCACGCTTTCGCCCGCCTCGATGGTCTTTTGCACGGCATAGCCGCCATCGCCGTAGGAAGCCGATCCTTCAAGGTGTCCGCCTTCGCGCGGGTCGATGGCGACGATGTCCACCACATCGCGAACATAGCATGCCGTGAACGTGCGGTTCGCATACGCCGGGCGCACGAGAAGCGGGCTTGTACCGACGGTCGCGCCGTTCTCGTCGATCCAGCGGTCGAATTTCCACCCCGGATACGGAATGGTGATCATCACCGACGCCCCCATGTACGACGCGCTCGTCCCCGGAATGACCATGCTGAAACCGGCGCCCGCGGGGTACGTCGCTACCTGCGCGTCGAACCCGGTCTCGTAGAACACGGCCGTGAGGCGCATGTTCTCATGCGCGACGCCGACGTGGATGGCGTTGTAGCTCACAGCCGCGCCCGCGTCGTTGATCCAGTGCGAGAAGCGCATGCCCGGGTAGGCGACCGCCATGGCAACGAACGCGTCGCCCTTGTCGCATGTAATCGAGGTTCCCGCGCCCGACGCACCCGCGATGAAAGCAAGGCCCCTGAATATCGAGCTCTGCGTCACCGCGACTTCGATCTGCTTGTCGGGCACGAACTGCGCGTAGTACATAACATCGGAAGCGGCGTTGAAGGAAAGCACCTCATTGTTGCTCTCGATAACGTAGCCCGCCTCGTCGAGACTCCATCCTGCGAAGCGGTACCCCTCCCCGGCGACGACCTGCAACGTGACCTTTTCCCCGGATTCGTACGTGCCGGTGCCCTTGATCTTGCACCCGCGCGCACCCGTCTTGCCCGAAACGACCACCTTCGCCGACACCGACACATCGTAGGGGTCGGCGAACTGAGCTTCGATAGCGATGACGTTGTCGGTAAGGTCGCTTACGAAATCTTCGTCGAGCGTGAACCAGCAATGCGCGTCGGTGGAGAGAAGCGTCTTCTCGCCGCCTTTGCCCACAAGTTGCCAAGAGACGAAGCGCTTGTCGGTCGTTTGCTGGGCGTTCAGCTCGACCACCTGACCGAACGCGTACGTTCCCCCGCCCGAAAGCACGCCCGCGCCTTCCTGGTTCTCGCTGAGTTCCACGTAATAGGAGTTGCGCGTGAAGCAGGCGACGTACGCGGCGTCGCCCGCAACCTCGACCGTGCATTCGGGAAGTTCGCTCACCACCTGGCCTTGCGCGTCTTTCCAGCAATCGAAGGTAAAGCCGGGTTTTGCCACAGCGGTAAGCGTCGTGCGATCGCCTTGCGCGAACGACCCGAAACCGCTCGTGTAACCCGCCTCGACCGGCGAGGCGATCGCGCTCACCGTGTACGCGCCTGCCCCGAAGACAGCGGTCAGGCTCGCGTCGCCACTTACCGTGAAGCGATACGTGGCGTCGGTGCTCACGCACACGCCGTCGCGGTACCAGCCGATGAACGTCGCGTTTTCCTGCGGCGTCGCGGTGACGGTCGCTTCCTGGCCCGCCTTGTACGTGCCCGCACCCGAAACCGTGCCGTAGCCTTCAGCGGCCGTGACATCGACCGTGAACGACTTCGCCTCAAACACCGCGCGAAGCGACGTGTTTTCAGAGGGGACGAAGCGATAGTCGGCGTTCATGCTGACCACAGCGCCCTTGTCGTCGACCCACTGCTTGAACGTGTAGCCCTCTCTCGCGTGGGCGGAAAGCGCCGCCGGGTAGTTCGCGCCGTAGGTGCCGGCTCCTTCCACCCAGCCCGCGTTCGCGTTTTCCACAAGCTCGCCCGGGGGAACAAGTTCCGCCGCCGTCGCCGCAACCGTGTACGAGCATTCCTTGAAATGCGCGACATAGACGTGGCTTCGCGCCTCCCGGGCAGTGAATTCGGGCTCGGTCGACACAAGCTCACCCGCAAACGTGTACCAGCCCATAAACGCATAGCCGGGTGCCGGCGTCGCCTTCAGGACCACGTCGGCACCGCGATCGGCGAGAAGGCGGCTCGCCGTGACCGACCCGCCTTCGGCAGGGCTTGCCACCGGCAGACACACCACGTCTAGCGGCTTGAATGCCGCGGTGATCGTGCAGTAATAGGAATTGAGCTTCGTGCTTTCCGCAACCAGCGTGCATTCCTTCTCGGTGCTCACGAGCAGCCCGTTTTCGTACCAGCCCCAGAACAGCCAGCCGGGATTGTTCTCGGCCTTCAGGTGAAGCGTTTCTCCCAGCTTGAACTGGTCGGTATCGGGTTTCACCTCGGTGCCGTTGCACGTTACCGTGCCGCCCCACCATGAATCGGCGGCGATGACGACCTCGGCCCCCTTCTTGAACACGGCCGTGTAGGTTTCGTCTTCCGTCACGCATACGCGCAGTTCGGCATCGGTGTAGTGCTTGCCGGAGGAATCTTGCCAGTAGGCGAACCAATGCTTGTCGTCGGCCTTCGCCTTGATGGTGACGTGGCGACCGTAGGGCAGCTCGACCCAATCCTTGCCCGGCTCACCCACAATCGAGACTTCGCCAGGCGGGTTGATGCTCGTGATCAGGCCGTCGATCTCGACCTTGATCGTGTACTTCTTCGCGACGTATTCCGCGCGAATGACCGTGTCGCCTTCGGGGACGAACTCCAGATGCGTTTCGTCGGTGCCCATGAGCACGTCGCCCGCAGCGCCCGCACGATACCAGCCCTTGAAGGTGTATTTCTCGCGCACGCTCTCGTCGAGGCGCGCGGAGAGCACCGTCGGCTTGCCGACGACGCACGTGCCGTCACCCGTGATCGTGCACTTGCCCGCAAGCGCGCTCGCGGGTTCGACCGTCACCGTGACCTTGCACGTGCGCTGGAACTTCGCAATGAGATGGCGGTCGGTTTCGGCAAGGAAAGTGTACGTAGGCGTCTTCGAAACTTCGGCCACGCCGTCGTACCAGCCGGCGAACTCGTAGCCCTCGCCCGCGACGGCGACGACCGTCGCCTCAGTGCCGGCCTTGACGACCTGTCGATCGGGCGTGGCGTTGCACCCGGTCACCTCGTCGGCGGCCGTACCTTCAACGTCGACCGCGGTGGTGATCGTCGCGTCCTTCTCGAACACAGCGGTCAGCTTCACGATGTCGGGCGTGGCGTCGGTGATCGCCATCTGCATGTGCGGCAACGTGGAACGTTCGATGCCGTCTTCCTTCCAGCAGACGAAGCGGTACCCCGGATTCGGAATGGCGTCGAGCTCGGCGATAGTGCCCTCGAAGTGGACGCCACCACCTTTCACGATACCGCCCGCTTCAGGCTGCGCGGTTGCGATGATTTCGGCGGTATGGTCGCCCTTGGGCTTGTCGGGATCGCGGTCGTGCTTGTGGTGCTCGAAGATGTCCTCGAGCTTGTCGAGGGCTTCCTCGCCGATTTCAACGAGTTCCCCGATAGTCTCCGCTTCCGCAATCGCGCCCATTGCGGGGAGAGCAATCGGATCGACGAGATACCCGATGCCGTAGATGGATCCCTCGATCACGGCGACGCCTAGTATCGCGATAAGCGCGGCCTGCAGCGCCTTGAACGCCTCATCGCCGTCCGACGTTTCCCGGAAATGGGCTGTGAGCTGGGTGTCTCCCATAAGCGTGAAGGTGTAGGAGCCATTTTCCGAAACGTTTACTTTATTGCCCGCCGCGTCGGTGACGTAGTCGAGTACGTAATACGGCGCAGGGATGGCGACGACCGTGACGCTCGAGCCGATGCCGTAGAGGCCCGTGGAGAGGAACGAGCCTTGCGGGCTGCCGTCCTCGGTGGTGCCGTCGACGTCCAGAACGACGCTCGCCTGCTGCGCGCAGTACCAGGGCGTGATCTCGACCTGCGCCGTTTCACCGCTCGGCGCAGGAACCGTATAGACGCAGGACAGGTTGTCGCTGATGAGCGTCTGCCCGCCCGAGGGGCCTTCGTACCAGCCGCGAAACTGCGCGTTGTCGGTGGTGGCGGAAAACGCCACCGTCTCGCCCGCGTCGCGGTAGCAGTTACCGACCGTCAGCGTGACGTGGGCGTAAGCTTCGGAATGGTCGGTCGATTGCGCGGAGTTGATGCGGATAGCCGTACTCTTCAGCGCGAAGCGAGCCTCGATGTTCATACTCACGTCGGGTTTGAACAGGCATACGCGCCGATCGCTTATGAGCTCACCCGTTTCCTTGTCGTACCAGCCTACAAACGAGATGTCGTCGTCAAGCATGCCCAGCCGCTCGGCATCAAACACCACGAACTGGCCTTTGAAGAGGAATCGCGACCCTGAAACGTTTGGTACCTCAACGCCGTCCATAAGCGTGCGACCGCCCGTATCGATAGTTTGGGAGTAGTTGACATGCACCGCGATCACCGGATCGATAGGCGGGCCGGGGTCAGGCTGTGCGAATTCGGCGTACAGCGTATCCTTCGCCTGCACCTGATACTCGACTTCTTTTTCCGTCGTTATGAATCCGCGTTTCTCGCTTCCCCAATGTTCGAACGTCAGCTCGGATGCATCATACGAACAGCTGACCGTTACCGTCTTACCTGGATAGGTAACATATTCACTACCCTGAGGGACTCCATTAGCGACGATGGAAAACTCCACCCCCTCGATTATCGGTCCGAAATCATTACCAAACCGAGCTTCCGGAATAACCGTCACCGCGTCTGCAAACACGGCAACGAGCACGATGTTCCGCGTTACATCGAACGTATACGACTTACTTTCGGAAAGAATGTTGCCCTTACCGTCGGCCCAATAGGCAAACAACCTGCCATCGAGCGTCGTTTCGGCACTCACCGTGCACTTGTCTCCTGAAGCGAATTGTCCACCGCCCGTCGCAGTCTCGCCATCCTGCGCAGTCGGGCTCTCCACGCATACGAAGAATTTTCCGTCCCCTTCGTTCCGCAAGACACCAGACGAGTAAGCGTTGAGAAGATTGTCACCATCGTTATAGGTCACTTGTACAGGAGTACCGTCGTTGGAAGGCTGAAAACGCGTACCCGCCTTAGGATCAACCGAGAAAAACCGGCTGAACGCGTAGTTGCTCGCAAGGTCGGCGTAATCGAAAGTGCGTTGTGTGCCATCGTAGACGAAATCGACCTTCATGCCATCGAGGGAAACCTCATTCCCCACCCAATACGTCATTTTATCAGGATCCTGCGTAACACGAATGCTCAGATATTCTGAAGCGTCAACGGGCAAAGTAAAGCCGTTAGCTACCCAACTATTCGCAGCATCACCACCCTGATAAAGAGCGAGCGAGCGCGAGGGAATCAAAGCGCTTTTCAAGCTACTTGGAAACGTTTGCTCACCAACGGATACTGCATGATCGCACTGGAGGTACACGAAGTCGAGGCTCGTTTTGTAGAATGCCTTCTTCGGAAGCTCCGTTATCTTCGAGTCACGCGGAAGGACAAGGCCACCACTCATGTCAGTGCCTTCGAAGCAGTTCTTCCCCAACTTCGAAATCGTCACGTTAGTTTCAAGACCCGAAAGGCGCAGACTCGCGCAATTACTGAATGCATGGTCGCCGATGGAAGCGATTCGGGTATTCGTCCCAAGTCCCGTCTGACGCAACTTCTCACATCCGACGAAAGCATATTCGCCAATAGACGTAACGTGCGTATTCGCTCCAAGACCGGTATCGACAATGCTGTAGCAATAAGAGAAGGCATCCGCTCCAATAGTTTCAATTGATTGATTCCCGGCAAGACCGGTATCAACGAGGTCGTAACACTCGTCATACGCGCCATCGGGAATGGTCTTTAGCCCCTCCACATGGTCCAGGCCCGTTGTAACGAGGCCGCTGAAACGGAAGCAGCTAGAACCGAGCTCCTGAATCGTTGTAGTCTCTTTGATGTTGAGGCTGGTCAGTTTTAAGCACGAAGAAAAGGCGCCCTCGTCGATAGAACCGATCTGCATACCTGACAGACTTATCGACGAAAAATTCGAACAGCCGTAAAAAGCATATTCTCCGATGGATTTAATCACCGTATTCTCAAACCGCACCGATTGAAGATAGGTGGAGCAGAAGCATAACCGCTTAGGAACCGAAGTCGTTTCAAAATCGACGATAAGATTCTTGACTTTTCCCGGATCAACGGAATGCAGTTTGGGATCAGATTCGTCAATCGGTTCAGCAAGGTTGCCCGACTCGTCGCATTTGTACACAGAGCCGTTCAGCATAAGCTTGCCATACTCATATACACCGAAAGCCTGAGCGGATCCGGCGGATTCTCCATCGGCGGCATTGGAGTCGCCAGGCAGGGTGGCGTCGCTTCCCAATCCCGCGTTCCCGGAAGCGGAGTCGGCGTTATCCGAAGGGCCCGATTCTGCAGGCGATTCGACTTCTCCCGATGCATCGGCAGCAGCATCCGCTTCCCCATTCGCGGAGCCCGCGTCGCCTCCATTCGCCGAGTCGTCGCCACTCTTGTTCGGGGCATCGGCATTCACGACCTCGGACGACGCGTCGCCCTCTTCCGAGGCATACGACGCATCGCGTGCAATAGGGACGAACGACACAATGAGCGCAAGAGACAGGAATACGCGAAGAAAGATATCGGAGATGCGGGCGCTCTTCTTCATGAGCTCCCCCTTCCCTGCCGTAAACGGCGGTCGCACAACCATGGAACGAGTTACGATAAGTATACAGGATACTTATGAAGTACTTCTGCAGGGACCAATCTGTTTCCCTTTTGCGGCAAACGCTCGCGGCGAATGCCTGCACAGCGTCGTTCGCCAATCCGCGCGGTACCGTTCAATCCATGCCAATCGTTTGCAAGGCCATGCCCGGCTTCGCGAACAGGGCCCGCAGGCAGCTGGCGAGCTGCACGCCCCGCATTGTCCGGAGACCAGGGATTCACCAGCCCGTACATCGATGCGATAGCCGCAGCATTTCCGCAATCTGGGATCGAAAATCACCGCCCTCATGGCAGAGTAGGACGGCTTGCAAATCGGGCAACGCCTCTTCTCGAGAAAAGTGCCCTCTCATGGCAGCCTGTGACGGGTTTGCAAAAAATCAGCCGCTCATGCGTTTGCAAAACCGTCCTAGCTTGCCACGAGCATTTGCAAAAGCGTCATAAGTTGCCATTTGTAGAGGAAAAACACGAGTTAGGGACCTTCTCATTTTGCAAAACCGTCATAACCCACCGCGGAGGAGTTCGTTTTCGCGCCACCGCTTGCAAAACCGTCGTTGGTCGCCCGAGCCAGCGAGCCGAGACATCCTCCGGCGATGCGGTACACTGCTCGCAGCAACTAACGACTCCGCAACGGAAAGGAAGCAAATGAAAGCCCACATCATCCACTGGTGCATCCACGTGCTCGACAAGGAGGCGTCGATCGCATTCTATGAGCGCGCGCTCGGGTTCCGCGTGACGCGTGAAATGGGCCCCGACGACGGCTCATGGTCGAATACCTACCTCGTGAACGATCAGTCCCCCTTCGAAATCGAGCTCACTTGGAACCGCGGGCGCACAGAACCCTACGCCAACGGCGGGCGCGACACGCACATCGCCTTCGAGGTGGACGACTTCGACGCGTATCGCAAACTGCACGAGGAAATGGAATGCATCGTCTTCGACAACCCGCGCATGGGGCTGTACTTCATCGCCGACCCCGACGGGTCGTGGATCGAGATCCTTCCCGCGAAGTAGCGAGCCCCCTCACCCGCCGCGCTGCCCAAAGCTGGGGAACATGGGCGCCCGACCCGGCGCCGCATCGGTTCGGCGCCCAACTTGAGCCCCAGCCCCAGGTCCCAATTTCGGAGACCGGCCGCCCAGCCCCGGCGAGCCCGCCCCTTGCAATCGCCCGCGCTTCCCGCGTTACCGGAACGTGATGCGGCAAGCGCGTCTCGACGCCCTGCATTCGGGTACAATTGCGGCATGAACACATCGATTCGCTGAGAGGCAGCCCCCATGGCTTCTTCCAAAAACATCGCCGACCAGGTCGCAAGCGCCGTCCAGAACGCCGTGAACTCGAGCGACTTCAGCGGCCTCCAGTCGACCATCGAGCACGCCGTCGGCTCGGCCGCCGAAAGCATCGGGCGCGGGATCGCAAAGGCGACCGACGGCATTCGCCGAAGTCAGGAGCAGTACGCGCTTATCCAGGAACGCAAGCGGCAGGAAGAGCTGATGAGCCTGCGCTACGCGAACCCCGCAAGCGAGCGCGGCGGCGGCGTGGCGCTCGTCGTCGCGGGCGCCGTCGTGGCGGTGCCGCTCATCGCCGTGGGGCTGCTCATGGCCATCGCTAACATGGCGGCCGCCGTCCCGTTCGTCGTCGGAGGTGCGGCGCTCGGCGCCGCGCTCACGTTCGCCGGCACCCGAAAGCTTCGCCTCGCCGCAGCCTTCGACCGCTACCGCAACGCCATCGGCCTGCGCGAATCGTGCAGCGTGAAGGAGCTCGCCCAAGGAAGCTCCGACACCGCCGGCAACGTGGTGAAGAACGTGAAGAAGATGCTTGCGAAGGGCATGTTCAAGCAGGCGGCGCTCGACGAGGAATCGGGGCTTCTGCTCATGACGCCCGAGGCTTACGAGCGCCACGAGCGGGAACGCGCGGCCGCGAACGAGGCGAAGCGCCGGCGCGACCTCGCGAGTTCGACCAACCCCGGCAAGCAGGCGCCCCTCACCACCGAGCAGAAGCGTCTGCTCGACCGAGGGCACGCCTTCATCGCCGCCATCCGCGAGGGCAACGACGCCATCCCGGGCGAAGACGTTTCGCGCACGCTCGACCAGATCGAGCA
>CAKUGU010000058.1 GCA_934654815.1 uncultured Ellagibacter sp.
TAGTTTTCCAATCTCTTCCATCAACACGTCGACGATGGCGTGTTCTTCCACTTTCCTTAACACCTGACCGCCCTTGAACACGACGCCCACCCCGTCTCCGCAGGCGACGCCGATGTCGGCATCGCGCGCCTCACCGGGCCCGTTCACCACGCACCCCATGACGGCCACTTTCACCGGGACCTTCACATTGCGCAAACGCTCTTCCACCTGCGTTGCCAGATCGATGAGGTTCACTTGGCACCGCCCGCACGTGGGGCAGCTGATGATCTCGGGGCCGCGCCGGCGCAGATCGAGCGCCGAGAGCAGCGTCCAGCAGGCGCGCATCTCGACGACAGGGTCGTCGGTGAGCGAGATGCGCATCGTGTCGCCGATGCCCTCTTCCAGAAGAATCCCCAGGCCGCTGGCACTTTTCACCACGCCTTGGAACCGCGTTCCCGCTTCGGTGATGCCGATATGCAGCGGCACATCGGGAATCTCGCGCGCGAGCATGCGGTAGGTGCGCACCGTGGTCATGACGTCGTGCGCCTTCGCGCTTACCACGAGGTCGCGAAAACCGCGTTCTTCGCAGTGGCGCACGTAGGAAGCCGCCGAGGCGGCAAGCTTCTCCGGCAACGTGAGGTCATTGCGAGCCGCAAGCTCTTGGTCGAGCGAGCCCGCGTTCACGCCGATGCGGATGGGGATGCCCGCCTCGCCTGCGGCGTCGAGCACGGCATCGGTCTTCTCGAGCCCGCCGATGTTGCCGGGGTTGATGCGTAGCTTCGCGGCGCCGCGGCGGGCGGCTTCGATGGCGATCTGCGCGTCGAAGTGCACGTCGGCGACGACGGGGAGCGGCGAGCGCTTGCATACTTCCGCGAACACGTCGAGGTACTTGCGATGAGGGATGGCCATGCGCACCACTTCGCACCCCGCGTCCGCGAGGGCCTCGATCTGGCTCACGTTGGCCTCGACGTCGCCCGCAGGCGCGTTGAGCATCGACTGGACGACGACGGGAGCCCCGCCGCCAAGGGGAACGCCGCCCACCATCACGCGACGCGTGAGCTGGTTGGGCTTCGCTTTTCTGGTTGTAAGGTCTTCGTTGCACATGATGGGTATTCTACCAGCGTTGGCGGGCACGTGCGAAAACGCCCGCGAGAAAGGCACAGGCGAAAAAGCGCCCGCGGGCCGGCGAGGCCCACGGGCGCATCTGATGCATCGGGCGTTCTAGTCTTCCACGCGGATGACGGAGGGCTCGGCGCGCAGCACGTCGTCGAGCTGGGCGATTTCGGCAAGCACCGCGCGAACCGAGGCCTCGGCGGCGGTGTGGGTCACGTACGACAGGTTCACCGTGGCATGCTCGGAGTTGCCGCGCTGCACCACCGAGCGCACCGAAACGCCGTGCTTGGCGAACACGCCGGCCATGGCCGCAAGCACGCCGGGGCGGTCGGCGACGGCGAAGCGGATGTAGTACTTCGTCTTCAGGTCCTCCATCGGGACGATGGCGAGGTCGTCGGTGCAGGTGCACCCCACAATCGGCGGGATCCCCATGGCGAGGTGGCGCGCAACCTCGAGCACATCTCCCATGACGGCGCTCGCGGCCGCGCCCGCGCCCGCGCCTTCGCCGAAGAACATCGTCTCGCCCACGGCGTCGCCCGTGACGTAGATCGCGTTGAACACGCCGTTCACCGTGGCCAGCTGGTGCGTCTTCGGCAGCATGGTCGGATGCACACGCACATCGATTCCCTCGGGCGCACGATGGGCAATGGCCAGAAGCTTGATGACGTAGCCCATGTCATCGGCGGTTTCCAGATCGAGCGTCGTGACGTTACGGATGCCCTCGGTGTACACATCGGACATGGTCACGCGCGAGTTGAAGGCGATCGACGCGAGGATAGCGATCTTCGCCGCGGCGTCGAACCCGTCGACGTCGGCGGACGGGTCGGCCTCGGCGAAGCCCTTCTCCTGTGCCTCTTTGAGCGCCTCGTCGTAGGACAGCCCGTTTTCGACCATGCGGGTGAGCATGTAGTTGGTGGTGCCGTTCACGATGCCCATGACCGAGGTGATCTCGTTCGCGAACAGCGAGTGCTTGAGCGGGTCGATGATGGGGATGCCGCCGCCGACGGACGCCTCGAAGGCGATTTCGCGGTTCATCTTCTCGGCGAGCCCCATGACTTCCTCGCCGTAGGTCGCCATGAGCGCCTTGTTGGCGGTGACGACGTTCTTGCCAGCTGCGAGCGCCTTGGTGACGAGGTCGCGCGCCGCCGTGGTGCCGCCGATGAGCTCGATCACGATGTCGATGTCGGGGTCGTTCACGATGTCGTTGTAGTCGGTCGTGAACAGATCGCCCACGCCGTGGGCTTCAGCCTGAGCCGCCTCGCGCGAGCACACGCGGGAAAGTTCCAGGTCAATGCCGTAGTGGCGCTTGAAGTCTTCCTTATGCTTTTGCAGGATGTCGATGCAGCCGCCGCCGACGGTGCCGGTGCCGACAAGTCCGAGTTTGATGGTCATGAAGCCTCCTGGATACTAGATGTCGCGAGCGTAGAGATCGGCGTAGGTTTCGCGGCGGGTCACCACGCGCGCGTCGCCGTCTTTCACGAACACGACCGCCGGCTTGGGCTGGCCGTTGTAGTTGCTCGACATGGTGGAGCAGTACGCGCCCGTCGCGAACACGCAGGCGATGTCGCCCACCTCGGGGTGCTGGATGGGCATGTCGATGACGACCGCGTCGCCGCTTTCGCAATGCTTGCCACACAGCGTGACGATCTCGGTGCGGGGCTCGGCGGCCTTGTTCGCGATGACGGGCTCGTAGTCGGCATGGTAGAGCGCGGTGCGGATGTTGTCGGACATGCCGCCGTCGATGGCGACGAACTTGCGGATACCGGGCAGCGTCTTCAAGATGCCCACGGTGTAGAGCGTGACGCCCGCGTTGGCGACGAGGCTGCGGCCGGGCTCGACGAGGATGTGCGGCTCGGCAACGCCGTACTTCGCGCAGAAGTCCTTCACGGCAGACGTCGTGCATTCCGCGAACTCGTCGATGGAGGACGGCTTGTCCTCGGCCGTGTAGGCAACGCCCAGGCCGCCGCCCAGGTCGAGCTCGGTGATGGCGATGCCGTATTCCTTCTGTACGCGGGCGATGAACTGCACCATGACCTCGGCCGCCTCGCGGAACGAGTGGAGCGCGAAGATCTGCGAGCCGATGTGGCAGTGGAAGCCGACGAGCTTCACGTTCGGCGCCTCGATGGCATCCTTCACGCAGGTGAACGCGAAGTCGTTGAGCATGGTGAACCCGAACTTGCTGTCCTCGCAGCCCGTGCGGATGTACTCGTGCGTGTCGGCCTCGACGCCCGGCGTGATGCGCATGAGGATGGCCTGCTCGACGCCGAGCTTCCCCGCGATTTCGGACACGCGCGCGAGCTCGATGCGGCTGTCGACCACGATGCGCCCCACGCCGGCGGAAATGGCCTCGGTGAGCTCGGCCGGGGTCTTGTTGTTGCCGTGTACCACGACGCGTTCCATCGGGAAGCCCGCCATCTGCGCGCAGGCGAGCTCGCCGCCGCCCGACACGTCGAGACACATGCCCTCCTCGTTCGCGATGCGCACGACTTCCTTATTCAGGAACGCCTTGCTCGCGTACGCGATGTCGGAGTTCGCGTAGCGGGAGCGGAACGACTCGCGGTAGCTTTCCATGCGAAAGCGTAGGTCGGCCTCGTCGAACACGTAGAGCGCCGTTCCCTCCTCATGGGCGAGCTTCACCATGTCGACCCCACCGATGAACAGGTGGTTGTCGCGAACCTCGGCGGTGCGGGGAAGCACCTCGCCCAAGTCCATGGTGGTGCGCATGTCGGGTTTCTTGCTTGTATCGGATGCAGGTAAAGACATAGCTGTCCTTTCTAAGCCGTGGAATTTTCCCAGTCTATCATTCGCGCGCGCGAGCTTCATTTCCCGTTCGTAAAAAGCACGCGTTTTATAGGCGGATGCGGCACGAGATAAGCGGCGCAAATGCATGGAGCGCCCGCCATCGGGCCGCAATCGGATCGAAAGACCGGCATCTGCCCCTATGCCCGGCACAACTTCAGCGTGAACGACGCCCCCTCCAAGGAACCCTTCCCAGCAACAAGAGTCGCGCCCATACGCCCCGCCGCCGACTGGGCGATAGCGAGCCCCAGCCCCACATGGCCCCCTTTGCCTTTGTAGCAGCGCTCGAACACATGGGGAAGGTCATCGGCATTTATTCCCGGACCGTCATCGGAAACCTCGACCGAGGCCGAATCTCTCTCGGCGAACACCGACATGCGCACCTCGCCTTCCGCATAGCGGATCGCGTTCGAAAGCACGTTGTCGAGCACGCTGCCCAGCAACTCCTCGGTCGCAAGCGCCGCGACCTCTTCTTCGGGCGCCTCGACTCGCACGGACACGTCGCGCGCGGACGCGAGACCCCGCGCGCGATCGGCGCAGCGCAGCGTCGCCGCGACGAGATCGACCCGTTGCAAATCGGCGGGGCCTGATTCCCCCTCCAACCGCGATAGCGACAGCAGCCCCTCGACGACCTCGGTGAGCCGCACGCTTTCGTCCATGATGACGCGCGCGGCGCGCTGCGGCGGGTCGAACACGCCTTGTTCGATCCCCTGCGCATAGCCACCGATCGACATGAGGGGGCTTCGCAACTCATGAGATACGTTCGCGAGGAATCGCTTCTGACTCTGCTCCGCGCGCTCAAGGCGCCTCGACATGCCGTTCATGGAGCGCCGTAGATCCTCGAGTTCCTCGAGCTTGAACGCCGACTCTATTTCCGCGAAATCCCCGTCCCCTATGCGCTCGGATTCGCGGCAAAGCCGCTTGAGCGGGCGCGTTATGCTGCGAGCCGTTGCCGCCAATGCAACGAGGGCAAGAGCGGAAAACGCCGACGAGATGCCCAAAACGAGAAGTGACGACGCATCGACCCACTCCCCGATATGGGAAGTCGGGCAATACACGATGACCCATCCGAGGTGCCCGGCACTCGACGGCGGGTCGTACAGCGCGGCAAGATAAGTTTCCCCGTCGCTTGCGGAAAGCGTTACCGAGCCGCCCTCGCCTGCGCCCGTTTCCCTCAAATAACTCGCGAAATCGGCGGCGAGGGGCGCCATCTGCTCGCGAAGCTGCCCGTTACGGGGGTACACCGTCTTCAGCGTGTCAGACAAGATAAGCAAACGCGCGTTGCCTCCGAGCTGCGAGGCGGTCGATCCCGCGCTTTTGAGGAACCCGGATACCCTCTCGTCTTGCGAGGAGCCCGCAGCCGACGATTCCCCCGAGCCAAGCTCTTCGGTCAACCAGCTTTCAAGCAACGGCTCGATCTGCTGCTGCAGAGAAAAAAGCTCACGGGAAGCCTCGTCGTAAGCGTAGCGCGTGGCACTCACGTGGAAGACGAGGCACGAAAGCGGCGGGAGAAGCACGAGCAGCACCGCAGGCGCGAAAAGACGTGCGAGCATGCTGCGCCCGGCGCGTCGCTTACCGCCTGCGCTCATTTCCCCTCCCCTTCGGCGATGCGGAATCCGAACCCCCAGACCGTCTCCACGCTCACGCTGCCGCCGGCCGCCTTGAGCTTGCGGCGCAACCGCTTCACAAGATCGTCCGCCACGCGCGTGTCGGCGCGCCAATCGATCCCCCAGAGGGCATTGAGAAGCTCTTCCCTGCTCACCGCGCGGTTTTCGCGCTCTACAAGGTAGACGAGGAAGTCGAACTCGGCAGGTGTGAGCGGCAGGCGCTCCCCACCTAAAAACGCGTCGCGCCGCTCGGGGGAAAGCCGCAGCGCCCCGAACGAGACCTCGCCCGGCACAGCCCCGTCAGCGGGCGCAGGCTCGCTTTTCCGCGAGCGACGGAGAACCGCCTTGACGCGCGCGACGAGCTCGATCGGCAAAAACGGCTTTACCAGGTAATCGTCGCAGCCGAGCGTAAGCCCCGTCACCCGATCGTACGGGCTGTCCTTCGCCGACACGATGATGATGGGGAGGTCCTCATGACCGCAACGCAGCGTCGAGCATACGGCAAGCCCGTCCACCCCCGGCATCATGATATCGAGTATCACCAGGTCGGGAATGTTGTTTTCGCATGCTTCAAGCAAATCGGTCCCCTTTTCGAAGGATTCGACCTCATAGCCCTCCCGGGAAAGGAACGCTGCGATGAGCTCGCGGATGTTCTGCTCGTCGTCGGCAAGGTAAATGCGTTCGGCCACCGTTTCCTCTTTTCTCTTCACGCGAATCATACCCATGACGGCTCGAGGAGAAAACCACCTTGCCACGACATTGCCGCAGTTTAACCGTAGAAGCGCCAGCAAGGGCTTTCCTACGCTTGACGTTGATTCGCACGGCGCCGCTTGAATGAGCGGCGCGACGGTTTGGCATCCCGAATAGATAGGAGCCTTCATGAAGCTATCCCAAAGAATCGCCCGGGCCTTCTTGGTGCCGGTGCTTGCGGCATCGCTTGCGCCGATAGCCGCGACGAGCGCATTTGCCCAGGAGTCGTTTTCCCATAGCGACTTCATCGAGACGGAGCAACCCGAGCTCACACAAGAGACCAAGGATTTGATCTCGGCGTACCAGAAAGACCCATCGGAAGAGAACTACCTAGCCCTTCGCGATATGGTTATCGCGAACTACAACGCCGTGCTCGACCGCAAGGAGCAAAAGCTCGACGAGCTGCGCGAGGAGACGGCAGGCAAGCCGGGCGGCGAGGAAACGGTCGCCGAGATGGAAGACATCGTGCAGGATATGTACGCGACATATTGGAATCGCATTAATTCCAGCATGCTGCGCTTCACCGATGAGCGTCTTTTGAAGTGGAAGACGGCCAACGCCGCGCAGTACGACTTCATCCCCGTCATGGGGGCGGGGCAGAGCATCTACGTGAGCCGCACCCCCGTGACGAACGCCCAATACGCCGCCTACCTCGAAGCGACCGGAGCGCAACCCCCCGCGAACTGGGGCGACGGCACGCATGAGGGCGACGCCGACCTTCCCGTCAACTATGTTTCCTGCGAGGATGCGCAGGCGTACTGCGCATGGCTCACCGAGCAGGACGGCGAAAACACCTACCGTTTGCCCAACGAGAGCGAATGGGAGCTTGCGGCGGGGCACATGCCCAAAGACGCCGACTTCAACTGCGACGTTGCCGACGGGCGCGTGTCGGTCTACGAATACGACGGCATCACGCGCGGCGCGCACGGAGCGATCGACTTCTGGGGCAACGTATGGGAATGGACCTCGACGGTCCGCGACAGCGGAGGCGACGACGCAGACGCGCTACTTGGCGTGAAGGGCGGCGCCTGGAACAGCGAACGCACCGATTGCCGCACCGAAAACCGTAAGGAAGGCCGCTACGCCTCCGTAGGCTACGCCGACGTCGGGTTCCGCGTGATCAAGGTGAAAAGCGGCGACGAACCCGACCTGAGCGTCGAGTTGGCAACGCTGCCCGCGCCTCAGGTCGCCGCGACCGCGGACTCAAGCAGCATCACGCTTTCATGGGAGCCCGTCGACGGTGCGAATCAATACCAGCTCTTCGAGTACTTCGCCGACACGGGGCTCATCGAGATGAAGAGCACGACGGACGCCACGTCGGCAACCTTTGACGGGCTCGAGCCGGGAAGCACGCACAGCTACATCGTGCAGCCCATCTCCCACGTTCAGATCGCCGACAACGTTTCCGCCGAATACGCAGTGTCGGCGACCTGCAACGACAAGGAGAGCGCGACTCCTCCCGGCGCAGGCGAAAGCGGAAGCGAAGCCGGCGGCTCGGGCGAAGCGGGCAATGCGGGCAATGCGGGCGAAGATGCGCCCGCAGCCTCGCTTTCCCTCATAAACGCAGGCGGGCTTGACTGCTGGCTGTACTCCCCCGAAAACGCGAGTGAAAATGCGCCGCTCATCGTGTACCTGCACGGCGTCACCGGCAAGGGCGACGACCCCAACGCCATGCTTTCGGCAGACGACTTCGCCCGCTGGCTTTCCGACGGGACGCTCGGAGACATTCCGGCCTACGTACTTATGCCGCAAGCGCCTGCGACGGCGCGCGACTGGACGACGCTCAGCAGCAACGTCATCGCAGCAACCGAGGAAGTGAAGTCAGCCTACCCGATCGACCCCGCCAACGTGAGCCTCACCGGGTTCAGCATGGGCGGCACGGGGACGTGGAGCATCGCCGCCGCCAATCCCGGCGAGTTCGTGCGCATCGCGCCTTGCAGCGGCGGCGTCAGGGGCAAGAAAACCGCGCTTTCCGCACTTGGAGACACCCCCGTGAGGGCCTTCGTCGGAACGGACGACGAAGTGGTGAACCCGCAGTCGTCCCTCGATTTGGTGGGCAAGCTGGCCGCCTTAGGATCCGACGCCGAAATCACGGCTTTCGATGGCGCAACGCACACCGATGTTCCCGAGCTTGCGTATCTCGATGAGAAGATCGGCCTGATCAGCTGGCTTATCGGTCAGGAGTAGGGAACTATGCGCCATGCGCATTCCGGCCGATTGACCGCAAACGCACACGGCGAGATGGACCTTCCGCATGCTTTCGCGAGATGCGCCCGCTTCGAGTACAATAAAACTCGAAGCGGGCGCTTGGGGAAGAGCGCTCCGATCCCTAACATTTTGGAGGATGCATATGTCCAAACCGGAACCGTCTATGGATCAATGGCTTAAAGAAGCCAAGGCCGATCCGAAAGCCGCGCAGTGCGGCATGTTCTTGTGTCACAACGGCGTGGTGCGCATCACGCCGAAGAAGCAGGTGCGCGAAGGCGTCGAGGGTCTGGGAGACGTCGCGCAAGTCGAGTTCTCCTACGACGCCGAGGGCGTTGCCGCAGCCGAGGCCGAGGCTTTGACCTGGCCGGGCGTGTACTACGTACGCACCTGGCTCAACGAGGGCGCGCTTAACGTGGGCGACTCGATCATGTACGTCATGATCGGCGCCGACATCCGCCCGCGCTGCATCGACGCGCTGCAGAAGCTCGTCGGCAAGATCAAGAACGACCTCGTGGTGGAAAAGGAAATCTACGCGTAGGGAGCCGGGAGCCGGGAGCCACGAGCCACGAGCCACGAGCCACGAGCCACGAGCCACGAGCCACGAGCCACGAGCCACGAGCCACGAGCCACGAGCCAC
>CAKUGU010000059.1 GCA_934654815.1 uncultured Ellagibacter sp.
GTGAAGCACATGCCACCGCCGATGACGAGCGTCTCGCACTTGTCGATGAGCGCGTCGATGACCTTGATCTTGTCGGACACCTTCGAGCCGCCGAGGATGGCGACGAAGGGGCGTTTCGGGGAATCGAGCATGCCCGTGAGCGTGGACACCTCGCGTTGCATGAGGTAGCCCGCGTACGCCGGCAGAAGCGCCGCGACGCCCGCGGTCGAGGCGTGCGCGCGGTGCGCGGTGCCGAACGCGTCGTTCACGTAGGCGTCGCCGAGCGCGGCGAGCTCCTCGCAGAACGCTGGGTCGTTCTTCTTCTCGCGCGCGTCGAAGCGCAGGTTCTCGAGCAAAAGCACGTCGCCGTCGCGAAGCGCGGCCGCCTTGGCCTTCGCGTCGTCGCCGACCGTGTCGGACGCGAAGGAGACGGGCGCGCCGAGCAGCTCGGACAGGCGTGTCGCCGCCGGGCGCAGCGTGAACTTCTCCTCGAAGCCCGTGCCCGCCGGACGGCCGAGATGGCTCATGAGGATGACGCGCGCGCCGTCCGCGCGCAGTTTCTCGATCGTGGGAAGCGCCGCGCGGATGCGAGTGTCGTCGGTGACGGCGCCGTCCGAAACCGGCACGTTGAAGTCGACGCGCACGAGCACGCGCTTGCCGCGCGCGTCGAGCTCGTCGATGGTCTTGATGGATGCCATTGAGTCTTCCTTTTCAACAAAGAAACGGGCGGCACGAAGCCGCCCGAAGCCGTTTGCTCTTCGATTAGAGAAGGATCTTCACGAGGTCCTTGACGCGGTTGGAGTAGCCCCACTCGTTGTCGTACCAGGAGACGACCTTCACGAGGTTGCTCTTGCCGCCCATGACCATGGTGAGCTTGCTGTCGAAGATGGAGGAGTGGTCGTTGCCGACGATGTCGATGGACACGATCGGGTCCTCGGTGTACTCGAGGATGCCCGCAAGCTCGCCTTCGGCGGCTTCCTTCATCGCGGCGTTGATTTCCTCGGCCGTGACCTCGCGCTCGAGCTCGACCGTGAGGTCGACCATCGAGCCGTCGGGGGTGGGAACGCGCGTGGCGAAGCCGTCGAGCTTGCCCTTGAGCTCGGGCAGGACGAGCGCGACCGCGCGGGCGGCGCCCGTGGTGGTCGGGATCATGGACATGGCAGCAGCGCGCGCGCGGCGCAGGTCCTTATGCGGAAGGTCGAGGATGCGCTGGTCGTTGGTATAGGAATGGATGGTGTTCATGTAGCCGCGCTTGATGCCGAACTTCTCGAGCAGGACCTTGGCGACGGGCGCCAGGCAGTTCGTGGTGCAGGAAGCGTTGGAGATGATGTTGTGCTTTTCAGCGTCGTAGTCGCCGTCGTTCACGCCCATGACGATGGTGGCATCCTCGCCCTTGGCCGGGCAGGTGATGACGACCTTCTTGGCGCCGGCCTTGAGGTGGGCGCTTGCCAGTTCGCCGGTCTTGAAGATGCCCGTGGACTCGACCACGACTTCCACGCCCAACTCGCCCCAGGGGAGGTTGTTGGGGTCGCGTTCGGAAAGAACCTTGACGGCGTAGCCGTCGGCCACGAAGCCGTCGTCGGTCACTTCGACCTTGTCGAAGGCGCGACCGTGGACGGAGTCGTACTTGAGAAGGTGCGCCATCGTGGGGATGTCGCCGAGGTCGTTCACAGCGACAACTTCGATCGCGGAATCTTTCACCATCGCGCGGAACGCCAAGCGCCCGATACGACCGAAGCCGTTGATGCCTACCTTGATTGCCATGCAGAACTCCTTTCGAAGGATTTCACTTTCCTTGACGCACATCTTCCAGTGTAGACCACGTGCATCGCCGACGAACGTGCAATCAGGCAAAATGCAAGCGAAGTCGCTACCCTTTTCGGTTTGCGGCTTCCTTGGCCATCTGCTCGATTCGGCGGATCCGATGGTATACCGCCGACTTCGACAGCGGCGGGTTGGCGCGCTGCCCGAGCTCCTTGATGCTCGCGTCGGGGAACGTGACGCGCAGGCGGATGAACTCCTGGAGCGCGGGCGGCAGGTTCTCCATGCCGTGGGCCTCGAGCACGGTGCGGATGGCGAAGAGCTGGTCGACCGCCGCCGACGAGCTTTTCGCCTGGTTGGCGACCTCGGCGTTGGTCATGCGGTTCACGTCGTTGCGCACGCTTTTCACCACGCGCTCCTCCTCCATGGTGAGCGCGCACTGGTGCGCCCCGACGAAGGCGAGGAACTCGAGAATGGCGTTTCCGCTCTTCAGGTACACCATGTAGGAGCTTCGGCGCTGCATGATGCGAGCGTTGATGCCCTTGTCGGCGAGCAGCTCGACGAGCCCGGTGGCGAGGCCCTCCGATTCCACGGTGATCTCGAAGTGGAAGTCGCCGCGGGGGTTCGCGATGAAGCCGCTGCCGAGGAACGCCCCGCGGACGTACGCCGCGGCGCAACACTGCTTCTGCACGATGTCGGGCCTGATGCCGAGCTCGAGCCCGCCCGCCTTCGTGATGACCCCTAGGTCGTAGAGCGATTCGGCGAGATGGGGCTGCGCCGGCACCTCGATGAGGTAGTTCGGCGTTTTGTGGAGCACGCTGCGGCGCACGGTGAGCTCGGTGCGTAGCTTGTAGATGCCGTGAAGGAGCTTGATGACGAGGCGCGCCACGCTCGGAACGTCCGTGGCGATTTCCACGCGGTAGCGCCCCGGCCCGGACACGAACAGCGTCCCCTCGATGCGCACGAGCGCCGCGAGCGTCGCCTTGCCGCAATGCGAGCATTCCGGGAGCACGCGCGCGAGCTCGTCTTTCACATCCGACGTGAACGACATAGCTTGAGCACCCCCCACAATGCCTCGCGGAACGCCACCGGGTCGTGGAGCGTGGGGCGTTCGAGGTCGACAAGGTTCTTCGCGATGACGATCGGCCCCTCTGCCTGGATGGCCATCGCGTCTTCGTAGGTAATGGAAACCGGACGAACCGCGCGCCCGTTCGCACGGGCCGTGCGGTCATCGGCCGCGCCCGCATCGCGTGCGGCCGCGCTGGCGAGCTCGCCTGCGGACGTGCCGTCGGGCCGCAGCGGCTCGGGAGCGTGAACGAGCACGTAGTCGATGAGCCCCTTCATGCCGTGGGCCATGAGTGCCTCGACGTGCTCGCGCGCCGTAAGACCCCACGTTTCCCCCTGCACGTCGGCGAGGCCGCAGACGAAGAGCGTCTTCCCGTGCGAGGCTCGGATGGCGTCGACCACGCCCGGGACGAGCAGGTTCGGGATGATCGACGTGAAAAGCGACCCCGGGCCAAGCACGATGAGGTCGGCAGCGCGGATGGCGTCGAGCGCCGGTCCGTAGGGCTCGATCGCGCCGTCGCAGCGCAGCTTCACCCGCTCGAGCGCCGTGTCGGAATGGCAGGCGACGGCCTGCCCCTCGATGACGGCCCCGTCGCGCGTTTTCGCCGCAAGCGTCACATGGGAAAGCGTGGAGGGGTACACGTGCCCGCGCGCATCGAGCAGCTTCTCGCAGATGGAGACCGCCTCGGGGAACGACCCGCAGGCGTCTTCGAGCGCGACGAGCATGAGGTTGCCGAGCGAATGGTCGCGGGCTATGGGGAAGCGGTACTTGAATGCGCGCGTGAGCGGGTCGGACGGGTCGGCCGCCATGGCCGCGATGCACTTGCGGATGTCGCCGGGGGGCGTGACGTCGGCTTCCTCGCGCAGGATGCCGGTCGAGCCGCCGTCGTCGGCCATGGCGACCACGGCGCTCGTCTCCACCCCGAGCGAGAGGAGCGTGCGGATGGACACGGGGGCCCCGGTGCCGCCGCCGATGACGACGGCGCGCAGTTTGCCCGCGCGGTTGCCCTTGATCGAGCCGACGAGGGGAAGGTCGCGAAGCGCAGCGAACGCCGCGGTGGCCGAGGGGTCCTGCGAGAAGGCGCGTTTCTTCATCATGGGCCTACTTCCCCACCCGGCGCGCGGCGAGCGCGAGGTCGCGGTGCGCGACGCTCACACGGTAGCCGTTCGACTTCAGGTAATCACCGGTCGATTCCGCGATCGCGACGCTTCGATGCTGGCCGCCCGTGCAGCCGATGGCGATGGCGAGCTGCTGCTTGCCCTCGGCGACGTAGCCGGGCATGACGCAGTCGAGCAGCGCGCGCCAGCGCTTTATGAACTCCACCGTTTCCTCGCGGTACATCACGAAGTCGCGCACTGGCGCGTCGAGCCCGGTGAGATAGCGCAGGTCGGGGTCGTAATAGGGGTTCGGCAAGAAGCGCACGTCCATGACGAGGTCGGCGTCGAGCGGGGCTCCGTGCTTGAAGCCGAACGAGTACACCGTGACCGCGAGGCCGCGGCGCTCGTCGCCCTTCGCGAAGAGCGAGCGGATGGTGTCGCGCAGCTGCTGGGGCAGCATGTTAGTCGTGTCGACGACGTGGTGCGCCATCTCGCGCAGGTCGTAGAGCATCTGCCGCTCGCGCTCGATGCCTTGGGCGATGGTGGTGCCGTCGGTGCACAGCGGATGGCGGCGGCGCGACGACTTGTAGCGGGCGACGAGCTTGTCGTCCGCGGCGTCCAGGAACAGCACGCACACGTCGATCCCCTCTTGCTCGAGCTTCTCGACCTCGCCTTTAAGCTTCGGGAAGAAGTCACGGTTGCGCGCGTCGCACACCACGGCGAGGCGCCGGTGGGCGTCGGGCTGTCCCGGCATGCCCGTGAGCGCGAGCAAGTCGCCGATGAGGCTCGCCGGCAGGTTGTCGACGCAGAAATAGCCCAAGTCCTCGAACACGTGCATGGCCTCGGTGCGGCCGGCGCCGCTCATACCCGTGACGATGACGAGTTCGGGCATATGGTCCAAATCGGGCGCTTCTTTTTCAGGCGCATCGCTCTTCGCGCGGGTTTCACTTGCCATGATCGCTAAACCCCCTCTTCGCCGCCGACGACGGTCTCGTCTTTCCGCTCGTTATTATACTGCTCGATGACGCGGTGGAGCTCTTCTGCCACCTCGTCGGGCACCACATGCGCCTCCTTGATTTCCGCCAAGCTCGCCGCTTTAAGGTTCTTGAACGACTTGAAGTGCTTGAGCAGGGCCTTCTTCCGCACGGGGCCGAGCCCCGCCACGTCGTCGAGGATGCTCGCCGTCATGCCCTTGCCGCGCAGCTCGCGGTGGAAGGTGATGGCGAAGCGGTGGGCCTCGTCGCGCACCTGCTTCACGAGGTAGAGCGACGCCGAGCCCGACGGCAGAACGACAGGACCCGTGTCCTGCCAGGGGACGAAGAGCTCCTCGTCGCGCTTGGCCAAGCCGCAGAGCGCGATGTCGTCGATTCCCATCTGGTCGAACATCTCCATCACAGCGGAAAGCTGCGGCTTGCCGCCGTCCAAGATGATGAGGTCGGGCTTGCTGCCGAAGCGCTCGTCGGCCATGCGCTCGGGGGCGTAGCGCCTGCTCATCACCTCCTGCATGGAAAGGAAGTCGTTCGCCTCGTCGAGCGGCGTCTTTATCTTGAAGCGGCGGTACTGGTTCTTGTCGGGCTTGCCGCCCGTGAACACGACCATCGACGCCACCGTGTACGAGCCGTGGATGGTGGAGATGTCAAAGCACTCGATGCGCATGGGCGGAGCGTCGAGCGCAAGCGCGCTTTCAAGCTGGAGCAGCGCGTCGTTGATGCGCTTGTCGTCGTAGTTCGTGCGCACCTTGTAGCGCATGAGCGTGTGCTTGGCGTTGGTTTCCGCCATGGCGACGAGCTCGGCCTTCTCGCCCTTCTGCGGCGCCGTGAAGCGCACCTTCGCCCCGTGCGCGCTGTCGAGCTTGCCGGTAAGCCATTCCTCCATCGATTCCTGGTCCTCGGGGGCGTCGCGCACGATGACCTCGTGGGGGATGGACGTGGTCGTGTCGTAGTAGCGCAGGAGGAAGTTGTGCAGAAGGTCCTGGTCGGGAACGTCTTTCCCGCGATTGAGCACGAACTCGTTCGAGTTCATGATGCGTCCCTCGCGTACCATGAGCACATGCACGCCGGCGACGGTTTCCTCGCGGAAGAAGCCGATCACGTCGGCGTTGAGGTTTCTGGCCGAGACCGCGTGCTGCTTGTCGGTGAGCGAGTTGATGGTGTCGATGCGCGCCTTGACGCGCGCGGCGCGCTCGAAGTCGAGCTCGGCGGCGGCGTCTTCCATTTCCTCCTTCAGCTCGGCGACGAACTCGCGGTGCTGGCCGGACAGGAACCGCTCGATGCGTTTCACGTGGCCCGCGTACTCCTCGGGCGTGATCTTGCCGCAGCACGCCCCGGGGCCCAAACCCACGTGCGAGTCGAAGCACGGGCGCACGTCCTTCTTCATGAGGGCGAGCGGGTCCTTCTCGAGCCTGCGCGCGAGGTTGCGCCAATCGGCGCACGACGTGGCGCACAGGGGCACCACGCGGCGCGCGATGTCGACCATGCGCCGCGCGGCACGGGAGTCGGTGTAGGGACCGAAGTAACGCGTGTCGGGCTTGTGCTTCTCGCGCGTGTACTTGATGGCAGGAAAGACGTCGCCTTTGGTAAGCGCGATGAAGGGATAGGACTTGTCGTCCTTGAAGTCGGCGTTGAAGAACGGCGCGTACTGGTTGATGAGATTCTTTTCCAGCACGAGCGACTCGTGCTCGTTGCCCACCACGATGTACTCGAAGGAATCGATCTGGTCGACGAGCAGGGGGATCTTCGCGCGGTCGTCCTGGAAGTTCACGTACTGCCGCATGCGCGCGCGCAGCTGCTTCGCCTTGCCGACGTAGATGACCTCGCCGTCCTTGTTCTTCCACAAGTAGACGCCGGGCAGCGTCGGCACGGCGTCGAGGCCGTGCTTGATGCGCGCGATCTTCTGCGCTTGGGTTTCTTTCGGTGTTCTCTGTTCCATGATCATGAGTGTAGCAAAAGGGCGTGCGGGGAAGCGCGCCCTGCGCGTTTCACTACGGAGTCGGCATGCGCGCCTACCGCGCGCCGCTCCCCAGAAGAACCGCCGCGACCACCACGACGACGATGCACACGACCGCCGTCACCGCCGCTGCCGCGATCCCCGACGCCTTGGGTTTTTGCCATTCCTCGTTGGGAAGGTCGATGGGCTTGCGCGTCACTGTTTCGCGCGATGCGCCGGCATCGGCCCAACCGGCAGCTTCGCCTTTCGCCTGCAGGGCCGCCTTACGGGCGAGCAGCTGGGACGCCGCCCCGAGCGACGACCCCTCGCGGGGCGTTTCGCTTTCGTTTGCCATAGGGACGTGAACCTCCTAATCGTCTTTTCCGGGAAGCGCCGGCGGCACGGCTTGAGCGCCTGCGTCCCCCGTCGCGCTATCCATGCCCTTCGCTGTGCCGGGTTCGCCTTCGGGCAAGCTGGGCACCTCGCCTTCGGGAAAAAGCTTCGCCCGAAAGGAAATCACGCGCGGGGTGTCGAGCGAGTCGAACTGCACGACGTAGGCGCGTTTCTCCTCGTCGAGGTCAGATATGGTGCCGCACCCGAACGCCTTGTGGCGGACCCTGGCACCGACCGGGAAACGGGCATCTGCCGCCATGCCGGCCATCCACCGGTCGGTCGCCGCGTACGCGTCGCGTGCGCAGGCGAGCTCCTCGTCGGTCGGCTTGTTCGAGAACTGCAGCGCATTTGGGTCGATGTCGAGCAAAAACCGCGACGGATAGCGCGGCGAGCCCTCGTGCGAGAACCCCTCCGCCTCGGTGAGATACAGCCCGTCCTTCGCACGCGTGAGGGCGACGAAGGCGAGCCTGCGTTCCTCTTCCATACCCTCGATCGTTTTCGTCTTGCGCGAGGGGAGCACGCCTTCCGAAAGCGAGCAGAGGAACACGTGGGGGAACTCGAGCCCCTTGGCCGCGTGGATGGTCATAAGGCGCACTTTGTCCTGTGAAGCGCTCTCGGCATCGGCGTTCGTGAGCAGGGCGACGTGCGACAGATAATGCTCGAGCGTCACCTCTTCCCCGCAGGTGGTTTCGAATTCGTAGACCGACTGTTTGAGCTCTGCGACGTTGTCGAGTCGTTCTTGGCTTCCTTCCGTGCGAAGAGCCTGCTCGTAGCCGCTTTCGTTGATGACGGCCGCCAAAACCTCGGAAACGGGCCGCCCTTCGTAAGACGAACGGAACCGCCGGACAAGCGCCAGCAGCTGCTTCGCCCTGGTGCGCTTGAAGATGTCGTCATCGATGGTGCGCTCGAGTGCCTGGTAGAGCGTGCAGCCGTTGGCGTCGGCATAGCTTTGCAGGAACGCCATGCGCCGCTGCCCCAGGTTGCGCTTCGGCGTATTCGCCACGCGCGCGAACGAAAGGTCGTCCTGATAGGCGATGAGGCGCAGATAGGCGAGCGAGTCCTTCACTTCCTTGCGGCCGAAGAAGGGGACGCCCGAATAGACCGCATGGGGAATGTCCGCCTTCAGGAGCGCCTCCTCCACCGGCCGCGACGCGTAATGCGCGCGGTAGAGCACCGCGATGTCGCGGTAGGCGATCCCCTCTTCGTGCAACGCGCGCACGCCTTCGGCGATCCAAGCCGCCTCCTCGGAAGACGACTTCGCGTGGTGCCAAACCGTCGGCCCGTGTTGAGAGCGGCGGGCGGCGAGGTCTTTCGGGATGCGGGCGTGGTTCTTCTCGATGAGCGAGTTCGCGACCGCCACGACCTCGGGCACCGAGCGGTAGTTCTCAAGCATCATGATGGTGCGCACGTTGGGAAACACCTGGTCGAAGTCGAGCAGGTAGCGCACGTTCGCGCCGCGCCAGGTGTAGATGGTCTGGTCGGGGTCGCCCACGACGAACAGGTTCTTATGGTAGCCTGCAAGCACCTCCATGAGCTCGTACTGAAGCCCATCGATGTCCTGGAACTCGTCGATCATGATGTATTCCAGGCGCTTCTGCCACTTCAACTTGATGTCGGGGAACTGCTCGAAGATGTAGAGCGTGACCACGATGAGGTCGTTATAGTCGAACCCGAAGCACTTCTTTTCCTGATAGAGGTAGCCGTAGAAGATGATGTCGGAG
>CAKUGU010000060.1 GCA_934654815.1 uncultured Ellagibacter sp.
TTCGACCTCATGGAGGAGATCGAGACGGTGCTCGGCATCGGCACCTATCCCATGAACTGGCCGATCGGCTGCGGGCAGAACTTCCGCGGCGTCTTCGACCGCCAGACCCGCCGCGTCATCGCGTTTCAGGGCGACGGGCACGCGAACGCCTCGAAGAAGGTGACCGAGATCGAGGCCGAGCTCGGCGACGAGAAGCTCGCCGAGCTCATCGGCGAGGCCAACCACGACAACCTCGTGGACGACATCGAGCTTTTGGACGGCGCCGGCGACGAGCTCGATCTCGACGCCGTGAAGACCGGCAAGCTGTCGCCCGTGTTCTTCGGCTCGGCCCTCACCAACTTCGGCGTGGAGCCTTTCCTCGAGGAGTTCCTGCGCCTCGCCCCGAGCCCGCGCCCCTACACCGACTGCCTAACCGGCGACGAGGTCGACCCGTGCCGCAGCGATTTCTCGGGCTTCGTGTTCAAGATCCAGGCGAACATGGACAAGAATCACCGCGACCGCATCGCGTTCGTGCGCATCTGCTCGGGCAAGTTCGAGCGCGGCATGGAGGCGTTCCACGTGCAGGGCGGCAAGAAGCTCAAGCTCGCCACGGGCACCTCGCTCATGGCCGACGACCGCGCGACCGTCGACGAGGCGTACGCCGGCGACATCGTGGGTCTGTTCGACCCGGGCATCTTCTCCATCGGCGACACAGTGTGCGCGGGCAAAGACCACGTGCAGTTCCCGGCCATCCCCACCTTCGCGCCCGAAATCTTCGCGCGAATCACCCAGGTTAACACGCTGAAGCGCAAGCAGTTCGTGAAGGGCATGCAGGAACTCGCCCAGGAAGGCGCCATCCAGATCTTCCGCGAGCCGGGCTTCGGCATGGAAAGCGTCATCGTGGGCGTCGTGGGCGTGCTGCAGCTCGAGGTGCTCGAGCAGCGTCTGAAAAGCGAGTACAACGTGGAGGTGCGCCGCACCCCGCTTTCCTACACCGACATCCGCTGGATCGAGAACGACCCGAAGGAAATCGACATCCCCGGCCTCAACCTCACGCGCGACACGCTGCGCGCCGAGGATATGCGCGGCCGCAAGCTCCTTCTGTTCACAAGCCCCTGGAACGTGAACTGGGCGGTCGAGCACAACCCCGACCTGAAGCTGTCCGAAGTGGGCAACTTCGATCTGTAAGCGCGGCGGGCGCGCCCCGTCGACGCCTACGCCCTCATCCCGTTTTCGCCGGAAGCCGGCTCGCCCGATCCCGTACGAGCCGGCTTCTTCGTTTTCCGCGCCCGAGGTGCGTGCTTGCACACGCCGGGCGCGCGGCCGATAATCGGTTGGTTGGAAGGAGGAACGATGGCGCTTGGAACGGACCGCGGAAGAGAACCCGCCCATGCGTTTTCGGCCGGCGGCTGCAGCGTCGCCGTATGGACCATCGGCGCGCGCGAGGAAACGAGCAGCACGCAAGGCGAAGATCGGCACCACCTGCCAGGCGTACCGGGCCGTCCGTCGGGTACGGACGGGAGCGACCCCGGCTGCGGCGCTGCGGGCCGCCCCTTCGTCTACCTGCACGTTTACGACGGCGGCGGCGCGGACGTCGCCGAGGCGCTGGAGGGCATAGGGTGCGTACCCTGCACGCTCGTCGCCGTAAAGCCCGCATGCTGGAACGACGACATGACGCCCTGGGAATGCCCCGGGCTCTTCGCGGGCGACGCGCCGTTCGCGGGGCATGCGGAATGCCAGCTTCATCTGCTTGAGCGGGAAATCATCCCGCGCGCCGAAGCGCTGGTGCGCGCGCCAGTCGCTGCGCCGGCCAAACTCACCGCGGAGACGCTGGCGCAAACGCGGCCGGCGAACCCCTCGCCCATCGCTCTCGCCGATCCCGGCGACCCCGACGCGCCCGACGGCGCACGACCTTCGTTCACTGGGCCCGCCGAGCCCGACGGCGCGCGGCCGCAACGCATCATCGCCGGGTACTCGCTTGCCGGGCTCTTCGCGATTTGGGCGCAGGCGCGCTCCGCGGCGTTCGACCGCGTCGCGAGCGCATCGGGGTCGCTGTGGTACCCGGGATTCGCACGCTTCGTGCGGGAAAGCGCGATGACGCGCCCGCCCGAATGCGCCTTCGTATCGCTCGGTAAGAAGGAGACGAAGACGCCGAGCCGGCTTCTGCGCAACGTCGCGCAAGGCACCGACGAGGTCGTGACCGCCCTGCGGGAAAAGGGCATCCCCACGCGCTTCGCCTTGAACCCCGGCAACCACTTCAAGGAGCCGGCGCTGCGCATGGCGCGCGGCATCGCCTGGTGCGCAAGCTGGCCGGACGTCGCCCGCGATTCCGCCGACAAAGCGCCGCGGCCCTAGCCGGCACCCGGAGTCCGCCAGTACCGCCGAACCCGCAACGAGCGCCCGCCGCGCTCGACCCCAGCCTCCGCCTGCGCGCGCAACCCTGGCAACTTCCCCGGCCCGACGCATTCCCCGACCCGGAACCCCGGCTCGTTTAAGCGGGAAGCGACCAATCGATAGGCTCCTCACCGCATTCGCGCAGAAGCCCGTTCGCACGCGAGAACGGCCGCGACCCCAGAAACGCCGGCAAGTCCCCCGCATCGCGCGATGCCGACAAGGGCGACGGATGCGTGCTCGCAAGAACGAACTTGCGCGAAACGGCGCGCTCCGCCCGCTTCGCCGCTTCCCCCTGAAGGAGCGCCGCCGCGCTCTCGACGCACGATTTCGCCTCGACGATGAGCTTCACCGCAGGGCGCCCCCATGCCAAAAACACCACCGGTTGGGGCGCGCGCATGCATTCCTCGATCACGTAGGTGGTGAGCGTCTGCCACCCGAGCTTGCTGTGCGAGTTCGCCGCGTGCTCGCGCACGGTGAGCGTCGTGTTCAGAAGCAGCACGCCGCGGCGCGCCCACGGCGTGAGGTCCCCGCTCGACGGGATGGCGCAACCCGTGTCGGCCGCGAGCTCTTTGAAGATATTTCGAAGACTCGGCGGGATCTTCTGCCCCCCGGGCACCGAGAACGAAAGCCCCATCGCCTGCCCGGGGCCATGATAAGGGTCCTGACCGAGCACGACCGCGCGCACGTCCTCGGGCGCGGTGAAGGCGAGCGCGTTTAGGATGTCGTCCTGCGGCGGGTAGATGGTTTCCTCGCCCCTCAGGCTGTTCACCTCGGCAAGGAGCTCGTCGGTTTTCCGGCAAACGTTTTGCGGCGCATGCTCCATCCATGCGGCGATCGCGTCCTGCTTGTTTTTCCCGTCGGCCACGCGGCACCTCCGTTTTCCCAATCGTTTCCCCCATTGTAGCGAACGGCGCGCCCGCGCACGCCCGTGTGATGCTCCTTGGCAGGGCGGCGCGCGCTCATGGTAGAATCGTCGCCCGAGGGAAAGAGACGAGAACGACCGGCATCATGTACTACTCATTCATCGCGCTCATAGCGGCGGCGGCAGCCGTCATCATGATCTTCAGCGTCCACGGCAACGCCGCGCTGCCGCGCTACGAAAAGCGCCACTTCATCGCCATCTTCGCCACGATCGCCATCGGCACGACCTGCGAATGGGCGGCTTTGGAAATGGGCGGGCAGGCGCCTGCATGCTTCGTCGCCATTCCCGTCTTGAAGGCGATCGAGTTCTCGCTCGCCCCGGCGCTCGGCGTCCTGTACGTGGGCATCGTCGCCGAAAAAGACTCGAAGACCATGCGCATCGCGTACGCCGCGGTCGTGGCGCATGCGGCCCTCGAATGCGCCTGCGCGCCGTTCGGAATCGTGTTCTACGTCGATGACCAGGGAATCTATCACCACGGCACGTTCTACTTCGCCTACATCGCCGCGTTCTTCGCGAGTGCGCTGTTCCTGCTCGTCGAGACGTCGCGCTTCTCGAAGGGCTTTCAGTACCGCAACCGGCACATCCCCTGGCTCATCCTCGCTTTCCTGGCGGTGAGCATCTCGGTGCAGATGGCCGACTCCAACATCCGCGTCACCTGGCTCGCCCTTTCTGTGAGCGGCATGATGTTCTACATCCTCTACTGCTCGATCATCCAGCAGACCGACGCGCTCACGCGCCTGCTCAACCGCCGAAGCTACGAGGGGGCCATCGAGTTCCTCGACGAGAAGGCGGTGCTCATCCTGTTCGACGTCGACTGCTTCAAGCAGCTGAACGACACCTGCGGCCACGACATGGGCGACGAGGGGCTTAGGCTCATCGCGCGCGCCATCTACCGCACCTACAGCCCCTACGGCTGCTGCTACCGCATCGGTGGGGACGAGTTCTGCGCCATCGTCACGCGCGACATCGAGCGCATAGACGAGTTGAACGCGCATTTCGAGCTGGAGCTTACGCTCGAGCGCGGACGCTGGGAGTCGCTTCCCGGCGTATCGGTCGGGTTCGCGGCCTTCGACCCGAAATCCGACGACAAGGCGGACGTGTTCAAGAACGCCGACGACGACATGTACCGCAAGAAGAAGGAGCGCAAGGAGCGCGACGGCGCCCCGGCACGCTAGCGGCGCCGCACCTGCGGTTGCGGGCGGACCTCAAGCACGCAAGCCCCCTTCGCGCACGCCCCTCGCACGTTCGCAAGCCCCCGCGACGCTTTGCAGCCCCCGGCCGCCCTCCTTGCGACCCCGGCGAGAGCGCGCGCCTGCAAGCCCCCGAACCCCGCAAGCTTCCCCCGCGCATGAAAAAAAAAGCGAGCCGCCCGACACCGGACGGCTCGCTTCGCCTTCACGTTTCCACGGACCCGCGAACCCGCACGGCTTGCCTACAGATGCAGCACGCGATCCTTGATCTCCTGCGTGCGGCCCTGGTTCCAGAACTGCGTGCCGATGTAGCCGCAGGTGCGGCGCGCCACGTTGAGCTTCTCCTGGTCGCGGTTGCCGCATTTCGGGCATTCCCACACGAGCTTGCCATCGTCTTCGACGATCTGGATTTCGCCGTCGTAGCCGCACACCTGGCAGTAGTCGCTCTTGGTGTTCAGCTCTGCGTACATGATATTGTCGTAGATGTACTGCATGACGCGGATGACGGCCTTCAGGTTGTCCTGCATGTTCGGGACCTCGACGTAGCTGATGGCCCCGCCCGGCGACAGGCGCTGGAAGGCGCTTTCGAACTTCAGCTTGTCGAACGCGTCGATCTCCTCCGTCACATGCACGTGGTAGCTGTTCGTGATGTAGCCCTTGTCGGTGATGCCGGGGATCACGCCGAAGCGGCGCTGCAAGGCCTTCGCGAACTTGTAGGTGGTCGACTCGAGCGGCGTGCCGTACAGCGAGAAGTCGATGTTCGTGGCGGCCTTCCACTCGTTGCACTTGTCGTTCATGTGCTGCATGACCTCCATGGCGAACGGCGTGCCCTCGGGGTCGGTGTGGCTGTGGCCGGTCATGTACTTCACGCACTCGTAGAGGCCCGCGTAGCCGAGGCTGATGGTGGAGTACCCGCCGTAGAGCAGCTTGTCGATGGGCTCGCCCTTCTTCAGGCGCGCGAGGGCGCCGTACTGCCAGAGGATCGGCGCGGCGTCGGACAAGGTGCCCTTCAGGCGGTTGTGGCGGCACATGAGCGCCTTGTAGCACAGCTCCAGGCGCTCGTCGAAGATCTCCCAGAACTTGGTCATGTCGCCGTGCGATGACAGCGCCACGTCGGGCAGGCTGATGGTGACGACGCCCTGGTTGAAACGGCCGTAGTACTTGGGCTTGCCCGGCTCGTAGTTGCCGGCATTCGCCACGTTGTCGTAGCCGTTGCCGGAACGGTCGGGCGTCAAGAAGCTGCGGCAGCCCATGCACGTGTAGCAGTCGCCGTTGCCCTCGGTCTCGCCCTTCGAGAGCTTCATCTCGCGCATCTTCTTTTCCGAGATGTAGTCGGGCACCATGCGCTTGGCCGTGCACTTCGCGGCGAGCTGGGTGAGGTAGAAGAACGGCGAGTCCTCGTGGATGTTGTCTTCTTCCAGCACGTAGATGAGCTTCGGGAACGCCGGCGTGATCCACACGCCCGCCTCGTTCTTCACGCCCTCGTAGCGCTGGCGCAGCGTTTCCTCGATGATCATGGCGAGGTCGTGCTTCTCCTGCTCGGAGCGCGCCTCGTTCAGGTACATGAACACGGTGACGAACGGCGCCTGGCCGTTGGTCGTCATGAGCGTGACCACCTGGTACTGGATGGTCTGCACGCCGCGGCGGATCTCGTCGCGCAGGCGGTTCTCCACGACCTCCTTGATGCGCTCGGCGTTGGCCTCGAGCCCGAGCTGGTTGATCTCCTGGAGCACCTGGCGGCGGATCTTCTGGCGGCTCACGTCGACGAACGGCGCGAGATGCGTGAGCGAGATGGACTGCCCGCCGTACTGGCAGCTCGCCACCTGTGCGATGATCTGCGTCGCGATGTTGCACGCGGTGGAGAAGCTGTGCGGACGCTCGATCATGGTGCCGGAGATGACCGTGCCGTTCTGCAGCATGTCTTCCAGGTTCACGAGGTCGCAGTTGTGCATGTGCTGCGCGAAGTAGTCGGAATCGTGGAAGTGGATGATGCCCTCGTTGTGCGCGCGCACCACGTCGGGGGGCAGAAGCAGGCGCATCGTGATGTCCTTGGACACCTCGCCCGCCATGTAGTCGCGCTGCACGGAGTTCACCGTCGGGTTCTTGTTGGAGTTTTCCTGCTTGGCTTCCTCGTTGTTGCACTCGATGAGCGACAGGATCTTGTCGTCGGTGGTGTTCGACTGGCGCTTCAGGCTCTGCACGTAGCGGTAGATGATGTACTTGCGCGCCACGGTGTAGCGGCCCTGCGCCATGATCTGGTCCTCGACCATGTCCTGGATTTCCTCGACCGACACGGTGTGCCCGCTTCGTCCGCACAGCCATTCCACGCTGTGCGCCGCGAGCGCGATCTGGTCGTCGGTCAAACGCTCGATCTCGGGGACCTCGTTGTTGGCCGCCTTGATCGCGTTCACGATTTTGTCGATGTCGAAGGGGACTTCAGATCCGCTGCGCTTGATGATCTTCATGGCACTTCCTTTTCCCACTTGTTCTTCAAACAACGTCATCGTTTCGCGCCCTTGAGAAGGGCGCACGACACGGACACGGCGTTTTTCGAGGTGAGGGCGCCGTGCGCGCGTCGGGATGTTTTCCAGGCGGCGCGCCTGTTTTCGCGCCGCTCTTTCGGTGCTTCTATAATACGACAGGTTGAGCACAAGATATTGTGTTTTCTGGCGAATGAAAATCCATAGGTGGTGTCTCCACTTAGTTTTCAACAGCCCTCGAAAATCGCAAAATCCCACCTCGCCACGCAAGGAGCGCATTATTTGGAACGCCCGAAAACGAGGTTTTCAACAATGGCAAAACCGCAGGTCGATTTTTTCGGCGCGCGTGCGCCTCGCGATTAGGTCTTGACAACCGCGAAAACGCGTCGACGCGGATTCCCTCGCGCAACACCGCTATACTTGGGGGCCATGGCAACCTACCAACACATCTCGCACGGCTTCGACCCCGTCTTCGACGAGCGCTCGCGCGTTCTCGTCTTGGGGTCGTTTCCCTCCGTGCTGTCGCGGAAGAACGACTTCTACTACGGCAACCCCAACAACCGCTTCTGGCGCGTCATGGCGCACGTGCTCGGCGAACCGGTGCCGCCGAACGAGGACGACGTCCGCGCCTCACGGGCAGCGGGCGCGAAAGGTGTGGTGGGCGCGGCGGACGACTCGACAGGCGCCACGGGCACGGCGGGCACCGCAGCCGAGAGCACGTCGTCGGCCCTCGAGGAGTCGATCGCAGCGAAGAAGGGGCTGCTGCTGCGCGGGAGAGTCGCGCTTTGGGACGTCATCGAGGAGTGCGACATCAAGGGGTCGTCGGACGCGAGCATCAAGAACGTCGTCCCCGCGCACGTCGAGCGCATCGCCGAAACCGCGCGCATCGCGGCCATCGTCTGCAACGGGAACACCGCCGGCAGGCTCTACAAGCGCTACCTGCAGTGGAAAATGGGGCTTGAGGCACACGTGCTCCCCTCCACGAGCCCCGCGAACGCGTCATGGGGGCTTGAGCGGCTTGCCCAACGCTGGAGCGAGGAGTTCGAGCTTGTGTGGCGCGAGGTGGCCGCCGCCGAGGCGCGCTGGGCCGAGGAGCGCGCGGAGGCCGGCGGCGGCAACCGCAGTGGCGAGCGGGAAGGCGTCGCTGCCGAAGGCGCGCCCGACGACGGCAACACGGGCGAGCGCGGCGGAGTTTCCTACGGCGTCGTGAAGGTTCCCGCGCCCCAGGCCTCTTCCTACGCCGTCCACAAGTCGATGCAGGGCAACAAGCGCAAGGACACGAAACCCGAGCTTTTGGTGCGCGAGCGGCTGCGCGCGGCCGGCCTTGGCGGCTACCGGCTGCAATGGAAGGCGCCGGGGCGCCCCGACATCGCCTGGCCGGGCAAGAAGGTGTGCATCTTCGTGAACGGCTGCTTCTGGCACCGCTGTCCCCACTGCAACCCCTCCACCCCGAAGAAAAACGTCGAGTACTGGACGGCGAAGTTCGACCGCAACGTGGAACGCGACCGCAGAAACGTCGAGGCGCTTCAAGCGAACGGCTGGCGCGTGCACACGATCTGGGAATGCGAGCTCAAGAAAAAGACGCTCTATAACACGATGGCCCGCCTTCTGCCCGAGCTTGCAAACGAACTGGGGAAACCGTTGCATGAAGGCGACGATGAGACAGCGGAGGCGAACCACGGCGCCGCGG
>CAKUGU010000061.1 GCA_934654815.1 uncultured Ellagibacter sp.
CCCTCCCTCGCAAGCTCGGTCGGGCGAATTCCTAAAAACGTGCCACTGGCACGTTTTCTTAACGGAATTCCACCTCAACGGTTCGAATCCCTGCAGGTTCCCTAGACATGAAAAGAGCCTGCTATTCGCAGGCTCCCATGATTCTAACTGGCGGAGGAGGAGGGATTCGAACCCTCGTTACCCGGATTACGGGCAAAACGGTTTTCGAGACCGCCGCATTCAACCACTCTGCCACCCCTCCGCGGTGGGGTGCGAGGCTAAAGCCTCATATGCGAAACGCGCCGAAGCGCGTTACTTTTTTCTGGCGGAGAGATGGGGATTCGAACCCCAGATACCCTTTTGGGGCATACACGATTTCCAATCGTGCTCCTTCGGCCAGCTCGGACATCTCTCCGCATTGCCAATTGCAGCATCTAAGTATTATACAGATAGATACGCCATGTAACAAGGAAAAATTTCAAATTCATAAGTTGCCCTGGGTTGGGCACCGCAAAAAGCGGTCCTGCCCAAGGCGACGTCTTGCAACCCGTTAGTACTCGCTCGTCAGCGAGTAATGCCCGGGAGTCGCTTCCGCAACGCTCATCGGCACGTCGAACAGGGACGACATGGCCTCGTCGGTAAGGAGCTCCTCCTTCGGACCGTCCGCATGGACCGCGCCGTTCTTGATGAGCAGAAGCCGCTCGATTTCCGGGATGATGTCCTCCGCGTAGTGCGTGACCAGCAGAATCGCGCGCCCTGACTGGGCAATCATGCGCATGGAGCGACGCACGTAGTGCATGCCCTGCGGGTCGAGGCCGGTGCACGGCTCGTCAAGCACGATGACGTCGGGATCGTGGACGAGCGCGCGGGCGAACAGCACACGGCGCGCCTGGCCGGTGGAAAGCGTCATCACGTCGCGGTCGGCGATCTTGTCGACCCCGAGCATCTCCATCGTTTTGTGGCAGCGGGCGTAATCGTCCTCGCTTGCGTTCACGCGCTTGGGCACGCCGAGCGAACCGTACAGCCCGCCGACCACGACCTCGATCGCAGGCATGTGCACCGTGATCTGGTCCTGCATGGTGGACGACACGATGCCGAGGCATTTCTTCACGTCTTCGAGCGTCGCGCGCGCGTTGCCACGGAAGAGCACAGGCGGTTCGTCCTGGTAAAGCGGAAGGATCTCGCGGGTGATGAGCTTGATGAACGTCGATTTGCCGGCGCCGTTGGGGCCGAGGAGCGCCATGCTCTCGCCCTCGGCGAGTTCGAACGAGCCGACGTTCAGGATGGTTTTACCCGAGCGTTTGACGATTGCGTTGTTGAGGCGAAGAAAAGGAGGACGCGAATCGTTTTCGCGCCCTCCCTCAAAAGCGGTGCTTTCAGTCATGCGGGCTATGCTGCCTTTGCTGTAGAGGTTTCGGTCGATGAGCTGTCGGTGCTTGCCGAGGAATCCGCCGAAGAAGCGTCCGAACTGGTGCTATCGCCGGAAGAAGCGTCGGTCGAGCTCGAGCCATCGGCGCCGTCGGTCGTCGTGGCGTCGGACGAAGAATCGTCGTCGGACTGGTACTTCGACATGTCGACGTCGTAGGGAAGGCCGCTCGGCATGTCCTTGATGTCGATGTCGGCGTTATCCTTCGCGTCGGAAAGCCACTGCTGGTATTCCTTGGACTGGTTGGAAGATTTCAGCGAATTCCTGAACTGCTCGACGAACTCACTCGGAAGCTGGTCGAGGCTCGTCAGCTCTTCGGGTGCGGTGAACACGTCAGTGCACTTGATGATATGGATGCCATAGCTGCTCGTAACCAAGCCGCTGACCTGGTCTTTCTGAAGGTCGGCAAGGCCGTTGGTATATTCGGTCACGAACGAGTTGAGCTTGTCCCAACCCACATCGCCGCCGTTCGCAGCGGAACCGGAGTCCTTGGAGTAGGTCTTGGCGGCCTCGGCGAAGTCGAGCGTGCCGGCATTGATCTGGTCGAGGACGCTCTGGGCCGTTTCCTCGTCGTCAGCGTCGAAGAGAATGTGCGAGGAGCGCTTCGCGCCGTCGTAGCTGGAAATGTTCGACTGCGCGTAGGAGAGCACGTCGTCGTCAGACGGGTCGGAGCTGAAGGTTTTCAGCAGGCCCTGCTGGAGGAGCGACGTCTTGATGTTGCTGCGGTACTCGTCCTCGGTCATGTTCACCGACTTGAGGGCGTCCTGCCACTTGTCGTCGGAGCTGTAGTTCGACTTCATCTGATCGACGTAGGACTGCACCTCGTCGTCGCTGACCGTGACGCCCTTCTCGTCGGCGCCTTGGATGATAAGCTGCTTCGCGACGAGCGAATCGATGACTTCTTCGCGAACCTTCTCGGGCGTGTAATTGTTCTTGGCCATCCACTGGCCCCACGCGTCTTCATCGGTGAGCGACATCTGCGAGCGAATGTTCTCAACGGACGAAGTAACGTCGTCTTCCTGAATCTCGTCGCCGTTGACGGTGGCCGCGACACCCCCCGTGTATTTCGTAGTCGAGGTCGAGGAATTTCCCGAACATGCCGTGATGCCCATGACGCACAGAGCCGACAGGCTCACCGCGCACACGGCCTTGGCGAACGCCGCAGTCTTCATATGGCCTTCCCTTACACGAAAAAGCGCGTCGAACAGGGGATTCAGTCGCATTTGAACGCCCAATTCCACGCGATAATGGATGCTGTGGAATGTATTTTCGCACATGATAATTTGTTTGCTTAATCAAGCACAATATGCCCACTTCCGCTTCACAAAGCTTCGTAAAAGGGCTGTAAAGCGCCCTTGATTTTCGGGCGCTGAACGATTGGGGCCTCGGGAATCGGCGGCTTGACGGCGCCTGGCCCGCGTATGAAATCGCCTGCAGATCGCGAGTGGCGATGTGCAGGCGATTCGGCGACGCGACATGGCGACGCGACATGGCGCGGCTGCATAGGGCTTGACCGCGTGCAATCGCAGACGCGACCGCACGACATGACGCAGCTGCGAAGCGGAGAACGGGCTTACGCTTCCGCCATGGCTTTCTTGAAGTCGATGATCTTCTGGCGGCAACCGTCGCAGTTGGTGCCGAGCATCTGCACGGCGAGAATGGCGGCGTTCTTCGCGCCGTTGATGGCGACGCAGGCCACGGGCACGCCGGAGGGCATCTGCACCATGGACAGAAGCGAATCGAGCCCGCCCAAGTCGCTTGTCTTCATGGGAACGGCGATGACCGGGTCAGGAGTGTATGCTGCGACGACGCCACCGAGGTGCGCCGCCTTGCCCGCGGCCGCGATAATGACCTTGATGCCGCGCTCGTGCGCCGTCGATGCCCATTCGTGCACTTCGAGCGGCTTGCGGTGCGCGCTCGCGACCTTCACCTCGTAGGAAATGCCGAACTCGTCGAGCTGCTGCATGCACGGCTCCATTGCGGGCATGTCGGACTTGCTTCCCATGATGATCCCGACGACGGGCTTACCTTCTGCCATTTCGATCCCTTCCGACGTTGTTTCGCTTTCGAGCTTCAGTATACGCGCGCAGCCGTCGCCCAACTGGGAAAACCCGCGGTTTCACAGGCTTTACCTTGCGTTAGCCCGCTTGCGCGTGCGGGGTGAGGCTGGGCAAGCATGCGGTCGGCGGGCGTGTCGGAGTTAGCTCGCCTGAGCGCGCGTCAGGCGGGCGATGGCCTCGTAGCCCGAGCGGCCGTGGGCGAATTCCTCGGTCAGGTCGAGCAGAGGGATATCTTCGGGAACGTGGATGCTCGGGTTCTGCTTGAGAATCTCGATGCGCGGGACATGGCAGTTGAACAGGCGGCACACTTGCGGGCGCGCTTCCCAAATCATGCAGCCTCCTTCGGGGCTTTGGAGCGGGCAGCATTCGCCCTTGCGGTCGATAGGTTTTACGCCCTTCTCGTCGATGCACTGGCGCATAGCCTCAAGCTCGTTGGGCGTGATGGCGAGCACGTTAAGGTGGCAGCATTGGCCGCAGCACGCGCAATCGGGGTAGCTGTTGTCGCCGTCGAAACGCAGCGGTTTGCCGTCGGGCGTGATCTTCATGAGAGTCCTCCTTGCTGTGGAACGCGAGCGCAAGCAGGTTTTTCTCCCTGTTTTCCGCCTGTGTCGTTGTCTGTTTTGAGTGCCGGCGACGTGCCGGATCATGGGGGATGCGACGCGTGACGCCGCGAGTGGTTGGTGCGAGTCGCGACTCGCTGGCCGTGCGCTTCCCTGCCCCTGATTCTAGCCGCTTCACCGAAGGCTATCGCGCCCCAATCGGCGAATGAAAGAGAGCGAAGAAGCGAGGGGCTGGGGGTCTGCACGCTTCCAGTTGCAAAACTGTCGTTGGCTGCCATTCCGTTTTGCAAAAGCGTCGCTGGATGCCATTTGTTGCTCGAGCAACCTACCGTTCGCCGGATTTGGGGCGTTCCATGGCGGGCTGTGACGGTTTTGCAAAAGGAGGAAGGCGCAAGGCTTTGCAAAAGCGGAACGGGCAGCCATCTTCCGTTGCAAACCCGTCACAGCCCGCCACCCGTTTTTGCAGAACCGTCGTTGGACGCCACAAGCTTTTACAAACCCGTCCTTCGCCGCCATCCCGATTTGCAAAAGCGTCACAGCCCACCATTTTCGGCATAGTTTTTGGAGACGCGTTTTCCTCGCGGGAAATCTGGCAAATGCGGTATACTGTCAACCAATGTTTGCGGGTGTCGCCAAGTGGTAAGGCCCGAGCTTCCCAAGCTCGTATTCGCGGGTTCGAGTCCCGTCACCCGCTCCATTGAATTTCTCGGCGGCCGTTGTGCCGCCGTTTTTGTTGCCGCTGCGTAGGAGGGCAATCATGAGCGACCAGAAAACCTTCGACACGTTCGTCTTTGACCTGGACGGCACTATCTTGAACACGCTGCCCGACCTGGTCGTCGTCACCAACGATGCGCTGCGCGAAATGGGATTTCCCTCCCGCACGCACGACGAGGTGCTCAGCTTCGTGGGAAACGGCCTTGCCGCCCTTATGTATCAAGCCGTGCCCGAGGGCACGCCGCAAGACATTGCCGACAAGGCCGTCGAATGTTGGAAGCGAATCAACCTGGAATACGACAACCACCTTACAGTTCCCTACCCTGGCGTTCCCGAAACGCTCGCCGAGCTGCGCCAACGCGGCTGCAAGCTCGCCGTGCTCTCCAACAAGTTCGACGGCGGCGTGCATAAGATCATCGGCCAATGCCTGCCCGGGCTCTTCGATGTCGAGCACGGGGAATGCGATAGCATCCCCCGCAAGCCCAACCCGGCGGGCCTGCTCCGAACCATCGACGAGTTGGGAAGCACCCCGGAGCGCACGGCCTACCTGGGAGATTCCCCCAACGACATCCTCGTCGCCCATCGTGCGGGCGCATGCGGAATCGGCGTTTCGTGGGGGTACCACACCCCGCAGGAAATGCGCGACGCCGGTGCCGACATCATGTTGAAACAGTTCTCCGACCTGCTGAAATACGCACCCGAAATGTAAGACTGGCAGATTTTCCGCCGACAAACGAAGCGCCCGACAAGCATTGCCTTGTCGGGCGCTTCGTTCTTGCAGTAAAAACCGTCTAGGCTTCGGATTCGTAGCCGTTGGGGTTTTGCGACTGCCAGCGCCAGCTGTCGACGCACATGCGGTCGAGGTCGTACTCGGCCGTCCATCCCAGCTCGTCGCGCGCCTTGTCGCACGCCGCGTAGTTCGTGGCGATGTCGCCCGCGCGGCGCGGCTTGATCTCGTAGGGAATCTTCTTGCCGCAGGCCCGTTCGAACGCGTGAATCACGTCGAGAACGCTCGAGCCCTTTCCCGTGCCCAGGTTGAAGATGCCGACGCCGCGTCGCGTGCCGTCGGGCGCGGCTTCCCCCTGGATGGAGCCCAGGCCGCGCGGCTCGCCCGTGCCGACCTTGCCGCCCATCCAATCGAGCGCCGCCACATGCCCGCGCGCCAGGTCGACCACATGGATGTAGTCGCGCACGCCGGTGCCGTCGGGCGTGGGATAGTCATCGCCGAACACGCCGACCGCGGCGAGCTTGCCCACCGCAACCTGCGCCACGTACGGCACGAGGTTGTTGGGAATGCCCTTCGGGTCCTCACCGATGAGCCCGCTTTCATGAGCGCCGATGGGGTTGAAGTAGCGCAGCAGCACCACGTTCCACTCGTTGTCGCCCACGTACAGGTCGGTAAGCACCTGCTCGAGCATGGTCTTCGTCTGGCCGTACGGGTTCGTGGCCGGGTGCTTCGGGCAGTCCTCGGTGATGGGCACGAACTCCGGCTCGCCGTACACGGTGGCGCTCGACGAGAACACGATGTTCTTCACGCCATGGTTGCGCGCCACGTCGCACAGCACGAGCGTGCCGGCGATGTTGTTCCAGTAGTACTCAAGCGGCTTCTGCACGCTTTCGCCGACCGCCTTGAAACCGGCGAAGTGGATGATGGCGTCCACGTCGTGCTCGGAGAAGATGGCCTCCATCGCGTCGCGGTCGAGGACGTTCGCCTCGTGGAACACAAGTTTGTCCGGGCCGACCCCCGCAATGCTGCGCACGCGATCAATCGCGACCTCGCTCGAATTGCTGAGGTCGTCGACGACGATGACGTTATGGCCGCGAGCAAGCAGTTCAACGCAGGTATGCGACCCGATGAAACCGGCACCACCCGTGACGAGGATGGTGAGCTCCGAGGGGTCTTTCGCAAGAGATTTGTTTGCCATTGATCGCTCTTTTCTGTATGGAGGAAATGCTGCACCCATGATACCGCACCCACTGCGGTCAGGGTTTTAACGTCGCGTAAAACCCTTTCGGCCGATTGCAGCATTTTCGGAAGAAGCCCCACGTCGTGCTCGGTTTCGTTCGATCGAGCCACTCAAATTCGTTAAACCATCTAAAAATGGCATGTTATACGCGTTATAATTGCGCTTACCGATTATAGGATTATGTCCAACTTCAACGCGCACCGCCGTTGGACGGAAGGGAGCACTTCATGGAAACGTATTACGACCCCGCTGACCTGGCCAAATTCTCTGCCGACGGCATCGGTGAGGGAGCACCGGAGCTTTGGGACCTCTACATGGCCTACTACGGCAAGGTCTTCGAGGAAGGCGCACTGACCGCGCGCGAGAAGGCGATCATCGCGCTGGCTGTGGCCGCTGCCGTGCAGTGCCCGTATTGCATCGACGCTTACACCAATTCCTGCCTGGAGAAGGGCGTCACCGAGGAGCAGGTGACCGAGGCGTTCCACGTGGTAAACGCGATTCGCGGCGGCGCGGCGCTCGCCCATGGCGTTCAGATGAAGAAAATCGTCGAGAACCTGGAAATGTAACGCCACTCGTTTAGAGTAAGCGGGCTTGGCTTGATTGCCGGGCCCGCTTTTTCGTAACCAGGAGAGAAATCGATGTCCTACATTGAAGAGGTGAACGAGGCGCTTGCCGCGTACCCGCCGTTTTGGAAGCTCGCAGGCGACTACCGTTTCACCGAAGACCACCTCGACACGCTTCAGATTAACATCGGATTGAAGTGCAACATGGCATGCAAGCATTGTCATGTGGAGTCGAGCCCCGCGCGAACCGAGGAAATGTCCAAGGAGACGCTTTCCCAGTGTTTGCAGGTGTTCCAAAATTGGAACATGTCGACCATCGACGTGACCGGCGGCGCACCCGAAATGAACCCGCATTACGAATGGTTTTTACGCGAGGCCGTCGCCGCCGGCGCGCACGTGATGACGCGCTCGAACCTGACCATTCTGAAGGAACCCGGCTACGAGCAC
>CAKUGU010000062.1 GCA_934654815.1 uncultured Ellagibacter sp.
CTCGGCGGCGAGGACGCGAAGATCATCTACTTCGACAACGGCATCGAGCAGCGCATGAACGGCACGTGCGCGGGCGGCACGGGCGCGTTCATCGACCAGATGGCGGCGCTCCTCAACACCGACGCGGGCGGGCTCAACGAGCTCGCGAAGAACGCGACCACGATCTACCCGATCGCGAGCCGCTGCGGCGTGTTCGCGAAGACCGACGTGCAGCCGCTTCTGAACGAAGGTGCGCGCAAGGAAGACATCGCGGCGTCGATCTTCCAGTCGGTGGTGACGCAGACCATTTCCGGCCTCGCGTGCGGCCGGCCCATCCGCGGCTACGTGGCGTTTCTGGGCGGCCCCTTGCAGTACCTTCCTGAACTGCGCAAACGCTTCTATGAAACGCTCGATCTGGACGAGGAGCACCGTATCGTCCCCGACAACGCGCACCTGTTCGTCGCGAGTGGCTGCGCCATCGCGGGCGCGGCGAGCCCGACCGTGCGCGCCGAGAAACTCGACGACGTGCTCGAGCGCCTGAAGAACCTGGGCGACATCCAAGGCTCCGAGGTCGTGCGCCTGCCGCCTTTGTTCGCGAACGACGCCGAGCTCGCCGAGTTCAACGAGCGCCACGCCGCCGAGCGCGTGAAACGCGGAAGCCTCATGGACTACACGGGCACCGCCTACCTCGGGCTCGACGCCGGCTCGACCACGTTCAAGGCCGCGCTCGTCGGCGACGACGGGAGCCTTCTGTGGTCGTACTACGTTTCGAACAAGGGCGACGTGCTCGGCTGCGCGAAGGCGGCCGTGGCGAAGCTGTACAACGACATGCCGGTCGACGCCGACACGGGCAAGCCGCTCGTCACCATCGGGCATGCTACCGTTACCGGCTACGGCGAGGCGCTTCTGCTCGAGGCGCTTCGCGTCGACTCGGGCGAGATCGAGACGGTCGCGCACCTGCGCGGCGCCGAGGCGATGCTGCCGGGCGTCGAGTTCATCCTCGACATCGGCGGCCAGGACATGAAGTGCCTGCGCGTGAAGAACGGCGTCATCGACCACATCATGTTGAACGAGGCGTGCTCGTCGGGCTGCGGCAGCTTCATCGAGAGCTTCGCGAGCGGCCTGAACCTCGACGTGTCCGAGTTCGCCAAGACCGCCATCCACGCAGAACATCCCGTTGACTTGGGAAGCCGCTGCACCGTGTTCATGAACTCGCGCGTGAAGCAGGCCCAGAAGGAAGGTGCCACCGTCGGCGACATCGCCGCGGGCCTTGCCATCTCGGTTATCAAGAACGCGCTGTTCAAGGTCATCAAGATCCGCGACCCGCACGACGTCGGCAAGAAGGTCATCGTGCAGGGCGGCACGTTTTTGAACGACGCGGTGCTGCGCGCCTTCGAGCAGTTCGCGGGCGTGAACGCCGTCCGTCCCGACATCGCCGGCAACATGGGCGCGTACGGAGCGGCGCTGCTCGCGCGCGATCGCTACCGCAAGCAGGTGGCGGCGCTTGGGGCCTCCGGTCAGGCGGTTTCGGCGTCTGCGGAACGGAGCGAAGGCTGCGAAGCTTCTGAGCGCAGTTCTGCAGGCGGCGAAACCGACGCCCCGCAGGTCGTCTCGACCGCGACCCCGCAGGTCAAGTCGACCCTGCTCTCGCTCGAGCAGATCGAGGCGCTTTCCCCCACGCATAAGACCGTGCGCTGCAAGGGCTGCTCGAACGCGTGCCTGCTCACCGTGAACGACTTCGGCCGCGACGAGACGACGGGCAAGCACCGCCGCTTCATCACCGGCAACCGCTGCGAGAAGGGCGCGGGCGCCCTCGACCGCAAGACGAAAGAGGTGCCGAACCTTTTCGAGTACAAGAGCAAGCGCCTGTTCGACCACTACAAGCCGCTTCCCGCCGACAAGGCGCCGCGCGGCACGGTGGGCATCCCGCGCGCGCTCAACATGTACGAGAACTACCCGTTCTGGTTCACGTTCTTCACGAAGCTCGGGTGGCGCGTGGTGCTTTCCGACCCGTCGACCAAGAAAACCTACGAGGCGGGCATCGAGTCGATGCCGTCCGAGAGCGTGTGCTACCCGGCGAAGCTGTCGCACGGGCACGTGATGAACCTGCTCGCCAAGCACCCCGACTTCATCTGGTTCCCCTGCAGTAAGTGGGAGCGCCAGGAAGACGAAGGCGCGGGCAACCACTTCAACTGCCCGATCGTCGCGAGCTACGCCGAGGCGCTGCGCCTGAACATCGACGAGCTGCGCGAAAGCTCGACGGAGTTCCTGAACCCATGGCTGCCCTACGACCAGAAGGAGCACCTGAAGAAACGCCTCATGGTGGAGCTCGTCGAGGCGCACCCCGAGCTCATGGGCGCGGGCCAGAAGGCGCCGACGCAAAGCGAGATCGACGCGGCGGTCGACGCGGCGTGGGCCGAGGACGAGGCGTTCAAGCGCGATATGCGCACGAAGGGCACCGAGGTCCTGAAGTGGATGGAGGAGACGGGGACGCACGGCATCGTGCTCGCCGGGCGCCCCTACCATAACGACCCCGAGATCAACCACGCCATCCCCGAGCTGCTCACGAGCTTCGGGCTTGCGGTGCTCACCGAGGACTCCATCGCGCATCTGGCCACGCTTGAGCGCCCGATTCGCCTGGTCGACCAGTGGATGTACCACACACGCCTCTACGCCGCGGCGAAGGTGGCGACCGAGCGCCGCGACCTCGACCTCATCCAGCTGAATTCGTTCGGCTGCGGTCTCGACGCGCTCACCACCGACCAGGTGCAGGAAATCCTCGAAGCCGCCGGCAAGGTCTACACCGTGCTCAAGATCGACGAGGTGTCGAACCTGGGCGCCGCGCGCATCCGCGTGCGCAGCCTGCTCGCCGCCTTGAAGGATCAGGCCGACGACGAGGCCGAACGCGCCGCGAAGCCGAAGAGCTGCCCGGTGTGCGACGTCGAGATCAGCGCCGACGCCGTCCCCGATTCGTTCACCGAGAAGGCGTCGCCCGAGGTGCGCGAGGAGGTGAAGCAACGCGAGGGCGCGACCACCGAGTTCCCGCGCGCGACGTTCACCGAGAAGATGAAGGAGGAGGGCTACACCATCTTGGCCCCGCAGATGGCGCCCTACCACTTCGAGCTGCTCGTGCCCATCTTCAGCCGCTTCGGCTACAACGTCGAGCTTTTGCCGAGCGTCGACCACGGCGCGGTAGATGCGGGCCTGAAGTACGTGAACAACGACATCTGCTACCCGTCGATCCTGGTCACCGGGCAAATCATGGAAGCGGTCATGTCGGGCCGCTACGACACCGACAAGCTCGCCGTGCTTATCACGCAGACGGGTGGCGGCTGCCGTGCGACCAACTACATCTCGCTCATCCGCAAGGCGCTCGCGGCGGTGGGGCTCTCGCACATCCCGGTCATCGCGATCTCGTTCAAGGACCTCGGCGAGAAGAACCCGGGCTTCGAGATCACCCCGAAGATGCTGCTGCAGGCGGTGTACGCGCTGCAGTACGGCGACCTGCTCATGCAGTGCCTCTACCGCACGCGCCCCTACGAAGTTGAACCGGGCAGCGTGAACAGGCTGTTCGACCACTGGATGGTCGACTGCAAGGCGCAACTCGCGAAGGGTGTGAAGTACGGCGAGTTCAAGCGCACGGTGAACCAGATCGTCGAGGACTTCGACACCATCCCGCTCCAGGGCGAGGGGAAGAAGCCGCGCGTCGGCGTCGTCGGCGAGATCCTCGTGAAGTTCCACCCGACCGCGAACAACCAGGTGGTCGACGTGATCGAGCGCGAGGGATGCGAGGCCGTGGTGCCGGGGCTCATCGAGTTCTTCCTGTTCGGCGTCGCGGGCGGCATCTTCCAGAAGGACCCGCTCGGCCGCTCGGCGAAGGGCGCTCTCGGCAGCAAGATCGCGCTTTCCGCCATCAAGAAGTTCCGCGCGCCCGTGACGCGTGCGCTCGCCGAGTCGACGCGCTTCAACCCGCCTGCGAACATCTACGAGCTCGCCGAGTACGCAAGCGAGATCCTGTCGCTGTGCAACTCGATGGGCGAGGGGTGGCTGCTCACGGCGGAGATGGTCGAGCTCATCAAGACCGGCGCGCCGAACATCGTGTGCGCGCAGCCTTTCGCGTGTCTGCCGAACCATGTGGTGGGCAAGGCGGTCATCAAGGAGCTGCGTCGCCGCTACCCGGAGAGCAACATCGTCGCGGTCGACTACGATCCCGGCGCGTCGGAGGTGAACCAGCTCAACCGCATCAAGCTGATGATTTCGGTCGCGAAGGCGAACCTCGCCGAAAAGGAGGCCGAGGCCAAGGCGGCGCGCGATCGCTTCGTCGACGCCGATGGGTCGCACCGGCGCGCCGAAGACGGCGGCGCGCTCGAAGTCGAAACCGAGCTCGCATAAGGGGGCTCGCTTCCGCTGCCGGGCTGCCTTGCCCGCAAGGAGAATGCCGCTTAGGGTCGAATCGACCGAACAGAGCGCGGGCCAAACGGGGCGAATCGACGACGCGATTCGCCCCGTTTTTCGAAAAGGCCCCAAAGTGCGAGGGCATGCGGGCATTCCCCGAGTAGAGGCGTGCAGGAGCTGCGCAAAACGCCTGGTCAAAAGGTTGTGACTTATCTGGCTACTCGCGCATTCGCGCCAACCCCTCGCACTTTGGGGCCTTTTCGAAAACGAAACGCCGATCGAGCCGCAAAAATACCGCGCTTGCAAGGTTTCATTCGGGGAAGAGGCCTCGCGGCCGATCGTCTCAGCCGTTCGCGGTGGCTGGCGGCGCTTTTATTTCAATCGTGTTTCGTGGTTGTCATAACCCTGTTACGAAACGGCGCATCGCGCGCAAGAGTCGGTACACTTCGCTTTACGCTGTAATCAGTAAAACGGCGGCATTGTAGACGAAGGACCGTACATGAACTCTCAAATTAGCGAACAGACGGAGCATGCGGCCTGCATGGGGGTGCAGGATCGCTCGGCGAGCACCGAACGAGACGCGCAGGCTTCCGGGCTCTATCGCTCTTCGTATGAACATGACGCATGTGGCATCGGCGCGCTGGCGCACCTCAAGGGCGTGCGCAGCCATGCGATGCTCGATGACGCGCTTTCCGTGCTCGTGAACCTCGAGCATCGTGGCGGCACGGGGCTTGAGCGCAACACCGGCGACGGCGCGGGCGTCCTGTTCCAGATTCCCCATCGCTTCTTCCGCAAAGAGGCCCAGAAAGAAGGGCATCTTCTGCCCGACGAAGGGGACTACGGCGTGGCGATGCTGTTCTTCCCCCATGACGACCCCACCGGCGTGCGCGACGCGAAGCGCACGTTCGAGGAAGGCTGCGCCGCCTGCGGCGTGCCGCTCATGTTCTGGCGCGAGGTGCCGGTCGACCCGCATGACCTGGGGCAAACCGCTCAAGCGTGCATGCCGACCATTCTGCAGGCGTTCCTGCTCCGTCCCGAAGGCGTTGCCGCCGGTCAGGATTTCGAGCGCAAGCTCTACGTGTGTCGCCGCACCATCGAGCGCGCCGCCGACGCCAACCCGGCGCTTGCCGGCAAGATCTTCTACGTGTGCTCCATGTCGTCGCGCACGATCGTGTACAAGGGCATGCTCGTCGCCACGCAGATGCGCCGCTTCTTCACCGACCTGAACGACGCCGCGGTGGAAACCTCGCTCGCGCTCGTCCACTCGCGCTACTCCACGAACACCACGCCGTCGTGGGAGCGCGCGCACCCGAACCGCTACATCATCCACAACGGCGAGATCAACACGCTGCGCGGCAACATCAGCTGGACGCGCGC
>CAKUGU010000063.1 GCA_934654815.1 uncultured Ellagibacter sp.
GGTGGGCCCGAATGGATTTGAACCAGCGACCTCACGCTTATCAGGCGTGCGCTCTAACCAACTGAGCTACGGGCCCTCGAAAAAGTGCTCAATTATAATAACCCGCGACCATACCCGCGTCAACCCTTTTCTGATAAGATTTTTGAAAATATTTGACGCAAAGGAGCTCCAATGATCCCTTTGAAGGTTCTCACGCTTATCGTCACCAACCCGAACCACCCGGCCGCACTCGTCCTTCAGCCGATAGAGGAGACTCCCGGCAACAAATCGCGCGTCGTTCCCATCTGGGTCGGCCCCGCCGAGGCGATGCAGCTCGCCATAGCGGTCGAGCACGTGAAGACGCCGCGGCCGATGACCCACGACCTCATGCTCGATGCCGTAACGAACCTTGATGCGAGAATCGACCACGCGGTCATCTGCGACGTTAAGGGAACAACGTTCTTCTCGAAGCTGTTCCTGCACCAGGGCGAGCGCATAATCGAGCTCGATGCCCGCCCGAGCGACGCCATCGCGCTCGCGGTGCGGCAAGACGCGCCGCTCTACATCGAGGAAGACGCACTTGAACGCGGCAGCTTCCCTTACATCATGCGCGAGAACGCCTCCGATGCCGAGCTCAAGGAGTTCCACAACTTCATCGAGAACATCGCACCCGAAGACTTCGAGGAATAGCGAGCCCCGAGCATCCTTCCCCGAAACGCGAAGGGCCTGCGGCGTCCAACACCGCAGGCCCTTCTTCCTATAAAGGTGCGCCCATACGGCGCGCCCTATCGTGCCAAAGCTAGTCCAAGTCTTCCTCGCCGAGCTCGACGTTCTCTTCGAGTTCAGGCGCGTCGGAAGCGCTTTCCGCGACGTCACCCTTCGGCGCGCGTTTCTTCTTGCCGGTGCTCGAGATGGCCACCGCAGTCACTCGGTCCTTGTCGGCCACGTTCATGACACGAACGCCTTGCGTGGAGCGGCCAAGCTCGGAGATCCCGCTCACCGGCGTGCGAACGACGACGCCTTCCTCCGAGATGATCATGATCTCGTCGTCGGGACGCACGATCTTCATGCCTGCGAGCAGGCCCTTCTTCTGCGTCATCGTGATCGTCGACACGCCCTGCCCGCCGCGATGGTGCTCGGGGTACTCCTCGACCGAGGTGCGCTTGCCGTAGCCTTTCTCGGTGATCACGAACAAATCGGTGCCAGGCGCTGCAACCTCCATGCCGAGGACATGCGCATCGGGCGGCACCGTCATGCCGCGCACGCCCATGGTGTCGCGACCCATGGCGCGGACCTCGGATTCGCCCCACATGATCGCCTTGCCGGCAGACGACACCATGATGACCTTCTCGCCGGCCGCCACACGACGCACCGAGATGAGCTGGTCGCCTTCTTTCAGGTTGATCGCGATAAGGCCGTCGCGACGCGTGCGGTCGTACTGGTCCATCGAGGTCTTCTTCACCATACCCTGCTCGGTCGCGAACATGAGGTATTCGGAATCGGGGAAGTCCTTCGTCGCGATGACGGCGGAGATGGTCTCGCCCTTCTGGAGCGGAAGCAGGTTCACAACCGCCGTCCCGCGCGCGTGGCGCGATGCCTCGGGAATCTCGTACACCTTCAGACGGTACACCTTGCCGGCGGTGGAGAAGAAGAGCATGTACGAGTGCGTCGAAGCCACGAACAGGTGCTCGACGTAGTCACTGTCCTTCAGGTTCACGCCCTGCATGCCCTTGCCGCCGCGCTTCTGCTGACGGTACGTCGAGACGGGAAGGCGCTTGATGTAGCCGGCCTTCGTCATCGTGACGACCATGTTCTCCTCGGCGATGAGGTCCTCGACGTCGATTTCCTTGGCCGCAGCAGTGAGCTGCGTCTTGCGGGGCGAGCCGAACTTCTTCTTGATTTCCTGCAGCTCATCTTTGATGATCTGCTTGAGCAGGCCCTCGTCTTCGAGCACGCGCTTGTAGTAGGCGATCTTCTCACGGAGGTCGGTCAGTTCCTGCTCGATCTTCTCGCGTTCCAATCCGGTCAGGCGGCGCAGGCGCATCTCGAGGATGGCGTCCGTTTGCTTCTTCGACAGGCCGAAGCGCTCGGTCAAGCGAGCACCCGCCTCTTTGTCGGTCTGAGACGAGCGGATGATGTGGATGACCTCGTCGATGTTGTCGAGCGCGACGATGTATCCGTCGAGGATATGGGCGCGCTCCTCCGCCTTCTTCAGCTCGAAGCGCGTGCGGCGCTCGATGACGTTCTTCTGGTGCTCGATGTAGTAGAACAGCATCTCCTTGAGCGACAGCACGCGGGGGACGCCGTCGACGAGCGCGAGCATGATCACGCCGAAGCCGACCTGCAGCTGCGTGTGCTTGTACAGCTTGTTCAGGACGACCTGGGGAAGCGCGTTCTGCTTCAGGTCGATGACGATGTCGATGCCGTGGCGGTCGGCCGCGTCGTGGATGTTCGAGATCTCGGGCAGCTTCTTGTCGCGCACGAGCTCGCCGAGCTTCTCGAGCAGGCGCTTGCGGTTCACCTGGTAGGGGATCTCGGTGACGACGATGGCCGACTTGCCATTCTTGCGCTCCTCGATCTTGCACTTCGCGCGCACCGTGAGCGAGCCACGGCCGGTCTCGTACGCGTCGAGGATGCCCTTCTTCCCCATGATGATGCCACCGGTCGGGAAATCGGGGCCGGGGAGCACGGTCATGAGCTCTTCAGTGGTCACGTCCGGGTTGTCGAGCATCATGCACGTCGCGTCGATCGTCTCTCCGAGGTTATGCGGCGGGATGTTCGTCGCCATGCCGACGGCGATGCCGTTCGAGCCGTTGACCAGCAGGTTCGGGAAACGCGCGGGAAGAACCTTCGGTTCCTCGAGGCTTTCGTCGTAGTTGGGTTGGAAGTCGACGGTTTCCTTGTCGAGGTCGCGCAGAAGCTCCATTGCGGCCTTGTCCAAGCGCGCCTCGGTGTAGCGCATGGCGGCTGCGGAGTCGCCATCGATCGAGCCGAAGTTGCCGTGGCCGTCGACGAGCGGCACGCGCATCGAGAACGGCTGCGCCAGGCGAACCATCGTGTCGTAAACCGCGGAGTCGCCGTGCGGATGGTACTTGCCGATGACGTCGCCGACGGTACGCGCAGACTTCATGTGCGGGCGGTTCGGCGTGTAGCCGGACTCGTTCATAGCGTACAGAATGCGGCGGTGAACGGGTTTCAGGCCGTCGCGCACATCGGGCAAAGCGCGCGAGACGATGACGCTCATGGAATATTCCAAGAACGACGCCTGCATCTCTTTGCCCAGGTAGGCGCTGCGAACGGTCGTGCCCTCGCCGCCGTTGGCGCCCTCGATGATGGCGCCGTGCGCGCTCGGCATGTCAACGAGCATGGATTGTGCCAGCTGCTCCTCCGACACCGCTGACCCTATCGCGGGCTTTGAGGGCTCCCCTTCTTCGCCCGCGGATTCCCCGTCTTCGTCGGCTTCGCTTGCGGCGTCTTCCTCGGCGCGGTCGAGCATCTCGTTGAACGCGTCGTCGCGCTCGGGCTTCTTGCCCTCGTCCGGCGATTCGAATTCGTTGTTATCTGCCACTTACGTCTCCTAAATGTCGAGGAAGCGGACGTCGCGAGCGTGCTTCTGGATGAATTCCTTGCGGGGTTCCACCTGGTCGCCCATAAGCTCGCTCACCGTGCGCTCTGCCTCTGCCGCGTCGTCGATGTTCACCTGCAGAAGCGTTCGCGTCGCAGGCTCCATCGTTGTTTCCCACAGCTGATCGGGGTCCATCTCGCCAAGGCCCTTGTAGCGCTGGACGTCGTACTTGTCCGACCCGCCCATCTCGGCGAGCGTTTCGGAAAGTGCGTTCTCGTCGTAGATGTAGCGCTCGATCTTGGTCGATCGCGTGTTCTTCTTCTTCACGCCGAAGATCGGTGGGCACGCGATATAGATGTAGCCTCGGTTGATGAGCTCGGGCATGTAGCGGTAGAAGAACGTGAGCAGAAGGATGCGGATATGCGCGCCGTCGACATCGGCATCGGTCATGATGATGATGCGGTGATAACGCGCCTGGTCAGCGTCGAAGTCGTCGCCGATGTTCGTGCCGATCGCCGTGATGAGCGAGCTGATGGTGTCACTCGAAAGCGAGCGGTGCAGACCCGCGCGCTCCACGTTCAGAATCTTGCCGCGAAGGGGAAGAATCGCCTGCGTCTTGCGGTCGCGCGCCTGCTTGGCGCTGCCACCTGCGGAATCGCCCTCTACAATGAAGATTTCGGACTCTTCGGCGTTCTTCGAGGAGCAGTCGGCCAGCTTGCCCGGCAGGGCGAACGAGTCGAGCACGCCCTTGCGGCGCGTCATCTCGCGCGCCTTGCGCGCGGCCTCGCGGGCCTTCAGAGCCTGCGTCGCCTTGCTGATGATGCGTTTCGCCGGCGTGGGGTTTTCCTCCAGGTACTCGGCGAGGCCTTGCGTCACCGCGTTCTGCACGAGCGGACGGATCTCAGTGTTGCCGAGCTTCGTCTTCGTCTGACCCTCGAACTGCGGGTCGTGCAGCTTGACGGAGATGATCGCCGCCAGGCCCTCGCGCGTGTCGTCGCCGGAAAGGTTCGAATCCTTTTCCTTCAAGATACCCTTACTGCGCGCGTAGTCGTTGATCGTGCGCGTGACGGCCTGCTTGAAGCCGTCGAGGTGCGTGCCTCCCTCGTGCGTATTGATGTTGTTGGCGAACGCCATGACCGAGTTTGAAGAATACGACGTCGACCACTGCATGGCTACCTCGACGGTGCCGTCGGCGTTTTCCGCCGCGAAGTAGATCGGCTTGTTGAGCGTTTCCTTGCCCTCGTTCAGGTACTTCACGAAGTCGATGATGCCGCCGGCGTACTGAAACACCTCGACGCGCGGCTCGGGAGCCTTGTCGCTCACGACGCTGCCCGGGTTGGCGCGCTCGTCGTGGAGCGTGATCTTGAGCCCTTTGTTCAAAAACGCCATTTCGCGGAAACGCGCGGCAAGCGTGTCGTAGTCGTAAATCGTCGTCTCAGTGAAGATCTCGGCGTCGGGCCAGAACGTGACCTTTGTGCCCGTGTGGTCCGCCGAACCGATTTCGTGAAGCTTGGTCGCGGTGTGGCCGTGGTCGAAATCGATCTCGTATTCCTTACCGTCGCGCTTCACGTTCACTTCGACAC
>CAKUGU010000064.1 GCA_934654815.1 uncultured Ellagibacter sp.
CAGTAAGGAGCATGACGCTATGAGCGATATCAAGGAAGCATACGAGAAGATCGGGGCCGACTACGAAGGCGTGCTCCGCCGCCTTTCGAGCGACGCGCTCGTCACGCGGTTCGCGGGCAAGTTCCTCAAAGACCAAAGCTTCGCGCAGCTCGCCGAAGCGATGGAAGCGGGCGACACCCAGGCCGCGTTCGTCGCCGCGCATACGCTCAAGGGCGTGTGCCAGAACCTCGGGTTCGACAACCTGTTCGTGCCCGCGGTGGAGATCACCGAGGCGCTCCGCGCGAACGACATGGAAGCCGCCCGCCCGCTGTTCCCGGCGGTGAAGGAACAGTACGACCTCACGGTTGCGGCGCTTTCCGCCTGCCTCGGGGAATAGCTCCCGCGTGTTCTGCGCCCTCTTCGCGCCGAATGCCGCGCCGCCCTTCGCGCGGACGGGGGAGGGCGCTATACTGGTTAGCGCTTAAGCGGGCATGCCGCCCGCTTCTGCTGATTCACGGAAACGAAACGCCTAACGGCGCGCTCGCGGCTTCATGCCAAAGGCGCGCGTTCGGCCAAGGAGAGGAAACCATGTCGTCATCGATCGTAGTCGTCGGCCACAAGAACCCCGACAATGACGCCATCAGCGCTGCTGTTGGCTACGCCTATCTCAAAAACGAGCTTGCCCGCCGCGCGGGTGAGGACGCGGTTTACGAGCCGGTCCGCCTAGGGCCGCTTCCGCCGGAAACCGAGTGGATCTTAGGCGAGCGCGGCATCGCCGAGCCCCGTCTCATCGAGTCGGTTCCCGAGGGCGCCAAGGTCGTTCTCGTCGATCACAACGAGCTTCTGCAGTCCGTCGACGGCCTTGACACCGACGACCTCGTCGAAGTCGTCGATCACCACCGCCTCGGCGGCCTCACCACTGCGCAGCCCATCCGCGTGAACGTGAAGCCCGTCGGCTCCACCGCCGCCATCGTCGCACGCGAGTTCGAGATCGAGGGCGTCGACATGCCCGAGTCCATCGCCGCGTTGCTCCTCGGCGCCATGCTTACCGACACCGTCATCATGAAGTCGCCCACCACGACCGACTTCGACCGCGACATCATCGCGCGCACGGCCAAGACCTTAGGCCTCGACCCGGTCGAGTACGGCATGGACATCTTCAAGTGCCGTTCCAACCCCGCAGAGCTGCCCGTCGACAAGCTCGTGAACGCCGACGCGAAGGAATTCGAGCTCAAGAACGGCAACAAGGTCTACATCGGCCAGTTCGAGACCGTCGATCTGAAGGCGGTCCTCGGCCGCGAGCCCGAGATCCGCGAGGCCATCAAGGCTCTCGTCGCCGAAAAGGGCTACCAGTTCGTGCTGTTCTTCGCGACCGACATCCTCGCCGAGGGCAGCCAGTTCATCTGCGAAGGCGACACCCAGTTCGTCTCGCAAGTGTTCGGCGTCGATTTGAACGACGGAAAGAGCGTCTGGATGCCGGGCGTGCTTTCCCGCAAGAAGCAGGTCGCGGCCCCCATCCTCGCCGCCTAGCCGATGCTTCACACGGCGGGGCCTTCCCAGCGCTTCGCCGTGAACCGAACAAGGAACTCGTAGAACCGCTGCGCCGCCGACCCGGGGGCGCAGCGGTTTGTTTTCGCCACGACGACCGTCCGCTCGAACTCGTGCTCTTGCAGATGCACGAGGCGCGTCGTCTCCTCGTCGAGCTCGCCCCAGCTGTAGTCGGGCCAGAACCCCACGCCGAGCCCGAGCCCGATCATCTTCTTCACGACGAGCGGGTTGTCGCTTTCGAACGAGATATGCGGGGTGAACGCCCGGCGCGCGCAGAAGGTGTCGCACACCTCGCGGAAACGGCGCGACCCTGCGAGCGCGATGAACCGCTCGTGGGCAAGATCGGCAAGCGACGTCTCCTCCCGAAACGCGCTCGCAGCGGGAACGGCGACCCCGATGCGCTCGGTGAACGATTTCTTCTCCGCGGCGTTTTCCACGGTGCTCGAGCCGCGCGGGGTGATGGTCGTCACGATGACGTCGCGGTGGCGCTCGCCTTCGTCTTGAATCACCTCGAAGGAGATGTGGGGGTGAAGCTCGCTGAACGCCGCGATGCCGTCGACCGCCACGCCCGACGCCGCGTGCACGCCCACGCGCACAACGCTTTCCTCGCCCGTTTGGAACTCCCGGACGTCGCGGGGCAGGTCGTGCAGCGCCGAAAGCGCCGGCTTCACGCGGTCGCGCATGTAGGCGCCTGCGGGGGTGAGGCGGATTCCGCGCCCGGCCCGCTCGAAGAGCTCCACCCCGAGTTCCCGTTCCAAACGGTGGATCGACTGGGTGAGCGCCGGCTGCGCCACGTGGAGGCGCTTGGCCGTGTTGGTCATGTGCTCGCTTTCCGCGACGGCGAGGAAGTACTTCAGCTGCAAGAGTTCCATGGCGCTCCATTCATAATGCATAACCTATGAGAATAATTCTAATTATATATTAGACATTATCAAGCAGACGCCTAAGATGGGGAACCGTCAAAGACGAGAAGCGAAGAAGGTTTTGAAATGGCTGAAATACTCGAGGCGATCATGCTCATCTGCTTCGGTCTGTCGTGGCCGATGAACGCCTACAAGAACTTCAAGGCGCGCACGGCGGCGGGCACGAGCTGGCAGTTCATTCTGCTCATCACGCTCGGCTACTTCGCCGGCATCGCGGCGAAGTTCGTGTCGGGTACCATCAACTGGGTGCTCGCCGTGTACTTCATCAACGTCGTGTGCATCGCGGTGAACTGGGCGGTCTACTTCCGCAACCGCAAGCTCGACGCCGAGCGCGACGTGATCGACGCCGCCGAGGCCCTGAAGGAGAAGCGCGGAAGCCGCATGCGCGCGGTCACCGCGGCCGAGAATGCCTACGTCGACGGCGTTCGCGCGGGACGCAGCTGCTAACCCGGCCCCAACAAGCCAACTCCGGCGAGGCCGGGTCCATCCCCCCGGTTTCGCAAGACTTATCGAACGAGACGCCCTTCCCTCACGGCGTCTCGTTCGCGTTTTCAAGGGACGAAGCGCCCGTGAACCTGCGGGAAAGCACGTTTCCCGCCCCGAAAGGCGTGCTTTCGCCTTGGAATCAGGGGTGGGGAAGGCGCGTCCCACCGCTTGCCGGAGGGAATGGACACGCCCGGACGCGTGGCGTTTGACAATCAGGTATTCGGGTGATAATGTACACCCTCGCGCCGCTATGCGGTGTCTTTTTTCGTGTGCGCACCAGCTGAGCGTACATGAAAAAGGGGAGCCTTCCTCGGAAGGTTCCAAGCAGGCATAAGGCCTTGCCGCGGGCAGTTGGTCAAACCGCGGTCGGGTCGGGTAGTAAAAGAAGGAGAAGGAACTTGCCTACTATTAACCAGCTGGTCCGCAAGGGCCGCAAGACGGCAGTCGCCAAGTCCAAGACGCCGGCGCTCAAGGGCAACCCGCAGAAGCGTGGCGTGTGCACCCGCGTGTACACCACCACCCCGAAGAAGCCGAACTCGGCACTTCGTAAGGTTTGCCGTGTCCGCCTCGTCAACGGCATGGAAGTCACTGCCTACATCCCGGGCGAAGGTCACAACCTGCAGGAGCACTCCATGGTGCTCATCCGCGGTGGTCGTGTTAAGGACCTTCCTGGTGTCCGTTACAAGGTCATCCGCGCCGCTCTCGACTGCGCTGCAGTCGACAAGCGCAAGCAGGCTCGTAGCCGCTACGGTGCCAAGCGCCCGAAATAAGTAAACCGTTAAGTCGCGCGGGCCGCGCACAAGGGTAAGCCGAAAAGGTCGGCGCCCGCGGCCTAATGGGAGGTTGGATCAAGCCCCCTCGAAGCGCGCAGGAAAGAAGGAGTTTTTCAATGCCGCGTCGTGCAGCAGCAGTCCGTCGTGAAACCCAGCCGGACGCAAAGTTCAACAACCGTCTCGTCACGCAACTGATCAACAAGATCATGCTTGACGGCAAGAAGTCCCTTGCCGAGAACATCGTCTACGGTGCTTTCGAAATCGTCGAGGAGAAGTCCGGCCAGGATCCCCTGTCCGTCTTCAAGAAGGCAATGGACAACGTTCGCCCCACCCTCGAAGTCAAGCCGAAGCGTGTCGGCGGCGCCACCTACCAGGTGCCGATGGAGGTCAACTCCCGTCGCGCCACCACGCTCGCTATCCGCTGGATCGTCGACTTCTCGCGCAAGCGCAAGGAGCACACCATGAAGCAGCGTCTCGCCGCCGAGATCATGGACGCAGCCGAGAACACCGGCGCATCCGTGAAGAAGCGCGAAGACCTGTACAAGATGGCCGAATCCAACCGTGCGTTCTCGCACTACCGCTTCTAGGGCGTGAGGGTACATGGCTAAGCAGAATGATCTCGAGCTCACCCGTAACTTCGGCATCATGGCCCACATCGATGCCGGCAAGACCACCACGACTGAGCGCATTCTTTACTACACGGGCAAGACCCACAAGATCGGCGAGGTCCATGACGGCGCAGCCACCATGGACTGGATGGTGCAGGAACAGGAGCGCGGCGTAACCATCACCGCTGCCGCCACCACCTGCTTCTGGAAGAAGGACGGCGAAACCTACCGCTTCCAGATCATCGACACCCCGGGCCACGTGGACTTCACCGCCGAAGTCGAGCGCTCCCTGCGCGTTCTCGACGGCACCGTCGCCGTGTTCGACGCCGTCGCCGGTGTTCAGCCGCAGTCCGAGACCGTGTGGCGTCAGGCAGAGCGCTACGGCGTTCCGCGCATCGCCTTCATCAACAAGTACGACCGCGTCGGCGCCGATTTCTTCCACGCGATCCAGACCATGCGCGACCGCCTCGGCGCTAAGGCCGTCGCCGCTCAGCTGCCCATGGGCGCTGAGGACAACTTCTGGGGCGTCATCGACCTCGTTACCATGACCGCATGGGACTTCAAGGCCGACGACAAGGGCATGACCTACC
>CAKUGU010000065.1 GCA_934654815.1 uncultured Ellagibacter sp.
CCGCCCGCGCACGTGCCGTTCATGCGCTGCTCGATGCCGTTGTCGAAGTAGATGATCTTCGCGTCCTCGCCGCCGAGTTCGATGGCGACGTCGGTTTTGGGGATGAAGGTCTCCACCGCGGTCTTGCTTGCGATGACCTCCTGCACGAACTCGATGCCGAGCCACTGCGCCAGAAGCAGGCCGCCCGAACCGGTGATGGCGATGGTCATGCGCTCGTCGCCGAAGCTTTCGGCGGCCTCGGAGAGCACTTCCACGATGGTGGCGCGCACATCGGCATGATGGCGCCGGTACACTGAGTACTTGACCTCGTCGTTTTCGTCGAGGATGGCGAGCTTCACCGTGGTCGAGCCCACGTCGATGCCGATATGGAGCACGTCTTTCACCACCGGCTCGCCCACCGGCGCGGCGTCGACCGTCGTCGTGCGGGGCGCGCAGCCCTCGCCCGAGCACGCGGAAAGCGATGCCTTCTCGTCGGCCGTCAGTTCCTGATTGTTCGATTTGCTGGTTTCCATTTGCCTCGCCTTTGCTTACAGCTTGATCGGTTCGCCGGGTTTGATGAAAAGAAGCTTCATGGCGATGCGCGCCATGTCTTCGGAGGATTCCTTCATGCCGCAGTCGATCCAATGCGTGATGACGCCCAGATACGCGCTTGCGTAGAAGGCCACGTAGTACTGCACGAACGGCTCCGGGTTGTTGCGGTAGCGCTCGTGGAGAATGGTCTGGATGATTTCGGTGCACAGCGCGTCACGCACGCGCGGGCCGAAGCTCGCGTCGCCTTTGGGCCCGAGCACGGCGTGGAGGAAATCGCCCTGTTCGCGCAGGTAATCGAAGAGCTCGATGAGGAACGGCAGCGGCTTTTTCGCCACGCGGTAGCGCATGACGTCCTTAAGGCTGAGCGCGCGCATGCTTTCTTGGAGGCGCTCCAGGTCGGCCATCACGTCGCCCTCGAGAGCCGCGAGCAGGCCGTCCTTGTCGCCGAAGTTGTTGTAGAGCGTGCCGCGGTTCAGCCCCGCCTTCGCGCAGAGGTCGCTCGCGGAGAACCCGTCGAGCCCGCGTTCCTCGGTCAGTTCGATAAGCGCCTCACGCAGCGCCTGCTTCGAACGCGTGATGCGGCGGTCTTCGCAGCTTTGCGTATCGGAGGAAACGCACGACACGGACTTCGCCCCCTTCGCCTTCCGTTCGGCCTGCGTTCGGGTCTTTTCGACAACGCGACCATTAATAAACATATTGTTCAATAACGTGATTGTAACGGGCGGAAACGCGAATGGCAACGGACAAGGCGCCCGTTTACACAGGTTTTGCCGGAAATGCAGAAGGAACGAGAGGGGAACTACGTCGACTGCCCCGTTGCGACCGCCGTGCAGCAAAGTCGAAACGCGCCGCCAAGACGGCACACGCGCGCATTACGCGATTTTGTGGGCGGCGAATGCGCAGCGCCCCGAAAAAACGGTATCCTATTCAGCAAAACGAGGCTGCCCGAATCTCGAGCAGCTGCCGCGAAGCGAGAGGAAGGCGCGTTATGCAGATTACACCCGCGGAAATTGCCGAGACGCTGGCAATGGTCAACAAGGAGCACCTTGACATCCGAACCATCACGCTCGGCCTCAACCTGCGCGGATGCACCGATTCCGACATCGACGCCATGGCGCGCAAGGTCTACGATCGCATGGCCACCGCCGCGGAGAAGCTCGTGCCCACCGCCGAGCAGCTGGAACGCGAGTACGGCATTCCCATCGTGAACAAGCGCATCTCCGTCACGCCCATCGCGGAGATCTGCGCGGCGACCGACGCCTGCGATCTGTCGCCCATCGCCGTCGCGATGGACAAGGCGGCAAAGACCGTCGGCGTCGACTTCGTCGGCGGCTTCTCGGCGCTCGTGCACAAGGGGGCGTCGCGCGCCGACAACAACCTGATGGAGTCCATCCCCAGCGCGCTCGCGCAGACCGACTACGTGTGCTCGAGCGTGAACGTGGGCTCCACGCGCGCAGGCATCAACATGGACGCCGCCTTCAAAATGGCGGGCATCGTGAAGAAGGCCGCCGAGGCCACGGCCGACAAGCAGTGCATCGGCGCAGGTAAATTGGTTGTTTTCTGCAACGCGGTGGAAGACAACCCGTTCATGGCGGGCGCGTTCCACGGCTCGGGCGAGGCCGACGCCGTCGTGAACGTCGGCGTTTCGGGACCGGGCGTGGTCCGCGCCGTTTTGGCCGGCATGCCGAAGGACGCCGACATGACGAGCGTCGCCGAGGCGATCAAGGCGACCGCTTTCAAGATCACGCGAGCCGGCGAGCTCATGGCGCGCGAGGCGAGCAAGCGTTTGGGCGTCGCGAAGGGCATTCTCGATTTGTCGCTCGCGCCCACCCCTGCCGAAGGCGACTCGGTGGCGGAAATCCTCGAGACCATCGGCGTCGGGAAGTGCGGCGGTCCGGGCACCACGGCGGCGCTTGCCATGCTGAACGACGCGGTGAAGAAGGGCGGCGTTATGGCGTCGTCGAGCGTCGGCGGCCTTTCGGGCGCCTTCATCCCCGTGTCGGAAGACGCCGGCATGATCCGCGCCGCTGAAGCCGGCGCGCTGTGCCTGGAGAAGCTCGAGGCCATGACGTGCGTGTGCTCGGTCGGCCTCGACATGATCGCCATCCCCGGCGACACGTCGGTCGAGACCATCTTCGGCATCATCGCCGACGAATGCGCCATCGGCATGATCAACAACAAGACCACCGCCGTGCGCGTCATTCCGGCTATCGGCAAGAAGGTCGGCGACCGACTGGACTTCGGCGGCCTTCTGGGTTACGCGCCGGTCATGCCCGTGAATCAGAACGCCGGCACCGTCTTCGCCCACCGAGGCGGCCGCATGCCCGCACCGATCAATAGCTTGAAGAATTAACAACCCAGTGGGTTGTTAATTCCCTAACTATGCGCCCGAGCGGGCGCTACCCGGCTCAGCGCTTTTCTGAGCCGGGTTCAAAACCCAGTGGACTGTTAGTTCCCCGATTTCCGCGCCCGAGCGGGCGCGTCCCTGCTCAGTGATTTCCTGAGCAGGGACTTCCAGTGGACTGTTAGTTCCCAAATTATGCGCCCGAGCGGGCGCGCTCCTGCACAAATAGAAGGCTCCGAAGCGAAGCGCTTCGGAGCCTTCTATTTTTTTCGCACCATAAATGGCGCTATCGAAACTCCCTTACCGAAATCGCAGCACGTATCCGCAGGTCGGAGGCAGATGGTTCCCGAACAGGGCGACCCGCGGCGTCAGGCGCCCGCACCGCCCGCAGCGCTCGAAGCGCTCGTCGTACACGCGACACAAGCGCGTATCCTCGTCGAAGAACTCGCACGGCGCGGAGAAGTCGATGCCGACGCAGCCGTCTTCATCGACTTCCCGTTCGTAGCAGCACATCCCGCAACGCAGGCATACGTCGTCCCACGAGCCGTTAAACCATGCGCGAAGCGCGGCGATCGGCCTCAGCATCTAGTCTCGCGTCAGCTTCCGGTGCAGGCGATGCGGCTTCGACGCCTCTTCGCCCAAGCGCTCGACGCGGTTCTTCTGATAGCTGTCGAAGTTGCCCTCGAACCAGAACCAGTTGCCAGGGTTCTCGTCGGTCCCTTCCCATGCCAGGATGTGCGTGGCGATGCGGTCGAGGAACATGCGGTCGTGACTCGTCACCACCGCGCAACCGGGGAATTCGAGCAGCGCCTCTTCCAGGCTGGAAAGCGTCTCGACGTCGAGATCGTTCGTGGGTTCGTCGAGCAGAAGCAAGTTGCCACCCTGCTTCAGAGTGAGCGCCAGGTTCAGGCGGTTGCGCTCGCCGCCCGAGAGCACGCCGGCGGGTTTCTGCTGGTCAGAGCCCTTGAACCCGAAGCTTGCCACGTACGCGCGGCTCGGCACTTCGGTCTCGCACACCATCATGTAGTCAAGGCCGTCCGACACGACCTCCCACACGCTCTTGTTGGGGTTGATGCCCTCGCGCCCCTGGTCGACGTAGGAAAGCTTCACGGTTTCGCCCAGCTCGAGCGTGCCTGCCGTGGGCTGCTCCTTCCCTACGATCATCTTGAAGAGCGTGGACTTGCCCACGCCGTTCGGGCCGATGACGCCCACGATGCCGTTGCGCGGCAGCTC
>CAKUGU010000066.1 GCA_934654815.1 uncultured Ellagibacter sp.
CCACGAGCCACGAGCCACGAGCCACGAGCCACGAGCCACGAGCCACGAGCCACGAGCCACGAGCCACGAGCCACGAGGGGATTTTACCCACCTTCGTAGGGAGGCGATCGAAAACGGGCGGTTTTCGACCGCCTCCCTCATTTTTCCAGGTGAAAATGGCGGCTTGTGACGGGTTTGCAACGATTCGGGGCATCCTGTTCCGCTTTTGCAAGCGAGAGAGCGTGTTTTCGCTTGCAAACCCGTCACTGCCCGCCACAAATCCCCGCAAACCTGTCGTTGGATGCCACCGCCCCTTGCAAACCCGTCACAAGCCGCCATTTTCGAACCGGTTTTCGCGATCCCGCCCAAACACTCTAGCCATACGCTCCAGTCAAGCAAAAGCAAGCGCGAACCTCCCTGGTTCGCTCACGGTATAATCAGTAAATGTCGATGGGGATCGACAATGTGGCGCGCATGTGCGCTCCAATCGTTCAACCGGGGGGATGGCGATTCATGAACAACGCTCTCATCAGCGATTATCAGACGAAGATACTTATCTTGGACGCAGCCGACAAGCTCGTCAACCATATACCGTTCAACAAGCTCACCGTCACGCAGATATGCGAAGAAGCGGGGATTTCCCGCGCAACGTTCTACCGCTGCTTCAAAGACAAATTCGCCGTTGCGCAGTGGCACGTCGAATTGGCCTGGTCCCAAGGCGCCAACGAAATCGGGCGCACGCTTTCATGGCAGGAGGGCTACTACCTCACCGAAGTGGCGATCGCGAGCCGCAACTTGTTCTACGAGGGGGTTGCGAAATCGAACGATTACAACGCGATCGACAACTTCGCGCCCCGCTCTCGCAGGAAGGTGCTCACCGAAACCGTCACCGACTATTACAAGAAACCCCTGACGGAACGCCTGAAATTCCAGATCGACGCCACCGTCGAACTCGAAGTGCATCTCATGCCGAAATGGCACTACGGCTTCTACGACGTGCCCCTTAAAGAGATGTGCGCCTGGGTCGCCGAAAGCGTCCCGCGCGAGCTGTTCGAGCTTCTGAACACGCCGCTCCGTCCGCGGACAACGCGTCCACCGCACCCGCTCACGCCGCCGAAGCCCCATTTCCAACGGGCATAAGCCAGCCTGAAATCCTTACTTCACCATACTACCCGGAATCTTCGGCAGCACCTTGCCGCACTTCCCGCAGCGCACAGCGTCGGGCGGGTTCTGCGTGCGGCAGAAGATGCACCAGCCAGCGGGCTTCACTTTCGCGTCGGACGAAGGCGGCCCGCACTTCCCGCAGTGGATGCAAGCGAAGCAGCGAGGCATAGCGTCCTACCCTTCGCTCGTCTCGCTCGACGCCTCATCCGAAGCCGCATCCGGGGTTTTCCCGGTAAGCGCGCGCATCGGATGCACGAGCCCGATAACCGCGCATACCGCACAGATGGCGACGAGCACCGGGAACACCGCGTCGTTGCCGGCAGCGGGATTCGCCGCAACGGTGGCCGCGAACAGATACGGCGCGATGAAGGGTCCGAGATTCATCATGGAGGTCATGATGCCGCTCACGAACGGCACGCGGCTTTTCGGGGCGATGTTGCCCGTCGCGTTCTGCGCCGCGGTGAAAAATGCTGAGCCACCGAATCCCAGGATGAACACGCCGATCGCATAGACAATCGTGTTGTCGGCTACCAGGCAGGGAATGCAGCCTATCGCGGCCAGAGCCGCGCCCACGCCGAACAGGCGGTTGCCGAACACGCGCAGCAAGTAGGGGAAGATAAGCCCGCACAGGATCGTGCCCAGGCCGCAGCAGTTGATAACAAGCGCCGCCTCGCCCGCCGAAGCAAGCCCGCGCGCATCGAGGATGGTCGACGTCACGATCTGCACGGTCACCACGCAAGTCCAGGTTGCCAAGGCGAATAGGGCATATCCCCAGATGGCATGCGGGATGCTTTCCTTAGACGCAGCCGCGCGTTCACGGCGTTCGCGCTCGCGATCCGCCGCAACGAGAGATTTCGCCTCGGGCATCCATAGAAGCGCCACCACCATGGGAACGAGTCCGATGAGGTACGCCAGAAACGAGTAGTTCCACCCGATTTCGGTCAAGTAGCCCGCAACCGTCGTGTAAATAAGGTTGAACAAAAACTGGATGGTGATGCCGAGCCCCAAAAGGCGCGAGCGCTTCTCACCGTCGAACAAGGCGATGATGGTCGCATTGCCTACCGGAAACATGATGCCGAGGCCGAACCCCACGATGATACGCGAAGCGATAACGAACGAGTAATCGGTGATGTCGGGCATCAAGAACGGGAACGCCCCGCCGAGCGACATGATGAGGATGCCCAGGATGGCCATAGGCTTGAATCCGACTTTGTGGAGAATCGCGCCCGAGATGACGCTTACCGGCACCGACACGATGCCCGTGATGCTGTTGGCGAACATGATGGTCGTGATATCGGTGCCCACGAAATGATGCGAGAACGACGCGATCGAGGGCGTCAGGATCGCGAACTCGCTCATCGTGCAGAACAATGCGAGGATGCCCACGACGTTGAGCGTCGTCAGCTCCGTCCCTTTTTCTTTTCCCATTTTCATACCCCTCCCCGAAAAAGAATAAACGCCCCAATCCCCCGATTGCGCGCATCGGTTGAGGCGGATAGGCGCGCATGGCGCGAATCCGCCCCAATCGATGCGCATCGGGCACAAGCGTCGCGCCCGATGCGCCTGGAGGGAAACCCGGCCTTCGAGGGGGAGGCGAAGGCCGGGTGCAAGCCGAGAAGTGGAGAAATCTCGGCGCCGGAAGATCTTTTGCCGGCTATTCGGTCGGCACCCAGAGAACCTGTTTGGGCTTCTTGGTGAGCTCGGCAGCCATCTCCTCGATGGTACCGAACTTCATGCAAGCGCCAAGGCAGTTGTGCACGCACACAGGCTCGCGATGCTTGGCGAGACGCTCGGCGCACAGGTCGCAGAGGTCCGTCGGGACGGGGATCTTGTTCCAGTTGAAGTTGGCTCCCTGGTCGGACGAATCGTCCTTCTGCCAAGGGCCCTCGTCGAGCACGCGGATGCCCCATTTGCCTACGGGCATATGATGCTCCTCTTTGCACGCCACCTCGCAGGACTGGCAGCCGGTGCAATATTCATAGTCGATGAGCAGGCCGTATTGAGTCATGGTTTACACCAGCTTTCCGAATTTCTCGTCGAACGCCTTCATGTCGACGTCGTAGCTTTCCTTCAAGGGCGTGACGTTGCAGCACGCGCTCTTGTACGGTGCGCCCAAGCCGAGCGCGTTGTTGTGGTGGACCGGGATGAGGTCGTTGCAGTTGGACTGCCACACGCCGAACAGCGACGGCTCCGAGCCGTCCTGCTCGGGGAACCACCAGCCGTGGTCTGCTTCTACATGGCCTTCCTTGATGGTCGGGATCACGCGAGCCTTGTACTTCGCCTTGCCGTACATGTTCGAGATCTCGCACCACTGGCCGTCGGACAGGCCGATCTTCTCGGCGTCCTTCGGGTTGATCTCGAGCATCGGGTTCGGGTCGATCTCGCGCAGGACGGCGATCTGACGATGCTCAGAGTGGAAGGAGCTGTAGCGGCGATGGCCCGTGGAGAGGACGAACGGGTACTTCTTCATGATCTCCTCGTGCGGCAGGTCGCGCTTATGCCATTCCTTGTCGAGCTCCTCTGGGACGTACGGGTTCGCGATGAGGTGCAGATCCTCGGGCTTCTTGTCGGGAATGCGCGGCGACATGTCGGGCTCGTAGTAGTACGGCAACGGATCCATTCCGTTGTCGTTGAACTGCGAGGACCACAGCTCCACGCGGCCGGTCGGCGTGAGGAAGCCGGGCTGCCCGTCCGGGCGCAGCTTGCCGGTCTCGTACTTCTTGTAGTACACCTTGCGCTTGAACTTCACCAAGCCCTTGACCTCGTCAAAGGTATGACGCCCTTCGAGACGGTTCTTCTCAAGGTAATCATGGTACTCGGGGTACTTTTCATGCGCGAAACAGGCCTTCGGGTCATCCGGGAACATCTTGGCCATGCGCTCGGCAAGCAGGCAGTAGATCTCGAGGTCGCTCTTCGCCTCGCCGACGGTGATGGCCTTGTTGCCGCAGCCGGTGGTGATGGA
>CAKUGU010000067.1 GCA_934654815.1 uncultured Ellagibacter sp.
CCGACAAGATCAAGGTCATCGACGCGCTCATCGACAAGTGCGAGACGCTCGTCATCGGCGGCGGCATGTGCTTCACGTTCCTCCTCGCGCAGGGCAAGAAGGTAGGAACCTCCCTGAAGGAAGATGAATGGGTTGACCGCGCAGCCGAGATGATGCGCAAGGCGGAAGCCGTGGGCTGCAAGCTGCTCCTTCCCGTCGACGTCGTCGTCGCGGACAGGTTCGCGCCCGACGCGGCGACCGAGACGGTCTCCGTCGATGCTATCCCCGACGACATGATGGGGCTCGACATCGGCCCCGAAACGTCGAAGCTCTACGCGGACGCCATTGCGGGCGCGAAGACGGTCTTCTGGAACGGGCCGATGGGCGTGTTCGAGATGGACGCGTTCGCGGCCGGGACGAAGGCGGTGGCGCTCGCCGTCGCCGAGGCGTCCGACGCCGACACGATCATCGGCGGCGGCGACAGCGTCGCTGCGGTGAACAAGTTCGGCCTGGCGGACAAGATGACGTTCATTTCGACGGGCGGCGGCGCGAGCATGGAGCTCGTGCAGGGCGAAGCCCTTCCCGGCGTCGAGGCGCTCAGGTAGAATCTCATGCGACACGAGGGGGAGACGGCGCGGCCTGCGGATATGCGGCCGAGCCGTCTCCCCGCTTGTTTTCAGCGGAAAGGATGCGTTATGGCAAGAAAACCTATGATGGCCGGCAACTGGAAGATGAACAACGCGATCGGCGAGGCCGTCGTCCTCACCCAGGAAATCTCGAACAACTGGTGGCGTGACTGGGCCGACAAGGCCGACGTCGTCATCTGCCCGCCGTTCATCGACTTGAAGCCCGTGAAGACGGTGCTCGAGTTCGACAAGACCAAGATCGCCGTGGGCGCCCAGAACGTCTACTGGGAGGAAAAGGGCGCGTTCACGGGCGAGGTTTCCGTTCCCATGATCCGCGAATGCGGCTGCACGTACTGCATCGTCGGCCATTCCGAGCGCCGTGGGCTGTTCGGCGAGACCAACGAGGACGTGAACAAGAAGGTCCGCGCCCTCATCGCTGGGCGCGTCAACCCGATCGTATGCGTGGGCGAGTCGCTCGGCGTGCGCGATGAGGGGACCACGAACGAATTCGTGTGCGCCCAGGTGCGCGCCGCCTTCGCGGGCGTCGACGCCGAGGACGTCGCGAAATGCGTGGTCGCCTACGAGCCCATCTGGGCCATCGGCACCGGCCGCACGGCGACTCCCGAGCAAGCGCAGGAGGTGTGCGCCGCCATCCGCGCCGAGATCGCGTCGCTTTTCGGGGAGGAAGCAGCCTGCGCCGTGCGCGTGCTCTACGGCGGCTCGATGAACCCGGGCAACGTCGACGCGCTCGTGGCCGAGCCCGACATCGACGGTGGGCTCATCGGCGGCGCGAGCCTGAAATCCGATTCGTTCATCCAGCTCATCAAGGCGGTCGTCGCATGATGGGCGGTGTCTCGGGCGCCGCGCGCGAAACGCTCACGTTGCCCGTGTGCCTCGTGATCATGGACGGTTTCGGCCTTGCGCCCGAAGGCCCCGGCAACGCGATCTCGCTCGCGAAGACGCCCTTTCTCGACAAGCTGCTCGAGCGCGGGTTCACGCGCCTTCAGGCCTCGGGTGAGGCAGTCGGGCTTCCCGAAGGGCAGATGGGCAATTCCGAGGTGGGGCATCTGAACATCGGCGCCGGACGCGTCGTGCATCAGGAGCTCACGCGGATCAACCGCGCCTGCCGTACGGGCTCCATCGCCGACAACGCGGTCATCAACGACGCCTTCAAGGCGGCATGCGCTCCTGGTGCGGCGCTGCACCTCATGGGGCTTCTTTCCGATGGCGGCGTCCATTCGAGCAACGAGCACCTCTACGCGCTCATTGCCCATGCGGTGGACGCGGGGGTGCCCGATATCCGCGTGCACTGCTTCATGGACGGCCGCGACGTACCCCCCTCGAGCGGCGCCGGCTACATCCGCGAGCTCGAGGACCTCATCGCCGAGAAGGGCTGGGAAGGGCGCGTCTTTATCGCGAGCATCGCGGGGCGCTACTACGCGATGGACCGCGACAAGCGATGGGATCGCGTGCGCCGTGCCTGGGAAGCTGTGGTGTGCGGCACGCCTGCCGTTCAAAGGACGCCCGACCAGGTGATTTCCGACTCCTATGAGAACGGCGTGACCGATGAGTTCGTCGAGCCGGTCGCGCTCGACGCGCGGGGCGTGAAAGAGGGGGACGCGGTCGTCTTCTTCAACTTCCGCCCCGACCGCGCCCGCGAGCTCACGCGCGCGGTGGTCGACCCCGCCTTCGACGGGTTTCCGCGTAAGCGGTTCCCGAAGGTGTCGTTCGTGTGCCTGACCGAATACGACCCCGACATCCCGGCGCCCGTCGCCTTCCCGAAGGAGTTCCCCGACAACGTGCTCGCCGACGTGCTCGCCGCGAAGGGGCTGCGCCAGTACCACATCGCCGAGACCGAGAAGTACGCGCACGTGACGTTCTTCCTGAACGGCGGGCGCGAGGAGCCGAAGGCGGGGGAGGAGCGCGAGCTCGTCTCGAGCCCGAAGGTCGCCACCTACGACCTGCAACCGGAAATGAGCGAGCCCGAGGTCGCGCGCAACTTGGCGCAGGCGATCGACGAGGGCGCGGCCGACGTCTACATCGTGAACTTCGCCAACTGCGACATGGTGGGACACACGGGCGTCATTCCCGCTGCCGTGAAAGCGGTCGAGGCGGTCGATGCGGGCGTCGCCGAGGTGCTCGCTGCTGTTAGACGCGCCCATGGCGTGGCATTTGTGACCGCCGACCACGGCAACGCCGACCGGATGCTCGCCGACGACGGCACGCCCTACACGGCGCATACGACCGCTCCCGTCCCGTTCGCGCTTGCGGACTATTCTGGGCGGGGCCTTTCGCTTTCAGGCGAGGAAGGGGCGCTTTGCGACATCGCGCCGACGATGCTCGCCGCGATCGGCATCGACGCACCGCTCGAGATGACGGGCAAGAGCCTGCTCGCCTCGTAAGAGGATACTTGCGGAAGATTCGTGATGAGGGCTCGTCGATCGCCGAATAGGCGTGGCGAGCCCTTGTTTTGGTTGGGGCCTTCACGTATAATTTATAACTTGCGTATAGCCGTTTGCGTGTAGGCGCAGGGGGCGAAGTTCAAACCGAGTAACGAAAAGAGTGGCATTTTGAATCCATTGCTCATCCTCATGCTGATCCTGCTGGTCGTGTCCGGCATCGGCCTGATCATCTTCATTCTTCTGCATTCCGGCAAGGGCACCGGCATCTCCGACATGATCGCGAGCTCGGTGTACTCGACGCAGACCGGCACGAGCATCGTTGAGAAGAACCTCGACCGCATCACCATCATCTTCGCGGTCATCTTCATCCTTTCGCTGCTGGTCCTGATGGTTATCTATCCTCAGGGATCCATTCAGCGCTAAGTTGCTTTCTGCTCCTTGTTTCGAAAAAAGTTGAAATGAGGGGTTGACGGAGGGGAAGGGAAAGCGTAATATACTTCCTCGCGACGCGGACATGGCTCAGCTGGTAGAGCACCACCTTGCCAAGGTGGGGGTCGCGGGTTCGAACCCCGTTGT
>CAKUGU010000068.1 GCA_934654815.1 uncultured Ellagibacter sp.
CCGGGCATCGTCTTGCCCGGGACGGCGATCGTCGTGTCGCCGCTCGTGTCGCTCATGGGCGACCAGGTCCGCGCGCTCACGCAGGCAGGTGTCCGCGCCGCCTTTCTCAACTCCACGCTCTCTCCAGCGCAGCAGGAGTGCGTCATCGACCGGGCGCACGCCGGCGAATTCGACATCATCTATGTAGCTCCCGAACGGCTTGTCGATATGCGATTCGCCCGCTTCGCGCAGACGGCGCGCATCTCGCTCATCGCTGTCGACGAGGCGCATTGCGTGTCGCAGTGGGGGCAGGACTTCCGCCCGTCCTACCTGCAGATCGGGGATTTCATCGCGAGCCTTCCCACGCGTCCTGTCGTCTGCGCGCTCACCGCCACGGCCACCGAGCGCGTGCGCGATGACATCGTGCGACTCGTGGGGCTTTCCGACCCGTATCGCGTCGTCACCGGGTTCGACCGGCCGAACTTGTTCTTTTCGGTGGAGCGCCTCGAGCCCAAGAAAAAGCTCGCCCGCATCGCCGCCTACGCGCTTTCGCACGAGGGCGATTCTGGCATCGTGTACTGCTCCACCAGAAAGGAAACCGAGTCGGTGCGAGACGCGCTCGTTGCGGCCGGCGTGCGGGCGACGTGCTATCATGCGGGGCTCGATCCCGCCGAACGCAGTGAGAACCAGCGCGCCTTCATCGACGACGACGCCCCCGTCATGGTGGCGACCAATGCGTTCGGCATGGGCATCGACAAGTCGAACGTGCGTTACGTCATCCATCACAACATGCCCGCCTCGATCGAAGCGTACTACCAGGAAGCGGGCCGCGCCGGGCGCGACGGGCTGCCCTCGGAGTGCTTCCTTCTGTGGAGCGAGAAGGACCTGTCCACCTGCCGTTTCTTCATCGAGCAGGAATCGGGCAACGAGGAGCTTTCGCCTGAGGAGCGCGAGCAGGTGCGCCAGGCGCGCAGGCGCATGCTCGCGGCGATGGAGGGTTACTGTCTGACCTGCGGTTGCTTGCGCGAGTACCTGCTCGGGTATTTCGGCGAAACGGCGGCGGGCGGGCTTTCGACCTGCGGCAACTGCGGGAACTGCACGGGCGACTACGAGCGCGTCGACGTGACGGGCGAGGCGCGGGCGGTCATGCGCTGCGTGCAGGAGCTGCGCGGCGAGTTCGGCAAGGGTATGGTGGCCGACGTGCTGCGCGGCGCGAACACCGAGAAGGTCCGCTCGTTCGGGCTCGATTCCGCGAACGCCTACGGCACGCTGTCCCAGGCGTCGGCGGCCCACCTGAAGGAAGTGATCGAGCTCCTCGTCGCCGGGCGCTACCTCGACGTGTCGGAGGGGCGGTTCCCCAAGGTGGGGTTCGGGCCGAACTTCCGCGCGGCGGCTGCGCCCGATTTCTCGCTCGAGATGAAGCGGGTGCCGCGCCGCAAGGAGCGTGTGGGCATATCCGGCGGCGGTGCGCACGCGTTCGGGTCGAGCGGCACCGGTTCGCGCGGCTTCGCGGCGACGGGCGATACATCCGATTTGTTCGAGCGGCTCCGCGCGCTGCGCAAGCGCCTCGCGAGCGAGCAGGGGATCGCGCCTTACATGGTGTTCTCCGACGCGACGCTGCGCGACATGTGCGAGCGCCTCCCGCGCACCGACGCCGAGTTCTTGGAGGTGAACGGCGTGGGCCAGGCGAAGCTCGAGCGCTTCGGCGACGAGTTCCTCGCCGAGATCGCGCGATAGGGGGCTGGCTTCTCGCGCCCCAGGTTCCCGAGCTCCTCGGGTCTCGCTCGGGCCTCCAGGTCCCTTCACCGCCTTCGCGATACTCGCCGTGCCTTTCTCGCGCCGTCGCGTCGCGGCTCAGCAAGCGCGTCCCCTTCTCCTCCCAATGTGAAGGGTATGTGACGAAATCGTCCCAGTCGTTGACACCGAGCGCGATTGGACGATGATAGTGCCCGCAGTCGCGCAAAGGGCGCGGGTGCAGGTGCCGAATGCGGCACGAAGAAAGTAAGGAAGATACGTTGACCTGCATGAACTTGCATATCGCACGAATTACGAGCTCGATTATCTAGGGCTCGGGTCGCTTGTTCATAAAGGCTGCCCGAACCCGAATCGGGCAGTCTGCGGGTATTCAAGCCGGAGGCTGTTTGAGAAAACGCCTCCGGCTTTTTCATATGCATTTCACGTCTGTTCTCTTGCCGTCCAGCATGTTTCGCAGAGCCGATAGCTTTCCCAAACAGCCGCTTGCTTGAAGCGGAAAACGCATCGAAGCGCATCAGGAAAGCGAGTGAGGAAACATGTCAAGCACACTAACGGCGAGCGCCCTTCCCCTGGGGGCGAAGCCGAAGGAGAAAACGAAGAACTCGACGGCGGAGGTTATCGCCGCGTCGATGGTCGGCACGGCCATCGAGTTCTACGACAACTACTGCTACTCCATCGCGGCGGCGAGCTACTTCGGGCTCATCTTCTTCACCGACGTCGCGAAGTCGAACCCCGTCTTGGCGACGCTGCTCGCGTTCGTGACGTTCGCCGTCTCGTTTCTGGCGCGCCCGTTCGGCTCGCTTCTGTTCGGCCACTTCGGTGACAAGCTCGGCCGCAAGAAGACCCTGGTCGCAGCGCTTATGATGATGGGCATCGCGACGTTTGTGGTGGGGCTTCTCCCCGGCTACGACGTGCTCGGCCCCGCTGCCGTGGTGCTTCTGTGCGTGTGCCGCGCGCTGCAGGGCATAGGCCTTGCGGGCGAGTGGTCGGGCGCCGCGCTCGTGGCGACCGAGAACGCGCCTGAAGGTAAGCGCGCCCTCTACGGCAGCTTCCCGAACCTGGGTGCGCCGATCGGGTTCTTCTGCGCGTACGGCGTGAATCTGCTGCTCGATACTGCGCTCACCACCGACCAGATGGTCGCGTTCGGCTGGCGCATCCCGTTCCTTCTCTCGATCGTCCTCGTCGTCGTCGGGCTCGTCGTCCGCCTGCGCATGGCCGAAACCCCCGTGTTCCAGAAGGCCGCTGCCGAGAACCGCGTCGCGAAGGCGCCGCTGCT
>CAKUGU010000069.1 GCA_934654815.1 uncultured Ellagibacter sp.
GCCGTGGCGTCGATGGCGACGGGGCTCGCGACGCCCTTCACCTTCGCCGCGCGCACCAGCAGCTCGCGCTCGAGCCTGCCGGGGCGCACCCGCGGAAGCATCCGGGCGAAATCGCCGCGGACCTCCATGCCGCAGCCCACAAGCGTCAAGCCCTCCGGGCGCGAGATGAGCTCGACGCTCTTCGCGGCATCGCCGTCCGATGGGTTTTCCCGTATCTCCACTGCGCTTCCTCCTGTTCCGCGCGAAGGCCTTCTCGCGCCTCGCCGACCGTCATTGTACCAATCGCGTCCCCCTTCGCGCTCCCCCGCATCCCCGAAGAGCGACCGCGCGGGATAATCCCTTCGTGCGGCGCTCTTCGCGCGAGTACAATAGGCGGTAACGAAAGCGTGAAGCGCCCGATCCCACCTGCCAAGGAGGAGAACCCCATGGATGCAACCGAAAAGCGCTATCTCGAGCTTCTTTCCCGCTCGTTTCCCACCGTCGCCGCCGCGTCGGCCGAGATCATCAACCTGTCGGCCATCCTGAACCTGCCGAAGGCGACCGAGTTCTTCGCGTCTGACATACACGGCGAGTACGAGGCGTTCTCGCACATCCTGCGCAACGGCTCGGGGTCCATCCGCCTGAAGATCGACGACGTGTTCGGCGATACGCTGCCCGAAAGCGAGAAGCGGGCGCTCGCCACGCTCATCTACTACCCGCGCGAGAAGGCGAAACTCACGTTGTCCCAGGTGGACGACGCTGCTGCCTGGTACGCCGTCACCGTGCCGCGCCTCGTCGAGGTGTGCAAGCGCGCCGCGCGCAAGTACACGCGCTCGAAGGTGCGCCGCGCCCTGCCGCGCGAGTTCGCCTACATCATTGAGGAGCTGCTCACCGAGGACCGCCACGGTGTCGATAAGGACGCTTACTATTCCGCCATCATCGACGCGGCGGTGCGCACGGGCCGCGGCGTCGCGCTCATCGAGGCGCTGTCCACGATGATCCAGCGCCTCGCCGTGGACAAGCTCCACATCATCGGCGACATCTACGACCGCGGCCCCGCGCCGCACACCATCATGGACACGCTCATGAATTACCACTCGGTCGACATCCAGTGGGGCAACCACGACATCGTGTGGATGGGCGCGTCGCTCGGGCAGCGCGGCTGCATCGCGCACGTGGTGCGCAACTGCGCGCGTTACGGCAACCTGTCCATCCTGGAAGACGCTTACGGCATCAACATTCTGCCGCTCGCCACGTTCGCCACGAGCGCCTACGCCGACGACCCGTGCGTCGCCTTCGGCCTGAAGGGTAACCCCGACCTTCCGCCCGCCGAGCTCGAGATGAACGTGAAGATCCAAAAAGCCATGGCGATCATCCAGTTCAAGGTGGAGGGCAAGCTCATCGACGACAACCCGGCGTTCGGGCTTTCCGACCGCAAGCTTTTGGACAAGATCGACTACGAGCGCGGCACCGTCGTGCTCGACGGCGTGGAATACGAGCTCACCGACAAGCTCTTCCCGACGATCGACCCGGCCGACCCGTACCGCCTGACCCCCGAGGAAGAGGAGGTTATGGACCGCCTCGTCGCCGCGTTCACCGGCTGCGAGAAGCTGCGCCGCCACATGCACTTCTTCCTGGAGGCGGGAAGCCTCTACAAGGTGCACAACGGCAACCTCCTGTTCCACGCCTGCGTGCCGCTCAACCCCGACGGCACCCTGAAGGAAGTGGAGGTGTACGGGCGCACGTTTAAGGGCCGCGCGCTCTACGACGAGATGGAGCGCTACGTGCGCGCGGCGTTCTTCAGCCACGACGCCGAGGAGCGCCGCCGCGGCCGCGACCTTCTGTGGTACCTGTGGCTCGGGCAGGGGTCGCCTCTGTTCGCGAAGAGCAAGATGGCCACGTTCGAGCTGTACCTCATCGCCGACAAGGCCGCGCGCAAGGAGGTGAAGAAC
>CAKUGU010000070.1 GCA_934654815.1 uncultured Ellagibacter sp.
GGTCGGGGTCACGAATCGGCGCGCCTCGTTCCAAGACTGAATGCATCAAACGTGCATTTGAGATTAAAATTTAGGATTATTTCTCTACTAAACGGCAGTTGCTTGTGCAATTGCACAAATTATCGTTTCACCGCCTGTGCAGAAAGAAGCCGCAACCTGAGACAGAGCCGCGAAATCATGCCCGAACGACTCGCGCGCTTTCCCACGTGGCAGGAAAGCGCCGTCAGCGATCAACGGCCGTGAAGCACGTCGGCCGCCCAAGAACGAGGCGGCCGACGTGCTTCACAGGTAACTCCTGTGGATAAGGTAATCGCGGACTTCGTACCAGTGCTCGGGTTTCACCAGATAATAAAGATATGAGTCGATTACGTCGTAGCGGGACAGCCCGCGGCCGACGATTTTGAAACTTCCCACGCCGAAGTCGTTCGCATAGTGGCGAATTTGCTCGTTTTTCAGGAACACATCGCCTTCGATGAGCCCGTTCAGGAAGCCCCATGCTTGGGGAGCCGGCTTGTGCCGGCACGCGAAGGTGCAAGGGACGCCTTCGATCTGACTCTCGCTCGTCGCTCGATAATGCTCCGAGCGGAACGGACAACCCAACGTGCAATACTCGTTAGCCATGACCTCGAGCTTCTCAGGATGCACGATGGCCGAAAGCGCCTGCTCGTCGTGAGTGAAGTTGTAGTTGAGAACCACGCGATCGAACCCATCGATCTCCTTGTTGGTTGCCTCAATCGATTGCAGCTGCTTGGTAGTCGACGATATGCGGCGAAGATCGGGGTATCGATCCCGAACGAAGTCGCTCATCGCCTTCGTGAACAGGATCACGCCGTTCGAGGGACATGCCTCAGACGATCGCGACTGCGCATCGAGCGCATCCAATATGAGCGCACCGTACGCATCGCCCTCGATCGCGTCGGCGGTCGCGAACTGATTGGTGAAGGTGACATTGCAGGCAACACCCAAATCGCGGTATCGCGCGAAGCACTTCTCGACGTCAGCAGCCCGAAGCGGCGCGCCAACATTATTGCGACCACCGCAAAGCTTGCTTCCCGGAAAACCGCCGTAGACGCTCTCGATCGAAACATCGTCGAAGAAGATGTCATGTGCGTCGCGATAAAACGACAGGAACAGCAGATTCAGCTCGGGAAACTCCGTCATTCCCGGCAACGTGTAGGAAACCATGGGACCCCCTCGTCCTTACTCTCCATCCCATTATGCAAGTACTTCAGGGGCCGACATGCAGAGAGAGAGCCAATGCTTTCCGGCCGAGATTGTGCAATACGCCAATTTAGAGGAATAAGCTCATGCGATCAGGTCAAATCAAGCGCTAGGCAATCGGTAATTCGGGTTTTTCCGCTAGACGGGTTCGGATTCTCCTGACACACCATCAGAATCCACTACCGGGAACCTCGTTCTTCCCACCCCCACACAAAAAGCCGCGCGCCATCCTTTCGAAGAGCGCGCGGCCTTGTTGAGTTTCTGCCAGCCTCTCCCCTACATCGGCGGGAAGCGCACGATGAGGTAGACGGCCGAGATCGCGATGGTCACGAGCATGACCGGGAACCCGTACTTCATGAAGTTCGCGAAGGTGATCGACGTGCCGTTCTTCTTGGCGATGTCGGACATGACCACGTTCGCGGAGGCGCCGATCAAGGTGCCGTTGCCGCCGAGGCAGGCGCCCAGGGACACAGCCCACCACAAGGGCGCGACGTC